>JBLNEK010000018.1:0-5731 GCA_050262635.1 Candidatus Sericytochromatia bacterium | reverse complement strand
TCAGGTATGCTGTCACCGCCTCCCGCTCTTGTGGGGTCCTTTTGGGTGAAATCGCTGTTTGACAAGTCATTTATTTCTCCTTCTAGGCGCAAGTTGTAGCTTTTCAATGATGCGATGCTCTCGTATTAAAGCGGCTGACATGCCGGTGACACCTATCGTTTACTTCGGTCGGAGAGCTGGGCCACACCGCCACCGAGCAGTCATGTGATGGCGGGGTGAGTCAGATCCGGCTGTTCTTCAAATGGGCGGTGTATTCAGCGGGGTAGTGCACGAACTGCGCAGAAATCTCCTTGATTATGAAGCCCCACAACCAAACGAACATGTAGGCGAATGCGAATCCGGCGTACAGCCGGCTTCCGAATTTCGTCGCGTGTCCCACGTCCACGCGGATTGCGGTCTTCTTCATCGTGGTTCACTTTCTCGATGGGCGAGGGAGTGTGCTCGGCAGGAGGGTTGGTGTCCTTCTAGTTTGAAAGGAGGAGACCGGCTTGGCCTAAGTAGTGCACTACTGCAGTTGGCACCGGATACGCATCACTTCAGCCGGGCGTTCGACCAGATCGCTGCTCGTGCTGAACAGATCCTTAGAAGGAGGATCTCATCACTGATCACCACCGTCGGGCGAGTCGGCTCCGGTTCTTGCGCATGCGGTAGGCATCTGATTTGGGGGTGCCCGGCTGTATGATGGCGTCGTGTGCGGGCCATCACTCGCCCCGGATTGCAGCCTGTTGAATGGACCTGCGCGCACGCGGTTGTAGCCCATAAACGGCCTCGTCAGGCGTCTTGCGTCCTATTCTGGGAGAACCCGGAATGTCCCGGGCTCGGGAGCGGGCGGAGGGTCTGATGGCGGCTGTAACGGTGTGCCGTACGTGTGGCACCGAACCTCTGGAGAACGCTCAGTTCTGTCACCGCTGTGGCTCACCGGTGGCCGATCCAGACGCACATGCGGAGTACAAGCAGGTCACCGTGCTGTTCGCCGATGTGGTGCGGTCGATGGACATCGCGGCCGCCGTAGATATGGAGCGGTTCCGCGAAATCATGACCGAGCTGGTGGAGCGGTCGGCGGCGATGGTGCGCCGCTACGGCGGGAGCGTGGAGTACACCGGCGACGGGGTGATGGCGATCTTCGGCGCCCCGGTGGCGTTGGAGGACCACGCTTTTCGGGCGTGCCTGGCCGCCCTGGACATCCAGCAGGAAGCGAACCGGTTGGCGGGCGAGGTCGAGCCCTGCGACGGCGTGGCGCTGCGGCTGCGGGTGGGGCTGAATTCGGGTCGGGTGATCGCCGGCGAGATCGATTCTGGGTCGTTGGGTTACAGCGCGATCGGTGAGCAGGTCGGGATGGCCCAGCGGATGGAATCGGTGGCGCCCGCGGGCGCGGTGATGCTGTCGGAGTCGACCGCACAGCTGGTCGAGCACGCCGCGCGGCTCGCAGACATAGAGCTGGTGAAGATCAAGGGCAAGGACGACCCGGTCCCAGCGCGTCGACTGGTGTCGATCGGTCCGCGGGTGGGGCTGGTTGGATGCGCCGAGACTCGCCTGATCGGTCGGGGCTGGAAGATGGCCGCGCTGGAGGCCATGGTGGAGCGCGCGATCGGTGGCCGCGGTGGTGTCGTAAACGTGACGGGAGCGCCGGGCATCGGCAAGTCCCGCATGGCGCGGGAGGCCGCCACGCTGGCGGCCGGTCGCGGGGTCGAGGTGGCGTGGGCCTTTTGCGAGTCCCACGCCCGTGAGGTCCCGTTCCATGCGGTGACACGGCTGCTGCGGGGGAGCACCGGTGTGGCCGACCTCGACGGCCAAGCCGCCCGCGCGAAAGTGCGGCAGCAGTTTCCGGAGGCCGACCCCGAGGATCTGCTGTTGCTTGATGATCTGCTGGGCATCGGCGACCCCGAGGTGGCGCTGCCCCAGATCGACCCGGATGCGCGGCGGCGCCGGTTGACCGCGCTGATCAACACCGCGGCGCTGGCGCGCACCGAACCGGCGCTGTTCATTATCGAGGATGCGCAGTGGATCGATGAGGTCAGCGAGTCGATGCTGGCCGACTTCCTGTCCGTCATTGCGCGCACCCCGTCGATGGTGCTGATCACCGCCCGCCCCGAATATGAGGGGGCGCTGACGCGGGTGCACGGCGCCCAGACGATAGCGCTGGCTCCACTGGGTGATGCGGACACTGCGGCGCTGCTCGGTGAGCTGGTCGGGTCGGATCCCTCGGTCGGCGAGCTGGCGGCGATCATCGCCGAGCGGGCCGCCGGGAATCCGTTTTTCGCCGAGGAGATGGTGCGCGAGTTGGCCCAGCGCGGGGTGCTGGCCGGTGAGCGCGGTGGCTACGTCTGTCGCGCCGATGCCGCTGAGGTGCGTGTGCCGGCCACGGTGCAGGCGGCCATCGAGGCGCGCATCGACCGGCTGAGTACCCCGGCCAAGCAGACGTTGAACGCGGCGTCGGTGATCGGCGCCCGCTTCGGGACGGAGCTGCTGGCCGCGCTGGGGATCGATGCGGTGGTCGACGAGCTGCTGGGCGCGGAGCTGATCGATCAGGTGCGGTTCACCCCGAGCCCCGAGTACGCCTTCCATCACCCGCTGATCCGCGCGGTGGCCTACGAATCGCAGCTGAAATCCGATCGCGCCCAGTGGCATCGGCGCCTGGCCGCCGCGATCCAAGAGCGTGCGCCCGGGTCGGTGGAGGACAACGCGGCGCTGATCGCCGAACACCTCGAAGCCGCGGGCGAGCTGCGCGCGGCCTACGGCTGGCACATGCGCGCCGGCGCGTGGTCAACCAACCGCGATGTCGGCGCCGCCCGGGTCAGCTGGGAGCGGGCGTGCCGCATCGCCGACGCACTACCTGCCGACGACCCCGACCAATTGTCGATGCGCATCGCCCCGCGCACCATGCTGTGTGCCACCGACTTTCAAGCCCGAGCAGTCCAAGCAAGCCGGGGCCGCTTTGCGGAGCTGCGGGAGTTGTGCAGCGCGGCCGGGGACAAGGTCTCGCTGGCCATCGGCATGAGCGGGCTGGTCACCGAGCTCGTGTACACCGGGCGTTCGCGTGAGGGGTCGCGGCTGGCATCCGAACAGATGGCGCTGCTGGAGTCGATCGGCGATCCCAACCTGACCATGGGGTTGGCGTTCATAGCGTTCAGCAACTGGTTGGATGCCGGTGAGTTCGGCGAGGTCTTGCGGTGGTCGCAGACCGTCATCGACCTGGCGGCCGGCGACCCCGCCAAGGGTGCCGGCTTCGGTATGGGATCACCGCTGGCGATCGGGTTGACGATTCGCGGCGTTGCTCGGTGGTGGCTGGGCCGTCCCGGATGGCGCCAGGACCTCCACGACGCCGTCGCGATGGCCCGACGCAGCGACCCGGCAACCTTCGCCGTTGTCGTCGCCTGGACCTACGGTTACGCGATGCCACATGGGGTGCTTCGGGCCGATGACGCCGCGGTGCACGCCATCGAGGAGGCGGTGCAAACCGCCGAAGCAACCAGCAACGATGTCGCTGTTGAGATAGTCAAGTACGCGCTGGGTGTCGCGCTGCTGTATCGGGACGCCGCGGCCGACCGTCACCGCGGGCTGGAACTGATGGTGCAGGTCCGCGACACGTGGCGCGAGCGTGCTCCCTCCCTGGTCCCGGTCACCGAGTTGTGGGCCGCCCGGGAGAGGGCCAAGCGCGGCGACCGCGATGCTGCCATTGCGGTGATGCGCCAAGCCGTGAACGAACTGCATCAGGCAGGACGGCCCTTTTATGGCGTTTGGGGCACCCGCGTTCTGGTGGAGACGCTGCTGGAGCGTGGCGCCGAGGGCGACCTGGCCGAAGCCCAAGAGGTGATCGACCGGTTGGCGAACCTGCCGGCAGCCGACGGTTCGGCGATCGTCGACATCACGCTGCTGCGGCTGCGCGCACTACTAGCCCGAGCCCGCGGCGACGAGGTCGCCTACCGGGACTTGGTGGCTCGCTATCGCGCG
Organism: Candidatus Sericytochromatia bacterium; assembly: GCA_050262635.1. Lineage (GTDB taxonomy): Bacteria > Actinomycetota > Actinomycetes > Mycobacteriales > Mycobacteriaceae > Mycobacterium. The sequence continues at coordinate 1,780 of JBLNEK010000018.1, read as the reverse complement.
ATGGCGGAATTGCTTGGCTTCGAAGGACACATCGCCTGGGCCGAGACGATGACATGACAGCCGCAGTCCTCTGCCCGGAGAAGCGTTGCGCTGCATCCCAACCGTCTCATAGGTGTGCCATTTCTCGGGCGCTCAGTGCCTTCGTCACCGTGAAAGAGCCGGGCGCGCTTCCTACTCGGATATGGGCCAGCTCGATCGCGGCGGTATTGGGGTCCACGGACAGCCCCAGCGCCTTGGTCACGTCGTCGTGACTGACCTGGCTGTGGCCGAAGAGCTGCGTGGCCACCTCGCAGATGGTGGGCCAGCACCGTTCCAGCAACGGCACGATGCCGACGCCCGCAGCCGTGCCGCCAGCGGCGCTCAACATGTTCCGGTCCTTGCAGCCGGTGCCGTCGAGCATGCCGTACATCTCGCGCTGGCTCGGCCTGCGGCCATGTCGCCAGCACGCCTGCGCCCACACGCCAGCGAATGCCACCTCGGGTTCATGGCCGGGTGGCATCACGTCAACAGTCGTCAACCCACTAATCTCGCCATGCCGCAGGCCACCCGACACGACCGCCGATTGCAACACACCGCCAACGCCACCGCCGCGCCGGGTCAGCGAAATGATGGCCACCGAGATCAACGGGGTGAGCCGCGATCTCACCGAAATCCTCAACCACAACGCCTCGGCTCTCGGCGTCGCTGCCCGGATATACGCGGACACGCATGTTCACCGCCAGGTGCGGGTCGGTCCCGCCATTGCTCCGTCTGACGTGTTTGAACACTGCCCGCCCCCTGGAAAACCGTTCATTTGTTAGCGCCAGTGCCAGTACATCATCGTCGGTTGAGAGTGGAACTGAAAATGGGATCGATCCTGCATCGGAGGGGAGACGTCGGGTCAGGGCTAGGCGGGCTGACGGCGGCTGGACTCTACGCGAGGGCCAGTCACCTCGGTGGCTGGGGGCCAATGGAGGTTGAGCCAGCCATCCTCAGCGGCGCAGGCAAACCCAAGTCCGCTGCGGGGGAAGCGCGTGCCGAAGGGCGAAAAAGGCTTCACCGCCTCGCAAGCGCCGCAGCCGAGGCCCAAATTCGTGATGGACATGACATCGCGATGCCGCTGCACCCCCCGCGCTGCAGACTTCCGTAAATAAGCCGGGTCTCTGGAGACTAGGGTCGTCAGGCCAGGATCGTGATGGCGTCGTAAGCGTTCAGTGATGGCGCGCTGGGAAGGGCGGCGCGGTAGCGCGTTCCCCAGCGGGTCGGCATGCCGTTCAGTTCGGAAATACCCGCCGCGGCACTTGAGCTATTTGCTTACCAGCGGAATGTCCTCTGCCTCAACAGGAATCAGCTGTTCCGGTCGATCCGTTTGCGCTTTGCACACAACGCATTGCCGACCCAACGTAACCTTCCGAATTGGCTTGTCAGGGAACAACTTTCTGAAGCAATCAAAGCAAATCTTCTGAGTCATCAGATCGGATGGCCAAGCCCGCTGGAGTGGTGTAAGAGTCCGCTCGATCGCGTGATCCTTCGGGGTGCAGTCTAGGCCGTCAGCGCCGGCTGATCGGTGTTGGCTGGTTCGTTTGCGCCGGCGAGCGCGGCGCGGGCGCGGGTGAGCACATCGAGGCCCAGATAGCGGCGGCCTTCAATCCATTCGTTTGCTGTTCAGCTAACACCGCCCCGACGAGGCGGATGATCGCGGTGCGGTCGGGGAAGATGCCCACGACGTCGGTCCTGCGCCGAACCTCTCGATTGAGGCGCTCCTGGGGATTGTTCGACCAAATCTGGCGCCAGATCTGTT
>JBLNEK010000017.1:0-5322 GCA_050262635.1 Candidatus Sericytochromatia bacterium | reverse complement strand
CGGGGTCGCCCTGCCAGTCGCTCGTTGGCGGGGCGACCGTGCCGCGAGCGACATCCTCGCCCTCGCCTGCAAAGGGCGTGCCTTCTCCTCGCTCGACACCCTCATCGTCACGCACGGTGGGGAGAACGTGCTCTACGGCAGCGTCCTCACCCTCGCCGCCGCCGTCCAAGACTGGGCCGCCGACACGGACACGTCCGTCGCCGAGATCCTGCTCAACCACGTTCGCTGACCCCGTACGCTCCTCGCCGTTCAGTCACCGCGTTGCGACCATCGCTGGAATCCGCCCCTCGGGTGTTGCGACGATCGGCAGAAACCGCCCCCGCCGCTACGGGGTCAGTTTTCGGCCGCCGTTGACACCCTTCGGGAAGTACTGGCGCAGCAGCCCGTCGGACGCTCCTATGTTTCGTCAAGTCCGCGGCAGCGACGGGGTTGTGGAGGACGTTGCCACCGGCGGTTGAGGTGGCGGCCTTGATGACGCGATAGACCCCGGCGAGCGTTGTTCCAACGATCGCGCAACCACTGCCCGACGGCTGCCGCTTGTGACGGCCGACGATCACGTCTGGCCCCTGCCGCAGGCGGGTGGCGGGCGCGGTTACGGCCCCGCCCCCCGCGCGTCAAGGACGCTGCGCGTCCCTGCGGGACCGGCGGACGCCGGCCGTTGACCCGCGGGCCCCTGCGGGGCCTCGGGCAGCGCTGCGGGCAGGGCGAGGCCCTGCCCGTCGTTCGCGCCCGCCACCGCCTGCTCCTCGCTGCGCACACCATCGGGTGAGCGAGCCGGCCCAGGACGTCCGGGACGACCGAGGCAGGCCGGCGCAGCACGCCGTTCGGCGCCCGATCCGGCTATCAAGCCTTGGCGGCGACGGGTTGGGGAGGACGTGCCGTGGGGGCCGGGTGGCGGGCCTCGATGATGCGGTAGAGCCGGCGAGCGAGTGCGCGCTTGAGGCAACGCCACCTCCCGGTGCGTCTTGCCCTCTCGTGTGCGCTTGACCTGGTAGGCGCGACTCCTCGTGGCAGCGTAGCCGCGTGACCGCGACGGTGTGCAGCGCCCGGTTGAGGTTGCGGTCCCCGCCGCGGTTGAGCCGGTGCCGGGTCCGCTGCCCGCTGCTGGCCTCCAGCGGAGCGGCGCCGGCGAGCGAGGCGAACGCCGCCTCACTGCGCACCCGCCCCGAGTGCGACCAGGAGACGAGCAGTTGAGCGGCGACGACGGGCCCGACGCCGGGCTCGGCGAGCAGCGCCGGACCGGCGGGGTGCTGGTTGAGCAGTGCCGCGAGCTCACGGTCGAGCTCGGCGACCTGATCGGTGAGGAACCGGACACGCGCGGCGATCGAGCGCAGCGTGACGACCGTGACACGGTGCTCGCTGGTCGCGCCGGGGGCGGCCCGCAACTGCTCGACGGTGTCGAGCTGGTGCGCCAGTGAGCGGCCGCGTAGCACGGCGCGCAGGTGCTCCGGCACCACCACGATCAGGCTCTATGAGCTCATTGATCGCCTTGGTGCGGCTGACGAGCACCCCGTGTCGGGTGCGGAGCACCATACGCAGCGCCTCGCGCAGCCCGCGCTGGCGTGGCGTCGCCGGATGCTCGCTCGCCATCGCGGTGCGGGCGGCCTGGACGGCGTCGATGCGGTCGCTCTTCGCGCCGGACACGCGCTTGTCGGCGGCGACCTCGACGACGTCCTCTCCGGCCTCGGCGAGGAACGCGGCCAGCCCGGCGGCGAAGCTGCCGGTGCCCTCCAGCGCCCACACCCGCGGCCCGGGCGCGTGCGCGGCTGCCCACGCCAGCATGTGCGCATAGCCCGGTCCGTCCGCGTTGTCGGCGAGATGCGCGCGAACCCGCCAGGTGCTGGTGTCCACGACGGCCAGGTCGATCGTGTCACGTTCGGGGTCGCCCCCGATGACGTAGTCGTACTGCTCTGTCAGCATGACCATCTGCGGGTGTCCCTTCCACCGGGGCGAACGCGGGTCGGCGCCGGCCTGGGAGACGGTCACTTCGTCGCGGCAGCACTGTGAGGAGTCACGCCTGCGGCGGCGGACAAGCTCCTGATCAAGCCAAGACGAGTGGGCCAGGCCGGTGCCGGCAGCTCGAAGGACAGGTCAAACGCAAGGCACGCCCGCCGGCGGCCGGTGTTCTCGAGAGTCACCTCGCGCTGCCGGCACCCACCCTGCCCGGGCAACCTCGGGCCGGTCCCAGACTCACGCCCGGGCCGGTCCCAGACTCACAGTGTTCTCGTTCGAGCCGCGCTGCCAGGGGCTGTGCGGGTCACAGAAGTAGACCTGCAATCCGGTGGCGACGTGCAATTCGACGTGCTTGGCCATCTCCGCGCCCTGCTCCCAGGTCAGTGACCGGCGCAGCTGGTTCGGGCAGCGTCGCGATCGCTGCGGCGATCGCGTCGCGCACCGCCTCGGCGCCGTGCCCGGCCAGCGGTGGACCGTTCTTCACTCTCGCCTGGCCCTGGCCGGGCATCGGCGGCAGGTGCAGCAGCACCGTGAACCGGGTCGTGCGCTCGACCAGGGTGCCGATCGCCGAGCTGCGCAGGCCAAGGATGAGGTCGCCTTCCCAGTGCCCGGGAACCGCGCGGTCGTCGACCTCCGCCGGCCGCTCACTGATCATCACCTCGGCGTCGAGGAAGCCCTTGCCCCGCCTTGTGCGGGCCCGCGGGACGCGCAGCGCACGGTCGGTGCGCAGGCACGCCGTCAGTTCCCGGCGCAGCGCGCCGCGGCCCTGAACGTAGAGCGCCTGGTAGATCGTCTCGTGCGAGATGCGCATCGACTCATCATCCGGGAAGTCCACCGGCAACCGTTGGGCGATCTGCTGCGGGCTCCACGCGCTCGCCCATCGCCGGTCCTGGCGGCGGCCGTTCCGGCGCCCGATCCAGCGCACCGTCGGCCCGTCGACCGACCTGCCGTCCGGACGCGTGATGCTGCCCGCCAGCCGCTGCTGCACGTAGCGGTGCAGCGGCTCGGGCGACGAGCTTGGCGACCTTCGGTCGCCGGAAGCGCCGATCCGCGTGCCCCTGCGCATTCGTGGCCCGATAGTCCAGGCGGCCGCCGCGGGTCGCCGCGTTGCGGCGCAGCTCACGCGAGTCGTCGACGCTGCGGCCGACCTGCCGCGCGATCTCCCGCACCCCGCAGGCGCGACCGCGCAGGATCGCGATCTCTTCGCGCTCGACGACCGTCGCGGAACCACCGGGTTCCCACTGCCGGCGACACGCCGGCCTCCGCAGCGGCGTCCTCCGTGGAAACCCCTCGCGCGATCGCCGCCCCCGAACCGCTGCCGATCCTCCCGCCGCGCCACCGGTGGACGACCAGGCGACCGCAGCGCCGGCCTCCCCGTTGCCGCCGTTGCCCAGCCTGGCAGACGTCCCATCGCAACTCCTCACGGTCGAGGTGTTGCGACGACCGGTTGCATCCGCCTTGACTGCCGGCGTCGGTGTGGGCCACGAGGCCGTCGAGCCGGTCCTCCTGACGGTTCCATACGGCGAGCTCGAGCGCCTCCAGCGGCAGGTCGGTGCGCATGTGGCCGGCGACGGCCCAGCCGACAATCCTGCGGCTGAACACGTCGATGACCAGCGCCAGGTAGGCGAACCCGACCCAGGTGCGGAGGTAGGTCAGGTCCGCCACCCACAGCCGGTCCGGCCGCGGCGCCCGGAAACCCCGGTTGACCAGGTCCGCCGGCCGACCGCCGCGTCATCGCGGATCGTCGTCCGTGTGATCTTCCCGCGCCGCACCCCGGCCAGCCCCAGCTCGCGCATCAGCCGGGCGGTCTGGTCCCGGCCGATCGAGCCCGTCGCGGCGCAGCGCCGCGTGCATCTTGCGCGCGCCGTAGACCGCCGTAGACCCCGTAGTTCTCCTGGTGCACCCGCGCGACCAGCGGCGTCAGCTCGGCGTCGCGGACCGCGCGGGCCGCCAGCGGCCGGGTCTTCGCCGCGTAGCAGGTCGCGGGGGCGATCGCGAGGTGGTGCTCGGTGGGCACCTCGCAGATCGGCTCGACCCCCCAGCGCGGGCCACCGTCGACACGGCGGTCCTGGTGCTCGTCGATGAACGTCACCAGCGTGGCTGTGGCCGGTCGAGCTCGGCCCCGAAGAAAGCCCCCCGCCGCTTTCAGGATCTCGAACGCGCGGCGCAGCTCGGCGACCTCCCGGCGCAACTGCTTGATCTCGGCGTGCTCCTCACTGGTCAGCCCCGGGCGCTGCCCGGCGTCGACCTCGGCCCGGCGCACCCACGTGCGCACCGTCTCCGCCGAAGCGCCGATCTTCGCCGCGACCGACTCGATCGCTGCCCACTCCGACTCGTGCGGCGTCGCCTCCGCGACCAGCCGCACCGCCCTCGCCCGCTGCTCCGCGGAGACCTTCACTCCTGGCATGACTCCATCTCCTCACGGATCGGAGTCCCTACGAAACCCAGGACGGTTCAGTCCCGATCGAACTTCCGTCGCCTCTCTGCCATCGCCCCTCCCTCAAAGGCGATGTCTCACCGTACGAGGGGGAAGGCCATTGCGCCGCCGCGGCGACCCCGATGCACAGCCAGAACACGAGCAATGTGTTGCCGATACGCATTGTGCCCTCCGTACCCCCGCTTGCCGAGCATCCGGTGCATGTCCCGGCCACGCCCCGACTCGGCGCGCCGTTCTTTTCGCGCTCCGGCCGACGATGCACGCCGCCCGATCTTCTATGTGTCGGAGGAGAAGCGGATCGCCGCGTCCGGGATCACTGCCGCGACCCACACGCGCGCGCCGGACCGCAACTCGTTGCGGTCGCCCACACGCGCGTCGTCGCCGACGACCACGTCGTCGAGCACGCTCCCCGCGCCCACCACGGCACCGCGCCCGACCACCGACCGGCGCACCCGCGCGCCGTTCCCCACGACCGCGCCGTCGAAGAGCACCGAACCGTCCACGACCGCACCGGCGCCGACCCGGGCGCCGGCGCCCACCGCCGTCCCGCCGGTCAGGCGCGCCGACGGCTCGACGGCGGCGCCCGGCAGCACGAGGCGTTCCCCGGTCGGCCCGGGCACCGCCGGGGACGGCACGACGCCGAGCACGAGGTCGCAGGAGCCGCGGACGAACGCGGCCGGGGTCCCGACGTCCAGCCAGTACGCCGGGTCGACCACGCCGGTCACCCGCGCCGCGTCGAGGAGCAACCCGGGGAACGTCTTCCGCTCCACCGACACCGGCCGCCCGGACGGGATCGCGTCGATGACCCGCCGCTGGAACACGTAGCACCCGGCGTTCACCTGGTCCGTGACGATGTCCTCCGGGCGGGTCGGCTTCTCGAGGAAGGCGGTGACCGCACCGGTCTCGTCGGTCGGCACGAGGCCGAACGCCCG
>JBLNEK010000016.1:0-10017 GCA_050262635.1 Candidatus Sericytochromatia bacterium | reverse complement strand
TGCGATCGCGCGATCAGGGTGTGCCGTATCCGCCGCCCCCGGGGGTTTCGATGACCAGATTGTCGCCGGGCTGGACTTCGGTGGAGTCGCACCCGGCGAGCTCGACAGTCTTGCCGTCGGCGCGTTCTACCCGGTTGCGTCCCAGCGCCCCGGGTGAGCCACCGGCCATACCGTAGGGCGCCACTCGCCGATGCCCGGACAACGTGCTCACAACCATGGGCTCGTTGAACTGGATCCGACGGACGGCGCCGTCACCGCCGCGCCATCGTCCGGCACCCCCGCTGCCGCGACGGATGGCGAACTGCCGCAGCAGCACAGGGAAACGCCGTTCGAGCACTTCGGGATCGGTGAGCCGCGAGTTTGTCATGTGCGTCTGCACCACGGACGCACCGCTGAACCCGTCACCGGCCCCGGATCCGGATCCGAGGGTTTCGTAGTACTGGTGTCGCTCGTTGCCGAAGGTGACGTTGTTCATCGTGCCGGCTCCCTCGGCCTGCACCCGCAGCGCAGCGAACAGAGCGCCGGTGAGGGCCTGTGAGGTTTCGACGTTCCCGGCGACAACCGCAGCCGGGTAGGTCGGTGCGAGCATCGTCCCATCCGGGATGATGATGTGCAGCGGGCGCAGGCAGCCGTCGTTGAGGGGGATCTCCTCGGCGACGAGGGTGCGGAACACGTAGAGCACCGCGGCGGTGGCCACCGACGATGGCGCGTTGAAGTTCGTGTCCAGCTGGGGAGAGGTTCCGGTGAAATCGATGGTCACGCTGCGACTGCCGCGGTCAACGATGATGCGGACAGCGATCGTCGCGCCCGAATCCATGGTGTAGCGGTATCCGCCGTCGTCGAGCCTGTCGATGACACGGCGGACCGCTTCCTCGGCGTTGTCCTGGACGTGGCGCATGTAGGCCTGCACGACATCGAGGCCGAAGTGGTCGATCATGTTGCGGACCTCGTCGACGCCTTTCTGGTTGGCGGCGATCTGGGCGCGAAGATCGGCGAGGTTGGTATCGGGATTGCGGGAAGGGAAGGGCGCTTCGGTGAGTAGGCGCCGCGTTGCCGTCTCGCGGAACTGTCCGTTTTCTGCCAGGAGCCAGTTGTCGAACAGCACGCCTTCTTGATGGATTTCGTGGCTGTTCGCGGGCATGGAGCCGGGGGTGATGCCGCCGATTTCGGCGTGGTGCCCGCGTGAAGCGACAAAAAACAGGACGTGCTCGCCGGCAGCGCCGAAGACCGGGGTCACCACGGTGATATCGGGCAGGTGGGTGCCGCCGTGGTAGGGGTCGTTGACCGCGTACACGTCTCCGGGCCTCATGGCGCCGACCCGGTGGCGGATGACTTCCTTGACGGTGGTGCCCATCGACCCGAGATGTACCGGGATGTGCGGTGCGTTGGCAACGAGGTCGCCGTCCGGATCGAACAGCGCGCACGAGAAGTCCAGTCGTTCACGGATGTTCACCGACTGGGCAGTCGCCTCCAGCCGGAAGCCCATTTGCTCGGCGATCGACATGAATAGGTTGTTGAAGATCTCCAGCAGCACCGGATCGGCCTCGGTGCCCGCATCGGGTCGCCCGGAGGCTCTCACCCGCTCGACGAGCAGATGTCCGGACTGGGTCATCGTCGCCCGCCAGCCCTCGTCGACAACGGTGGTCGCGTTGGCCTCGGCAATAATCGCCGGACCCGCCACAGTCTCCCCTGGGGGCATCCCCTCCCGGTGACACAGTGGGGCGTCGCGCCACAATCCGCCCGAATAGAGTTGGACCGTTTCCGACGAGCCAGCGGCGTTGGCGAGCTGATCAGCCAGGTGGGACAGATCGGGTTGCTCGGTGAGCCCGGTCGCCTCCACCGAGATCGCTGCGGCGATCAGCGGGCGGTCCATCAAAAACGAGTACATCGCACGGTGCGCGGCTTCAAAAGCCGCGGTGATGGCCTCAAGCCCAGCGAGTTCAACCGGGACCGCGGTGTCGGTTCCGTCATAACGCAGATGCACGCGGCGAACCACCCGGATCCGCTCGGCCGGAACACCCTCGTCGAGCAGCTCGGCACCCGCGGACCGCTCGAGCGTGTCGGCGACCGTGGCCAAGCTCTCCAGGGCGGCGGTCTGGAGCCGGATCTCCACCGACTGTTCGCGCATCGCGGTGGTGTCGGCCAGGCCGATCCCCAGCGCGGAGAGCACACCAGCCATCGGCGGGACGAGCACGGTGCGGATACCGAGTGCATCGGCGACCGCACAGGCGTGCTGCCCGCCGGCACCGCCGAACGTGGTCAACACGTACCGGGTCACGTCGTGACCCTTTTGCACGGAGATCTTCTTGACCGCGTTGGCCATGTTCCCCACCGCGATCCGCAGGAACCCCTCGGCGACCTGCTCGGGCGAGCGATCATCACCGGTGGCCGCCCCGATGGCGGCGGCCAGCTCGGTGAAGCGGTGCCGCACGATCTCGTCATCCAGCGGTTGTTCGCCGTCGGGACCGAACGCCGCCGGGAAATGCGCGGGTTGGATTCGGCCGAGCATCACGTTCGCGTCGGTGATGGTAAGCGGACCACCGCCGCGGTAGCAGGCCGGGCCCGGGTCCGCACCCGCCGAATCCGGGCCGACCCGATAGCGGGTGCCGTCGAAATGCAGGATCGACCCACCGCCTGCAGCGACCGTATGGATGTCCAGCATCGGAGCGCGCAGCCGGACACCCGCCACCTGGGTGGTGAACACGCGCTCATAGTCGCCGGCATAGTGCGACACGTCGGTGGAGGTGCCGCCCATGTCAAAGCCGATGACGTGATCAAATCCGGCCCATTCCGACATCCGCACCATCCCGACGATCCCCCCGGCCGGGCCGGACAGAATGGCGTCCTTGCCGCGAAAGTGCCCTGCCTCGGCCAGCCCGCCATTGGACTGCATGAACATCAGCCGCACGCCACGCATCTGGTCGGCGACCTGGTTGACGTAGCGCCGCAACACCGGCGACAAGTAGGCGTCGACCACGGTGGTATCCCCCCGCGGGACCAGTTTCATCAGAGGACTGACCTCCGACGACAGCGAGACCTGCGCGAAGCCGATCTCCTCGGCCAGCTTGCCGATCTCTCGCTCGTGCGCCGAGTGCAAATAACTGTGCAGGCACACCACCGCGACCGCGCGGATGCCCTCGGCGTGGGCTTGCCGCAGCCGCTCGCCCAGCTGCTCGAGATCCGGCGCGCGCAGCACCGTGCCGTCGGCCGCGATCCGCTCATCCACCTCGATGACCCGCTCGTACAGCATTTCCGGCAGCACGATGTGCCGATCGAAAATACGCGGACGATTCTGGTAGGCAATGCGCAGCGCGTCGCCGAAACCGCGGGTAATCACCAGCAGCGTGCGCTCCCCCTTGCGCTCCAACAGCGCATTGGTCGCCACGGTGGTGCCCATCCGCACCGCCTCCACCCGCGCGACAGGAACGGACACGTCTTCGGCGATCCCGAGCAGCGCGCGGATCCCAGCCACCGCCGCGTCGCGGTAGCGCGCAGGGTTATCCGACAACAGCTTCCACGTCAGCAGGTGTCCGTCCGGCCGGCGCGCCACGATGTCGGTGAACGTACCGCCCCGATCGACCCAGAACTGCCACCCGGCACCAGACACCAGGACTCCCTTTCATCGTGCCCCAACTCTATCGGCGAGCAGGTGAACCGCTCGGCCGCCGATGCGTTTATCACCACCGGCTACTTGCGCGACGGGCGCTGTTGGGTAACGATCCTCACCGAGATTGGGGTCGCTTTGCTCCACTCAGCCTGATACACCGGATACCGCTCAGCCACCTTCGCGGCCAAGGCGGCTTGCGGCGCGGTAAGCGGATGTGGTCAAAGCCTGTCGGCCTGCACCACCGACCCACCGGCTGGGCAATCGCCTGACCCGGACCCGGCCGTCAGGCGCTACCGGCATCACGACCAACTATTGCCGTCCACCGCACACCACTTCCAGCACACCAACCACATCGGCAACCCGCCCACCCGAGGGCACTACATCAGCGCCGTCCTAGAGGAGTTGCGGGACAAGCTCGGCACGGCGCTGCAGGCCAACCAGATCATCACCTACTGCGGCGCCGGGGCGGCGGCGGCCAGCCTGGCCAATGTCCTGGTCCGGCTGGGCCATCCCCGCGTCGCCATGTATGACGGCGGGCTCATGGAATGGTGCGCCGACCCCAAGCTGCCACTGCAGACCGGTATGTAGCAGAGGGCCGGAACCGGTAAGAATGCAGTTCCTTTTTCCTTTTCAACCGAACCGGTCGGTGATCGAGAGGGCTGCCAGCCCGTCGAGCGCCGCCTGCGCCTCCCGGTAATCTGCGTGGTGCCACCGGGCAGCAGCGATTCTGGGGCGATGGTGGGTTTAACACTGCGCTGGCTGCCCCTGTTTACACGGTGAAGGTGTGCATCCGATGCGCGCCGACAACCGCTACGTAATCGAAGGGCACAGAGTCAGATGAATCCCACGCACGTCGATGCCGACACGGCTGAGGCCGCCGAGCTTGTGGCGGACCAGGCCGACGGTTGGGGTCTGCTGGGCGGTTTGTCATTGGTAGTCAGGGGCGCGGTGTCTGCAGAGCAGATCCGTTTCCCCGTCCCCCTTTCAATCCGTGCGTGCGGTTTTCCCGCACACGGCTTACCGATGATCTTCTTGACATGGTTACGCAGCCTTCGGGTAGCGGATGGTGCCGCGCAGACGGTGCAGGCCGTGCCCGTTGAACCACTCTTCGGTCCACTGATCGATTTGCCCGGCACGCAGGTTGCGCCCGCGTTTCTTCACCATAAGGCGAAACAGCCGATGCACCACGTACCAGTCGATCTGGCGGAACTTCGCCGCGGCGTTGCCGGTGCGAAAGTAGTTACCCCAGCCACGCAGGATCGGGTTGAGGTCCGCGATCACCGCACGCACATCACACCCGACCCGGTTACGGCCGGTGCGCTCACGCACTTTGGCCCGCAACCGGGCCATGGCCTGCTGGCTGGGCCAGCGGTGCAGGTAGTAGCGCACCATACGGCGCTGTTCCCATAACCGCCCCGACATGCGGGCCCGGAAGTGACAACCCAGAAAATCCAGGCCCGTCCGGCCGTCCCGCAGATCGACCACCTTCGTCTTGTCCGGATGCAGCCGCAACCCCAACGACGTCAGGATTTCTCCCACCGCCGCGAGGGCGTGCCCGGCTTGTACCGCACTGCAGCACAGCACCACACCGTCATCGGCGTAGCGCACCAACTCACCCACCCCGCGGGCGGACAGTTCGGTGTCGAGCACATGCAGATAAATGTTGGCCAACAACGGCGAGATCACCCCGCCCTGCGGAGTGCCCGCGACCGTCCGCCGGGTCACCCCCTCCACCAACACCCCCGCCTGCAGCCACAGTCGCAGCAGTTTGAGCACCCGCCGATCCGAGACCCGCCCACCCACCTCGGCGAGTAGACGCTCGTGGTCGATCTCGTCGAAGAACTTCGCGATATCGAACTCGACCACGAACCGGTAACCCTCGATGAACCCGGTCCGCAACCGCTCCATTGCCATCGTCGCCGACCGCCTTGGACGAAACCCATACGAGCACGACACAAAGTCCGCCTCGAAAATCGGTTCCAGCACCAGCTTGGCCGCCGCCTGGGCCACCCGGTCTCGCACCGTGGGTATCCCCAACGGCCGCTTACCGCCCTGTGGTTTCGGGATCTCCACCCGGCGCGCCGGCGCCGGACGGTACACACCCTCGCGAAGGTCACGACGCAACTCACCCAACATGCGGTCCACGCCGTACTCCTCCACCGCGACCAGGGTGATCCGATCCACCCCAGCCGCACCCCTGTTCTGTCGCACCCGCTCCCACGCCTCCCACAGGACGTCACCCCTGTAGATACGGTCATACAGAGCGTGGAAGCGCCGACCCGAAGACTGCTTGGCCGCAGCCCATAGCGTGCGTTGCAGTTGTCGCACTTTCACCGACGAAGGACACAGCGGTTCCTCATCGGCTACGGCAGGCGATGGCCTGCCGGGGGAATTGGACCGGGCAGACCCGGCCATGCCCTCGCGCTTACCCACTTGGCTCGCGTGATCAAAGTTGGGGCCCTTCCCTCCCGACGCGTTATGCTGCACGCCGATCAGCGGTACTACGACCCCATCGGACTCCCGCTGCCCTCCAAGGGATTTCACCATCGGCTTATACCCCTGGTCTTTGCCCGACGCAGGCCAGGCAGACGGGCCTCTCCTGTTCCGAACCAGACTGTGTGCACGTGCCGCCACCCATACCCCGGGAGGACCCGACGAGCTGACCCCGGACCAGGGCTCGCCGGACATGGCCTTCGCCGTGACATGAGCGGCTCGGCTCCTCCGTTGTAATTGTGACGAGGCTGCAGAGTTCGCTTGACGCTACGGCCCGCGCACTTGCTCCCTCCGAAAAGGCTTTTGACACCCCGCTCAGCCCGCCGCCTCTCAACGACGAACCGGGCCTGCTACCCGGCGCTCCGGTGCTTACCGGGACGGGACTCCCACCCGCTAGTCCAGTCCAACTTGCAGGACGCAACACGCGCAGCACCTTACCGTGGGGGTCGCTGCTGCACTGTTGAATGAACCAGAAGTTTGCCAGCGGACTAACCCATTCGGTCGAGCAGATCGAGGCACCAGGCGGGCACTATCACCTGGCCCCTCCGCGCAGTTACCTTTCTCACCGGCCTCCGCGCCGACCGCCCTAGCGTTTGCTGAACACACCTGCGTCGCAACAAGCTGCTTATCGGGCTCTATGCAGCCAAGCGTGGTAGTCGGCCTCGTAGTGGTGTCGGGGTGTGATGGTGCCAGGTGATTCCGCAGTGCAGCAGCAGGCGCAGCCGGTAGTTGTGAAAGTTGCGGAATCCGTGATCGGTTAACCGGCCCTCCGAGCAGCGACACGCCGACGTGCGCGCGCTTTCGGTCGAGTTGACGGCCCAGGTCGAAAACTGGGTTGGAAGTCCGGCTCGGTCTAGGAGGAGCTCATGGGGCTGAGTGTGGTCGCCGATTCGGCGGGTCATCGGATCGAAGGCCCAGGCGGCGACGTCGATGTCGTCAATGGTTTTCTCGAGCATTTGAGTGTTCGGAATTTCTCGCCAGCCACTCGGCGGGGGTACGCGTTCGATTTGCTGAACTTCCTGCGGTTCCTGTCCGGGCGGGCGCTGCGGGTGGGTGGGGTTGTCCCGACCGATTTGTTCGATTATCTGGATTGGCAACGGCAGCCGAGTTCGGCGCAGTCGTCCGTGGTTGTGAAGCTTTCGAGCCGCACGGGGGCTGCTCCGGCGACGATGAACCGGCGGATCGCGGCGGTGCGCGGATTGTTCGAGTACGCGGTTGTCGCGGGTGTGTGCGCGCAGAACCCGGTTCCTGCCGCCCGGCGCTCGACCGGGGTTCGGGCGCAGCGGCGCGGCCTGCTCGGCCACCTGGGGCCGGGAGGATCCGGCCGCGGTGCGGGCCGGTTGGTGCGGGCGCCGAAGCGGCTGCCGGAGGCGCTGGAGGCACGCGAAGTCGCGGAGTTCGTCGCCGATCTGAGCACCGCACGGGACCGGGCGATCGCGCTGCTGATGCTGCTCGGCGGGCTACGAGCGATGGAGGTGCGCGGACTGCTGCTCGCCGATGTCGATCTCGGTCTGCGCCGGGTGCGGGTGCTCGGCAAGGGCGGCAAGGAACGCACCGTGCCGGTCGATGCGGCGTTCTTCACCGAACTGGGGATCTATCTGCGACGCGAACGCCCACCCGGCTGCGGCATCCGCGAATGTTTCGTGGTGCTGCGGGGCCCGACCCGCGGGCAGGCCATGACCGAGGCCGGGATGCGCAGGATCTTTCGCACCCACCGGGCGCGGGCGGGGACGCCGCGGGTGCGGCCGCACCGGCTGCGGCACACCTACGGGACCCAATTGGCTTCGGCCGGAATGGATTTGCTCGTCCTTCGGGAGCTGATGGGGCACGCGTCGCCGGAAACGACCGCCGGGTACGTGCACCTGTCGGTGCCGATGCTGGCCGCGGAGTACGCCTCGGCGCGGGCGCGGATGGCGGCGCTGTGAACACGCTGGCTGTGGGGGTGCCCGGCACAGATCCGCGCGTGGGGCTGCTCGATAATTACGGGAGATTCATCGAGGACCTGCCCTGCGGTGGCCAGGCCAAACACATCCGCCGCCGCCAGGCGCGGACCTTCTTGGCCAGGGTCGGGGAGCTGCACGACTGGATGCGGCGCCCGACCGTCGAGCGGCTGACGCTGGTGCGTCGCCTGGGCGCGTGGACGTTCCTGTCGTGGTGTTTCGCCACCGGCCGCGTCGTGCCGGATCTTGAGCTGATCGCCGCCAAGGGAAAGGGTGCCCATTTCAGCCTCTGGATGTCGATGCACCCCGAGGATATGTCCGAATTGCGTGCTGCCGCAGCACCGTTCAAGTGGAACCCGGATTGGCTGACGCGGATCGTGGCGAATGCCTACCCGCTGGTCGGACTCACACGCGGCGTGCGTCTGCACGAGATCACCGGCGCCGATCTGGACGCCGTCGACGCCGACATCGCCGCATCGATGGTGCTGGGACGGATCGGCAAGCTGCACCTGACCGCGCAGAATCACGGATTGCGTGCCCTGTGCTACCAACTCGGGCTGATCCCGGACGCTCCGGTGCACCCGAACGCACGGCCACGCACTCCGGCGCAACGGGCATCGGCGGTGCCGCAACCACGGATCCGCGAGGCACTCGCCTGCTACCTGAGCACCGTCGACACCGTGCTGCGGCCGAAGACCGTGATCGCGCGGGCGGACAACGTCACCGGGTTCACGATCTGGCTGGCCCAGGCGCATCCCGAGATCGGCAGCATCCCCGAGCTGACCCGCGGCCACATCGAGGAGTTCCTGGCGTTCAATGCCCGCCGGCCTTCGCGGGGGCGACGCGGCAAAGGCAAGCCGATCTCGAGCATCCACCACGCGCACATCGTCTTGGATCTGCGCAGCTTCTTCGACGACATCGCCGCCTGGGGCTGGGAACAGCGGCCCCGCACCCTGCTGGTCCACCGCGGCGACATTCCCCGCAAGAACCAGCCCCTGCCGCGGGCGCTGGCCCCCGACACCGACCGGGCGCTGATGGCCGCCGTGGCCGGCCTCGACGATGTCGCCGCCCGGGCGGGCATCACTGTGCTGCGCGGCGCCGGACTGCGCCTGGGCGAGCTGCTCGACCTCGAACTGGACTGCCTGTGGGACCTGCCCGGCCACGGCACCTGGCTGAAAGTGCCGCTGGGCAAACTGAATACCGAACGCGTCGTCCCGCTCGACGACACCACGCTGTCCTGCCTGGACGAGTGGGTAGCAATCCGCGGCAAGGCCAGGGCGATCCCGCATCCACGCAGTGGGCGTCCCACCGATTTTCTGTTCACCATCCGCGGCGCCCGGATCGGTGCCTCCCGCATCCGCAACGGGATCGCCGCCGCCGTTGCCGCAGGGGGACTGCGAAACCCCGACGGCACACCGCTGTCCGTCACGCCGCACCAGCTGCGGCACACCTACGCGACCAGCCTGGTCAATGCCGGCATGAGCCTGCAAGCGCTGATGGCGCTGTTAGGGCATTCCCGCCCCGAGATGACGGTCCGCTACGCGCATTTGGCCGACGGCAACCTCCGCGGGGCCTACGACGCGGCCATGGGCCGCCTGCGCCGCACCCGCGAACTGCCGCTGGTCGTCGGTGGCCGACCAGTGGTGCCCGACCGAATCGAATGGCTGCGCAGTGAGATGCTCAAGACCCGGGTCGCGCACGGCTACTGCTCACGACATTTGGCCGCCGAGGCGTGTCCCTACGCCAACATCTGCGAGCAATGCGACAACTACACCACCACAACCGAATTCGTGCCACAGCTACGAGACCAGCTCGCCGACGAATCCGCCCTGCTCGAGGACGCTCGCGCACGTGGTTGGGACAGCGAAGCCAACCGCCACGCCCGCGTCATCGCCAGCCTGCAACGGCACCTCGACAACCTCACGAAATCCGACGAGCTGCGTACTCGGGGTTGACCCGGACCCGAGGGCCGGTTAA
>JBLNEK010000015.1:0-3440 GCA_050262635.1 Candidatus Sericytochromatia bacterium | reverse complement strand
TGCGCGAGATCTGGCTGTTGCGGCTGCGGGCTCTCCTAGCTGCGGCTGGTGGTGATGCCGCGACCTACGCCCACGTCAGGGATCGCTACCGCGACATGGCCAATTCGCTTGGCTCCGAAGGGCATATCGCCTGGGCCGAGGCGATGCCATGACGTCGGCGAGTGGTGTGCGGTCAATTCACCCACGGGCCGAATCGGTCCGCAGTCAGTCCGTAGTGGTTCCGTAGTCGTTCCGACGACAGCCTTAGCCCCAAGTTACGACGGTCTTGGGGCGTGATCTGATTCCTGAGCTGGACAGACGGCTCTGAGTCGACGTGGATGTGTAGTCAGAATTGTCGGTGTGTCGCCATCGCGGATGCGCCGGAATCCGATCAGAATTTCGGCTATGTCGCGTAAGCGGGCGAGGGTCCACGTAGTCAGAGTTCGGAAGACGCATGTGGATCGGCAGGGCCGGCGCCGCGAGTACACCTCGGCGTACCTGCGCCGCAGCTACCGCGACGGGCCCGCGGTGCGCAATGAGACGGTGGCCAACCTGTCGATGCTGCCGGCGGAGGCGGTCGACGCGATCGAGGCGACCTTGAAAGGCACGCGGCTGGTCCCGGTGGGCGAGGCGGTCACGATCACCCGGTCGCTGCCGCACGGGCACGTGGCCGCGGTCGCGGCGATGGCGCACAAGCTGGGCCTGCCCGCGCTGCTGGGGCCGGCGTGCCGGGCGCGGGACATCGCTGTCGCGTTGATCGTCTCGCGGGTGCTGCGGCCGGGTTCGAAGCTGTCCACGCTGGCCTGGTGGGACGACACCACCCTCGGGGTGGATCTGGGCGTGGTCGGCGCGTCCACCGACGAGATCTACGCCGCGATGGACTGGCTGGCTGGTCGGCAGGAGGTGATCGAGAAGAACCTCGCGGCCAAACACCTTGCCCCGGATGTGAATCCGGGCCGGACGGCGTTGTTCGACCTAACCAGCGCGTGGGTGACCGGCCGGTGTTGCGCGCTGGCCGCGCGCGGCTACTGCCGCGACGGCAAGAAGGGCTGCGAGCAGATCGAGTACGGGATGCTCACCGACCCGGCCGGCCGCCCGGTCGCGGTGCGGGTGTTCGACGGGGACACCGCCGACCCGGTCGCGTTCACCGAGATCGTCACCGTCATTCGCGACACGCTGGGCATCGAGAAGTTGGTGCTGGTGGGCGATCGCGGCATGATCACCTCCGCCCGCATCGCCGCGCTGCGTGAACTCAACGACAACCCCGACGCGGGAACCGATTTCGGGTGGATCACCGCGCTGCGCGCACCAGCGATCGCCAAACTCGCCGCCGACGACGGGCCGCTGCAGATGAGCCTGTTCGACACCCAGGACCTGGCCGAGATCAGCCACCCCGACTACCCCGGCGAACGGTTGATCGCCTGCCGCAACCCCGCGCTGGCCGCCGAACGCGCCCGCAAACGCGACGACCTGCTGGCCGCGACCGACCAGGAGCTCGCCCGTATCCGCGACCGGGTCGCGGCCGGCACCCTGCGCGGGGCCGGCAAGATCGGGATCGCGGTCGGCAAGGCCATCGGGAAATACAAGATGGGCAAGCATTTTCACACCACCATCACCGACACCGGCTTCGCGTTCGATCGCGACCGGGTCGGCATCGACGCCGAAGCGCAGCTCGACGGCATCTACGTGCTGCGCACCAGCGTCGACGTCGACACCCTTGGCCCCGCCGCAGCGGTGGACAGCTACCAGAAGCTCGCCAACATCGAACGCGACTTCCGCATCATCAAGACCGACGACCTCGACCTGCGGCCGATCCACCACCGCCTCGACGAGCGGGTCCGCGCGCACCTGCTGATCTGCCTGCTCGCCTGCTACCTGGTCTGGCACCTCCGCAAGGTCTGGGCGCCACTGACCTTCACCGACGAACACCCGCCGCAGCGCGACAACCCCGTCGCGGCCGCGCAGCGTTCACCCCAAGCCGATGCCAAGGCATCACCCAAGCACGGCGCCGATAACAACCCCCTGCGCAGCTTCCGCGGCCTGCTCAACCACCTCGCCACCCTCACCCGCAACCAGGTCCGCTACTACGGCGCCAGCACCGACGTGCCCGTGCTCGCCGAGCCCACCCCCGACCAGCGCCGCGCCTTCGACCTCCTCGACACCCCGATACCGCTCACCGCCGCCGCGTAGCCAGAACAACCACCCCCAAAAACCAGCGAATCCCCAGCTCAACCCGCGGACTCGCCCATTTCAGCCGCCGTAACTTCGGGCTAGTGCGCGACGTCGAAGTCATCGGGTCCGGTGAATGATGAACGAGCTACGACTTGCGCCCGCTCCGCTTAGCCAGCCTGCCAACTAGTCCGATCAGGACCGGTGCTATCCCGATTGACACCGCCGCACCCAGGTAAAGAAGACTTGTCGAGTCAAACCCACCAAGACCTTTTCGGTCCAGGGATGAGAACGCCGCCCCAGCGGCTCCAGGAGGTGCTTCGTTCGCAATATCGCCGACCGGTGGCGTGGGCTCAGCTCCGCGCGTCGACGGCTCCGCTGGCTCTGCGGGTTGCCCTTCGGTACTGGTCATCTAATTCCTCCGCATAGTCACTGCACGGATCGTAACCCGACCAAGCTGACCCACCGCAAAGTTGAATCCGGTGCGGCGCAGACCTCCGGGGGTCGCGTCGACCACAGTGGCCACCCGACTCGCGTGAGTTGACGATTCGTTGAACCGGCGCTTTGCCGATCTCGTGCTCGTGAGTGAAGACCCTGACCGCCTCGTCAGAAAGGGACCAATGTCCAGCTTTAATATCGACGTGACCCGCGACGGCGGCTGGTGGATGGTCCACATTCCCGAGCTTGGCGCGCGGAAGCGGGCGCGCTATCCCGGCGAGGTCGAGTTAATGGCGCGCGAGTACATCGCGATCAGTACGGCAACGCCTATCGACCGGGTGGCTATCAACTGGCGGCACCGCACACTGTGACCTCGCGAGACTAGCTATTTCGAGCTGAAACACTCTTAACCCCGCCGGGCCGGTTCTTCGATGATTCTGTGCACTCCGCTACGGGTCGCCTGTGCAACGATTCCGGCGTAGCTGGGCCGGCGTCGAGCAGTCGTCTACAGTCATCGACGCACTGGGCGTCCTTTTCCTCCGTTATACGCAGGCAGTGATGGGCCTGGTGCCGTCGAAGGACACTACAGACCAACGACCTCTCGCCCTGGTTGGCTGCTTCTGATGTCCCGTCAGCGGCTATGCGAGTCGGTCGACGTCCTCGGCGATGCGGGTTATCGCGGCGGCAAGCTCGCGGGCAGTGTCGGCGGTGAGGCCCGCGTCGGGCAGAGGACCGACGACGAGTCGTGGCAACCGGATGGCGTCACCCTCACGGACCAGGACACGTCGGGTCACGCTTCCATCGGCGCGTTGCGTGCCTACGATGCCCACTTCGATGCCGCCGATCTTGTGGGT
>JBLNEK010000014.1:0-27542 GCA_050262635.1 Candidatus Sericytochromatia bacterium | reverse complement strand
CCACCGTCAACCCGACGTGTCCGCCCCATGCGTTGCCCACCCAGTCGACGGGCTCGGTGACACCCAAGGCGTCCATGACTTCAGTGGCGGCCAGCGCACACGCGTCGAGGTCGAACGGGGTTGGCGGCGTTGAACTTTGGCCATGTCCCGGCCCGTCAACGACGATCAGCCGCCGCTGTCCGCGCAGGAGGGGGCGCATCCTCGACCACGAATCGGAGTCGACGAACAGGCTGTGCCACAGCAGTGCGGGCGGACCGTCGCCGTCCACCTCGACATGGAGCCGCCCGACGGACGTGTCGATCATCTGGCTTGTCATGACCATCGTCGTGTCCTTACTTCGGAAACAGAAGTTTCGGCTTCCGTAGTATCATCCTGCGTCATGCCGGTGTCAAGAGGCCTGCCCGATGACCGTCACGCGATCGGCCAGCTGCTCGTCAGACTGCTCAGCGAGTTCCGCCGGGAACTCAGCGAACCCATGGCGGAGCGGGGGTACGGCGACATCCGCCGCCCGCACCTGCAGATCTGGGGCAACATCGGCGGCGAAGGTAGGCGGCTGACCGATCTCGCCGCCCGCGCCGAACTGAGCCTCTCGGCAGCCTCGGAACTAATCAACGAACTCGAAGTCCTCGGCTATCTCGAGCGCCGCCCCGATCCCAGCGACGGACGTGCCAAGCTCATCGTGCCCACCGAGCGGGGGCACCAAGCGCTCAGCGCCGCCGCCGTCCGGGTGGCCGAGATCGAGGAACACTGGGGCCGCGTCGTCGGTTACGACCGTTTCAACGACGCCTGCTATGCCCTGGATGATCTACTGAAAAAGCTTGAAAGACAACGTGATTAGCCCACTGCCGCGCACGGTGGTCAATTCGATGGAGACTTCGCGCCCCGATCTCGATCATCGGCCCATCCTCGCGCAGGTAGCCTCATCGCGGTGAGCGCACGCGCAGGAATTGTCGTCACGGGCACCGAAGTCCTCACCGGTCGGGTGCAAGATCGCAACGGGCCGTGGGTGGCCGACCGGCTCCTCGAACTCGGAGTCGAGCTCGCCCACATCACGATCTGCGGCGACCGGCCCGCCGACATCGAAGCGCAGCTGCGCTTCCTGGCCGATGAGGGCGTCGACCTGATCGTCACCAGTGGCGGCCTGGGCCCGACGGCCGACGACATGACCGTCGCGACCGTGGCCCGCTTCTGCGGCCGCGAGCTGATCCTCGACACGGCACTCGAGGACCGGATCACCGACATTCTCAGGCGGCTGATGGCCCGCTTCGACAACGTCGATCTGGAGGCGGTACGGGCGGCCAACCGCAAGCAGGCGCTGATTCCTGTCGGCTCGCATGTGCTCGACCCGGTGGGTACCGCACCGGGGGTGGTGGTGCCCGGAAAGCCGACGGTCGTCGTGTTGCCGGGCCCGCCGCGTGAGCTTCAGCCGATGTGGCCCAAGGCCGTTCAGACCGAAGCCGTGCAACACGCGCTCGCCGGCCGGACTGTCTACCGCCAGGACATGGTGCGGATGTTCGGGCTGCCGGAGTCAGGGCTTGCCGAGACCCTGCGCGAGGCCGAACAGAAGGTGGCCGGCTTCGACCAGCTCGAGATCACCACCTGCCTGCGCCGGGGCGAGATCGAGATGGTCACCCGCTACGAGCCAGATGCCGCACCGGCCTACCAGCAGCTGATGAAGCAGTTGCGCCAGCGCCACGGCCGCGAGATCTTCTCCGAGGACGGCGCCACCGTCGACGACCAGGTGGCGTCGCTGCTGACCGGACGGCGGATCGCGACGGCCGAGTCGTGCACCGCCGGCCTGATGGCCGCCCGGCTCACAGAGCGAGCAGGGTCGTCAGAGTATGTGGTGGGCGGAGTGGTTGCCTACGCCAACGAGGCCAAGGCCGACGTGCTCGGCGTCGACGCCGCGCTCATCGACAAGCACGGCGCGGTTTCCGAGCCGGTCGCCGAAGCGATGGCCGACGGCGCGTTACGTCGCTTCGGCGCCGACACCGCCGTCGCGATCACCGGAATCGCCGGTCCCGGTGGGGGATCGGAGGAAAAGCCCGTAGGCACCGTCTGCTTTTCGGTGATGCTCGCAGGCGCACCCGCCCAGACCCGGACGCTGCGGTTGCCCGGCAACCGCTCCGACGTCCGGGAGCGGTCGACCACCGTGGCGATGCATTTGCTGCGGCGGGCGCTACTGAACCGCTGAAGGCCGTTGCGGCGCAGCCTGTTCGGAAATCCGACCCGCTGAACCGGGCAAATCAGGTCCCGAGCCGACAAGCCCCGCCGCTGCCACCGCGGCGCTGAACACCGCCAAGTCCGACGCGGCTAATCAGATCGCCAATCAGACGTCGCAGGCAGTTCAGGTGGGCACCGGCGGAACGTTGCTGTCCGGGACATCCACGGACGGCGCGAAGTCGATCAGCCTGTTGCTGTTCACCCAGGGCAACACCGCTTCGGCGATCAAGTTCTCCGGCCCGGCCAATGATCCCGCTCCGGCCGAGCTGGTGACTGAGCTCGCCCAGAAGCAGGACGCGGCGATTCAGGCGGCGCTAGGGGCGTAGCTCCCAGACCTCGAGCATCGTGCGCAGTATCTCCTCGGCGCGGCCGAGCCCGCCGAGGTGGCTCTCGCCGGGCATCGGGTAGAACTCTGCGTCCGGCAGCCTGCTGACGACGTGCTGACCGTGGGCGAACGGGATGATGTGGTCGGCGTCGCCGTGCCACCAGCGGACCGGCACCTTGACCTCGTCGAGCCGGAATCCCCAGTCGCGGGCGAAGACGACGATGTCGTAGAACGGCGCCGCGAGCTGCTTGCGGCTGCCGTTGAGCAGGTCGTCGAGGAACATCGCCTTGATCTCGGGCCGGGCCAACAGCCGGCGGTCTGCCGGGGGCGACATCAGCCCGTAGATGTCGGCGGCGGGGCCGGCGAGCGGACGGATCAGTTGGATCAACGTCATCGCGGTCAGCCGGATCGGCGCACCCGCGATCTCCAAGAGCGGCGCGACGCGGGTGCCCAGCGCCATCAGGCCGCCGCCTATGCGGTCCGGGCCGCTGGCCGGCGCGACACCCCCGACCACCCCGGCGGCAACCACGCGATCGGGCATCGCTGCGGCGCAGGCCAGCGTGTACGGGCCGCCGCCGGATAGTCCGACAACGGCCATCTTGTCGATTCCCAGCGTGTCGGCGATCGTGCGCATGTCGTCGGCGAACGTCGCGACGGTCTCGTACTGATATGGCGTCGAGGACCCGATCCCCGGCCGGTCGATGCCGATCAGCCGGATGTTCTCGTGCTCGGCGAAGACGCGCGCTTCCGTCGGGATCTGCCGACGGGCGCCGGGTGTCCCGTGCAGCCAGAAGATCGCGCGTCCCTGCGGAGCGCCGAACTCGGCGAACCCGATCTGGCGGTTCTCACCGACCGCGATGTTGCCTTCGAGTTTCGGGCGAGCGATTGCGACAACTATGCGGGGAAGTGTTGCATGGGTGGTGTGCCGGCCGGTCGGCCGAGTCGGTGCTGCGCCGATTTCTGCCGGAGTCAGGGCAGCACCGCTTCGATCGCCGCGACGACCTCCGGTGCGTCCGGCTCCGTGCGCGGCCGGAACCGGTTGACGACCCGCCCGCCCGGTGCCAGCAGGAACTTCTCGAAGTTCCACTGCACGTCGCCCGCGATGCCGTCGCCGTCGGGGGTCTTGGTCAACTCCGCGTACAGCGGATGCCGGTTTTCGCCGTTCACGTCGGTCTTCTCGAGCAGCGGGAATGTCACGCCGTAGGTCGTCGAGCAGAACGTCTTGATCGCGTCGGCGCTGCCGGGTTCCTGGCCCATGAACTGGTTGCACGGCACGCCGAGCACCGTCAGGCCGCGGTCGGTGTAGTCGGTGGCCAGCTTCTGCAATGCCTCGTACTGGGGTGTCAGACCGCACTTGGACGCGACGTTCACCACCAGAACCGCTCGATCGGCGAACTGCAACAACGAGATTGGCTCGCCGTCGAGGGTGGTGAGTGGAATGTCGGCAATGGGGGCAGCAGTCATGGGCGACACGTTACCGTCGAGCGCTCAGTATCCTCCGGTGGGTGGACTTCGACCTTAGCCTGTCCCCGGGCCGGATCCGGGCACGCCGGTGGGGTGATGCCGGCGCGCCGCTGTTGCTATGCGTGCACGGTCTGTCGGCGAACCTGACGGCGTTCGCCAAGCTGGGGGAGCGGCTGGGCGGGCCCGACCACCAGGTCGTCGCGTTCGACCTGCGCGGGCGCGGCCGCAGCGAGGTCACGCCAGCGGGCACCTACGGCATCGACAGCCACGCCCGCGACGTGCTGGGCATTGCCGACCAGCTGGGCGCCGACGAGTTCGACGTCGCCGGGTGGTCGCTGGGCGCGCTGATCTCCATGCGCGTGGCGCTCCACGCCGCGCACCGACTGCGCACCGTGACCCTGATCGACCATGCCGGGCCGTCGGACTCGGCGGCGCTGGTGCCGATCCGCGACGGCCTGGCCCGTCTCGACGCCGTGGTGCCCACGCCGGAGGCCTACCTCGAGGCGATTCGCGCAACCGACGTGATCGAGCCGTGGTCGCCGTTCTGGGATGCCTACTACAGATACGAGCTCGAGCAGCTCGACGACGGGTACTGGTGGGCATCGACGTCGCGCGAAGCGTCGGAGGAAGACCTGTATCAGGACTGGCCGCGCGACTGGAGGGACCACTGGCGGGCGCTGACCATGCCAACGCTGCTCATCCGGGCGATGCAGCCGCTCAACGGGGCTTTGATCGTCCCCGACCGTGCGGTGGCCGGTCTGCGCGCGGCGAACCCGGCCGTCCGCGTGGTCGAGACGCGAGACAGCAACCACTTCACGTGCATGGTCGATCCGGTCGCGCTGTCGGCGATCGAAGATCATCTGCGACAACGAATCTCACCGGGGTAGCGATGTTTCGTATGACGATCGACGACGTCTTCGTGATCCGTGGCCGTGGTGTGGTCGCGACGGGTCGCGTCGAGTCGGGGCAGTTGCGCGTCGGCGACGAAGTGCATATCAACGGGGGCGAGCGGGTCAGGGTCGACGCAATCGAGGCCTTCCGCAGAAGGCTGGACGAGACCACCGCCGGGGACACCATCGGGGTGCTGTTCTCCAAGCTCAACAAGACGGCGATCGCCCGTGGCGACGTGCTCTCGTCGTCATTCGTCCTGTAACCCGCGTCCTCAGCCGTACGCCAGCAGCAGCGGAACGTGCTGTTCGGCAGGGGTCAGCGAGCCGTGGTGGCCGATCAGCGACGACTCCAGCGGCTCCACCGTGCGACGCACGACGACGGCCGAGCCGCGGGCCGCCGCGACGACGTCACCGATGCGCGGCCGCACCTCGTCGCGTACCCGTTCGCCGAACCACCCGGCGGCTATGGCCTCGTCGCGCGTGACCACCCACGCGCGCTCGGCCAGGATTTCTCGCCAGGCGGCACGCACCGACTCGACCGCGCCCTCGGCTGCGTAGACGTGCCGGGCGCGCGGCTCCCCGGCGATCGCTTCCACGCCGTCGATCAGCGGGCCGCAGCTGTCGACGTCAAAGACGTCAGAGGGGTCGACGGTCACCATGCCGTGGTCGGCCACCACCGCCAACAGGGCGTCGGGCGGCAGGTTTTCGACGATCGACTCGACCAGCCGGTCCACCTGTCGCAACTGCATCCGCCACGCGGCAGAACCGGCGCCGTAGAGGTGGCCGAGCAGATCGAGGTCGCCGTGGTAGCCGTAGCAGAGGCCGCCGTCGGCGACGGCCTGTGTCACGCACGCGGCCAAATCGCCGAGCGCGTGCACGCCCACGTAGCGGGCACCGCGCAGCACCGCGCGCGTCATCCCGGACTGGGTGAACTGCGCGGGCGAAGCGACGCTCACGGCAACGCCCCCCGATGCCGCCCGCTCGAACGTCGTGGGAATCGGCTGCACCCGCTCGGGCGGGACGCGGTCGAGGAGATCTTCGCCCCACGGGTGCACTCGCCAGCGCAGGGCATTGAGTACGTCGGCACCCGGTAGCCGGAACGAGTAGCCGACCATCCCGTGTTCGCCGGACCGGCACCCGGTACCGAGCGCGGCAAGCCCGGCTACCGTGGTGGCCGGATAACCGACCTGCAGTCTCTGCCCGCGCATTCCGGCCAGCACCGGCGCGTCGGCGGCGTAGGTGTCCAGCAGTTCTGCGCCCAACCCGTCGACCAGCAGGACGCAGGCCCCAGAGATGTTCGAGCGCAACGCAATTCGATCTCCGAAGCCAGCTACTCCCATCGCCGTCAGCACCGACGGCACCACGTCGGCCAAGTGCGGGAGCTCCCGATCCATCTGAGGTGCGGCCATCACACGAGCCTATTCCCGTCATCAATTTCCTCGAGGTGCTCTCTGCGGGGCGATCGGAAGGCCACACTTGAGATCGACGACGTTGACCCTGGAGAAGCCGCATGCAGGACGAAGCCACTGTGCACTGCCCCCAGTACCACTTTGATCGTCATACGCACGAGTACCGGCACCGATTCCAGACGATCACCGAGCAGATGCAGAGCCGGTGCCCATTGGCCTGGACCGACACGTACGGCGGGCACTGGGTCGCCGCCGGAAGCGACCAGGTGTTCGAGCTCGCTCGCGGCGCCCACCTGTCGAACGACAACGACGTCAACGGCGAACGCAAGGGCTACAAGGGCATTCAGATTCCGCAGCAGGAGTACTCGGCGTACTTTCGCGGCGGCATCCTGGAGATGGACGAGCCCGAGCACCGGCTCTACCGCGCGGTGCTCAACCCGTACCTGTCGCCGGCGGCAGTGCAGCGGTGGACACCGGTGGTCGACGAAATCGTCAGGGCGTGCCTCGACGAGAAGATCGAGGGCGGCCGAATCGACTTCGTCGATGACCTCGCGAACGTCGTCCCGGCGGTGCTGACCTTGGCGCTGATGGGCATTTCCCTCAAGGACTGGCAGCTCTACAACGAGCCGGCCCACGCGCAGGTTTACACACCCGCGGATTCGCCGGAGATCGGCCGGGTGGCCGAGATGTATGCCGCGATGGCGGCTGATCTGTTGCGCAACATCGCCGAGGTGCGCGAAACACCGCGGCCAGGTCTGATCGACGCGCTGGTGAAGTTGCGGATCGACGGTGAACCCGCCCCCGAGATGGAACTGCTGGGGATGCTCACGCTGCTGATCGGTGGCGGGTTCGACACCACCACCGCGCTGACTGCCCATGCGCTGGAATGGCTTTCAGAACATCCTGACGAACGCGACCGGCTGAGCCGGAACCGCGACACTCTGCTCGACTCGGCGACGGAAGAGTTCCTGCGCTTCTTCACGCCTGCGCCGGGAGACGGCCGCACGGTCGCCCACGACTGCGAGATCGCGGGTGTGAGGCTGAAAGAGGGGGAGCGGCTGTGGCTTTCGTGGGCGATGGCCAACCGCGACCCCAAGATCTTCGAGAACCCCAACACAGTCGTGCTGGACCGGGGCGCCAACCGCCACTTCAGTTTCGGCCTCGGCATCCACCGGTGCATCGGGTCGAATCTCGCGCGGATCCTCTTCAAGCGGATGCTAACCGCCGTCCTGGACCGCCTGCCCGACTACCGGTGCGATCCCGAACGTGCGGTGCACTACGACACCATCGGGGTCATCCAGGGGATGAAGCACCTGCCGGCGACCTTCACCCCGGGTCCCATAGTGGGGTTGGGCCTCGACGCAACGCTCGAGCAGCTGCAGCGAATCTGCGACGAACAGGAGCTCACCCGGCCCATCACCGAGCGCAAGTACGCCGCCGTCATCGACTACTGACGGCTGCGACGCGGGCAGCGACGTCGGTGGCGACGGCCACGGTGGCCGCGTCGGTCGCCGACGAGTAGCGGTCGGCGGTCGGGTCGTAGGCAGCGCCGGCGATGGCGCCGTGATCGGCAGGCAGTTCGATCAGTTCGACCGGCCACCCGTTCTGCTTCAGCGCGCCGGCGAAGTCTCGGCTCGCCGCGAGCGGGACGACTTCGTCGGCCAGTCCGTGCAGCAGCGTGAACGGTGACGGGTCCGCCTCGCGCAGCGCGGCGGCGACGTCGTCACCGGAGATCGGATCGCGGACCATGAACGCGCCCGCCAGGCAGAGGGTGTGGGCGACGCGGATGCCGTGCTCACGGGCGTGCACGGTCAGTCCCGCGGCCGCAACCCCGCCCAGTGACCAGCCGATGAGAACGAGGGCGTCGGGGTGTTCGACGTGCTGCCTGGTGAACCGCACCGAGGCCAGCAGGTCGGAGCGGCCGCGATCGTCGGCGTGTGAGTTCCAGTCGGGCGCCACCACACTCAGACCGTGGCCGGCCACCAGTTCGGCGAGTGTGCGCACGGCGGCGCGGGCATCGGTCTGTGCGCCGTGCCAGAGCAGAACGGGCGGCTGCGAGGGGTCACCGAAGAGGTCGGCCAGCCGACCGGGAGCGTACTCGACGGTCTGCATGTCGCAGGTTGCCCGACGGGTCGGGCTTCGAAACAGGACCGGCGACAAGAACTAGCCAGGAGTGCGCCCCGCACGTGCGTAAAGCTCGGCGAGCATGCCCTGCAACTGGATACCGGCGAGCTGGGGGGGAGCACTGGCCGGCACGACGGCGTCGGTGAGCTGCCACGGCTGGCAGCCATTGGTCTTGAACGCGCTGTCGCTCGCCTGGATCTCGACGATCGCCGGCTTCTTCGTCAGCGCGTTGTCAAGGGTGCTCTGGTCGGCCCCCACCCGCTTCCAGTAACAGGTCTTGCCGTCGACGGGACCGGCAGAGCTGTATGTGCCCGCGACGATGTCGGTGCCCACCGTGAACGTGCCGTCCTTGTCGATGGTGGTCATGGGGGCGGCAGGTGCCGGCCCGGGCGCTGGTCCGGTTGGCCCGGGCGCTGGTCCGGTTGGCCCGGGCGCCGGTCCCGGAGCCGGACCGGGCGGAGGCCCGGGTGGAGGCCCCGGGGGATCAGCGCTCGCCACGCCGACAGGTAGCGCGCACGCGCCAAGAACGGCCGCTGCCGCAACCACAGACTTGAATGCCCCCACGAAACGGCAGTCTACCGCCTGGCCGAGCGATGACGTCCCTAATCCGCCCAGGCCGCCGTTCTGACTGATCAAGGGATTTGTCACCAGCTAAGCCCAGCGACGACGATGCTCGGCACCTACGAATGGACTGCTCCGTGATGCCGGGCGATGGTTGCGGCCGGCCGACTTCGTCCCAGCGGATCGGTAGGCCTCAGGCCGATTTCTTGATCAGCGGGAGAAGCAGCTGACGGCGTGCATTGATCTCGTCAGCGAAACAATGCAGCGCCTCATGCACCGAGCCCGCGAGCGGGAAGTCATCGTCGCCGGCCACTTCGGCCAGCGCGCCGGGCGCCACCAACATGCATTCCACCCCGGCGGCGCGGCAGTCCTGGGCAAGGGTTCTCATCAGGGTGACGGCATCCGCGGTGGAGATCCGCACGTCGCTCAGGTCGAGGATAAGAGGGTCTTTGGCCAGGATGAAGCGCTGCGTGTAAGCGGTCACCGCGTCGACGTTCACGCTGTCGATGAGCCCGATGATCGTCACGACCGTCGCGAGGTGCCGGTAGTGAGCCCGGATCTGCGCGCGCCCGCAGCCGAACGCGGCGTTGTCGAATCTGGGCGTGAGCGTGGCGGTCATCGGCGGCCTCATTCTCGAGGTGGTATTCACTAGGCCGCGGGCACGGCCCACTCAATTTCCCCGAACGCTAATCCCGAAAACTAAGGTGACGGGGAGTACCGCCTAACTGGTTGCTAAGAAATGGCTTTGGCCCGCCGACGACCTCCGATCGGCTCAATTCGATCCGAGTTGTGGAAGCCGGACCACTTGGACGAAGAACTCGTCGATCTGGCGTACCGCATTCATGAACTGGTCGAGGTCGACGGGCTTGGTGACGTAGGCGTTGGCGTGCAACTTATAGCTGCGCAGGATGTCCTCTTCGGCCGAGCTGGTGGTGAGCACGACGACGGGGATGTGGGTGAGGTCGGGATCGGACTTGATTTTCTCGAGCAGTTGACGCCCGTCGTACTTCGGCAGGTTCAGGTCGAGCAGGATCAGGTCCGGTCGCGGCGCGTCCCGGTACGGACCGCGCCGGTACAGAAAGTCCAGCCCCTCTTCGCCGTCATGCGCGACGTGCAATGTGTTGTTGATCTTGTTGTGCTCGAAGGCTTCTCGCGTAATCAGCTCGTCTCCTGGATCGTCCTCGACGAGCAGCACGTCGATTGGTCGGCCCTCCGGTGTCATAGATGTGTTCCTTCCAGATTGGTGGCGGCTGTCTCTTCCACGAATTCGGACATGGTGGGAACCGTGAAGCAGAACCGGGTTCCGTCGGCGTAGGACGTGTCGATCCAGATGGTGCCGCCGTGGTGCTCGACGATCTTCTTGCACAGCGCGAGACCGATGCCCGTGCCGGCGTAGGCGTCGCGGCCGTGCAGGCGCTGGAAGATCACGAACACCTTGTCGACGAACTCCTCGGCGATTCCGATGCCGTTGTCCGACACGGTGAGCAAGAAGTCGTCGTCGCGCGCTCGGCATTCGATGACGATCCTGGGTGTGACGCCATCGCGACGGAACTTGACCGCGTTGCCGATCAGGTTCTGCCACACCATCGCCAACAGCGTTGGGTCTCCTACGACGGTCGGCAGACTCGGCGGGCGGACGATCTCGGCACCGCTCTCCTCCAGGGTGGTGGTGAGGTTGCCGAGCGCCGCGTCCAGCGCGGCATCGAGATCCACCTCGGTGCGGAGCGCGTTCAACCGCCCGACCCGGGAGAACGTGAGCAGATCGTTGATCAGCACCTGCATTCGTTTGGCACCGTCGACGGCGAACCCGATGTACTCGGCACCGCGCTCGTCGAGTTTGTCGCCGTAACGCTTCTCGAGCAGTTGGCAGAACGAGGCGACCTTGCGCAGCGGCTCCTGCAGGTCGTGGGAGGCGACGTAGGCGAACTGCTCGAGTTCGGCGTTGGATCGCCGCAGTTCGATAGCCTGCTCGTCGAGCGCCTCCTTTGCCTCCCGCGACGAATCCAGTTCCTCCACGATGCGCTGCCGCATGTCCTCGACGTCGGCCGCGATGCCTCGAATGTCCTTCGGCCCGCGAGGGTTGATGCGTTCGGTGAAATTGCCGGCGGTGATGCGCCGACATGCGTCGGCGAGGGCAGCAAGCGGTCGGGTCACCGCGCTGCGCGCTACGACCGCAAGCAGGATGGCCGTAAGGAGGAAAACTCCGACCAGTCCGGCCAGCACTCTGTCGCGCCACGCACGAATTTCCTCGAGCTGCCGGACTCCATCCGTGCGCGCCTGTGCCAAATGGTCGTTTTGAGTGTCGAAAAGCGTTCGCAATTGATCGAATTCGGCCTTGCCGCGTTCGGCCGTCGCACCGTCGACGACGGCCGGGGTTCCGGGAGTGATGCTCGCGATGAGTGGTTCGGCGTACTGCGACCGCCACGCAGCAGCAGCCTTCTCCACCGCGTCTAGGTCGGCCAACAGCTCCGGACGGGCGCCCACCTCCTGCCGGATCTGCTCGGCCGCTGAGACCTCGGTGCGCTGCCCGTCGTAGTACGGAGCGAGAAACTGGCGGTCCGCCGCGATGAGGTAGCCGCGCACGGCGGTCTCCTGGTCACGCAGCGCAGCCTGCAACTGGTAGGCGGCCACCCGCGTCGGCTGGATGTTGTCAATGAGTTCGCGCGACACCTCGTCGGTGCGGTTGAGCAATGCGGCAGCAGCGAGTGCGCCCGCCAGCACGACCAGGCCCATAGCCGACAGGACGAGGTTCTGCCAGCCCTGCACGGTGAGCTGCGACCCTCTCCGCGCCGGCGAACTCACGTCGTTCGCTCCACGCGCACCACCGCGATGTCGTCGGTCAGGCCACCGTGCGCCTGTGCACGGGATTCGGCCTCCTCGATCAGCGCGTCGAGAAACTCCGGGCCCGGCAGGTGGGCGACGGAGCGCGCCAGTTCCAGGAGGCCCTCCTCGCCGAGGCGCTCGTCGCCGCGGCCGGAGTGTCCCTCGAAAAGCCCGTCGGTGAGCAGGACCACGCCGTGTCCCTTTGGCAGCTCGATCTGATTCAACGGCCAGTCGTACCCGTTGAGGCCCAGCGCGGGCCCAGCGGGCGGTTCCAGCCAATCCACCGTGCCCGGGCCGTGGATCAGCATTCCGGGATGCCCGGCCCGCACCGCGCTGAAGGTGCGATCGGTTGCGGAGAACGCCAGACTCAGCAAGGTGGCGAAGATGCCGCTGCCCGGACGTTCGGCGCGCAGGATCCGCTCCATCTGGCGCATGCGCTCGTTGCCACGCAGACCCGCGAAAGTCAGTGCCCGCCACCCGATCCGCAGGGCGACCCCGAGCGCGGCTTCGTCGGGTCCGTGCCCAGCCACGTCGCCGACCATGACGTGAACAGTTCGGTCGGGGGTCTGCACGAAGTCGTAGAAGTCGCCGCCGACGAGGGCGTTCTCCCGGCTGGGCCGGTACTTGGCGACGATGTCGACGCCGGGGTCGTCGAGCAGCAGCGGGGAGGGCAACAGTCCGCGTTCGAGTCGCGCGTTCTCCCGGGCACGAAGCTGGCTGGCGTACAAATCCACGGCCGTGAGTTCGGCGCGCTTGCGTTCGATGGCATACAGAAGCGAACGCCGCAGCATCTCGGGATCGACACGACCTTTGACGAGATAGTCCTGCGCGCCCGAGGCCACGGCCGAGACGCCAAAGTGCTCGTCGATCAGTCCCGTCAGCACGACGATCGGCAGGGTGGCGTCGTACTGGCAGATGAGCTCGACGGCGGCCGTGCCGTTGGCGTCCGGCAGGTTCAGGTCCAACAGCACGCAATCCGGGCGGCTGGTCGCCAGTTCGCGCTCCGCGGCCGCAATCGACGGCGCCCACGTCACGTGGATCTCCGCGCCGGCATCAGCCATCAACTCTTCGACGAGGAGAGCATCCGCACGATCGTCTTCCACCAGCAGGACGTTCAGCGGCTGCTGCGGACCGACGGGAGAGGTTCGACCGACGCCGGGCACAGGCATCGATTCGGGGTCATGGAGCGCGCGCATACGCGATGTCCTTTTCGTCCACGTTGTGCGGCCGCGCTTTGACCACTCTTGAGGTGACAACGTTATGACAATACCGGCTAGGGCCAGAGGTCGAGATGCAACCTGAGCGCACATACACAGCACCCCGCGAGCGTCGGCCCGCGGGGTGCTGTGCCTAGCCCTCAGTCGAGGTCGAACCGGTCGTTGTTCATCACCTTGACCCACGCCTTGACGAAGTCGTCGACGAACTTCTCCTTGGCGTCTTCCTGCGCGTACACCTCGGCCAGTGCGCGCAGCACCGAATGCGAGCCGAACACCAGGTCGTTGGCGGTAGCGGTCCACTTGAGCTGGCCGGACGCCCGGTCATGGCCCTCGTAGACGTTCTCCTCCGACGAGCCCTTCCACTCCGTGCTCATGTCGAGCAGGTTGACGAAGAAGTCGTTGGTGAGCACGCCCGGCCGGTCGGTGAACACACCGTGCTTGCGGCCGCCGTGGTTGGCGCCCAGCACCCGCAGGCCACCGATCAGGACGGTGAGCTCCGGGGCAGTCAGGTCCAGCATGTACGCCCGGTCCACCAGCAGCCGCTCGACCTGTGTCTTCTCGTCGGTCCGGATGTAGTTGCGGAAGCCGTCGGCCCGCGGCTCGATCACCGCGAACGACTCGACGTCCGTCTGCTCCTGCGAGGCGTCCGTGCGTCCCGGCGCGAAGGGCACCGTCACGTCGAACCCGGCGTCCGTGGCGGCCTTCTCGACCGCCGCCGAGCCGGCCAGCACGATCAGGTCGGCCAGCGAGATCTTCTTGCCGCCCGACGCGGAGCCGTTGAAGTGCTGCTGGATGCCCTCGAGCACCGGCAGCACCTTGGCCAGTTCAGCCGGCTCGTTGACCTCCCAGTTCTTCTGCGGCTCCAGCCGGAGGCGAGCGCCGTTAGCGCCGCCCCGCTTGTCGGTGCCACGGAAGGTGGCCGCGGCCGCCCAAGCGGTCTTGATCAGCTGGGAGGTCGACAGACCGGAGTCGAGGACCTTGGCCTTCAAGGACGCGATGTCCTGCTCGTCGACTAGCGGATGGTCGACGGCCGGAACCGGGTCCTGCCACACGTACGTCTCCTGCGGCACCCACGGGCCCAGGTAGCGCGAGACGGGACCCATGTCGCGGTGCAGCAGCTTGAACCACGCGCGAGCGAACGCGTCGGCCAGCTCCTCGGGATGATCCAGCCAGCGCCGTGTGATGTCGGCGTAGATCGGGCTCACCCGCATCGACACGTCGGTCACCAGCATGGTGGGCTTGCGCTTCTTGGCCGGGTCGAACGGATCGGGGATGACGTCGTCGGCGTCCTTGGCGACGTACTGCCAGGCACCCGCGGGGCTCTTGGTCAGCTCCCAATCGTGGCCGTACAGCGTTTCCAGGAAGCTGTTGTCCCACTTGGTCGGCGTCGGCGTCCACACCACCTCGAGACCGCTGGTGATCTGGTCCTCGGCCTTGCCGGAGCCATAGGAGCTCTTCCAGCCCAAACCCTGCTGCTCGATCGGGGCGGCCTCCGGCTCCGGGCCCACTAGATCGGCGTCGCCGGCGCCGTGGGTCTTGCCGAACGTGTGCCCGCCGACGATCAGCGCGGCAGTCTCCTCGTCGTTCATCGCCATCCGGCCGAACGTCTCGCGGATGTCGTAGGCCGCCTTGATGGGATCCGGCTCACCTTCCGGGCCCTCCGGGTTGACGTAGATCAGGCCCATCGTGGTAGCACCGAAGGGATTGTCGAGTTCGCGCTCGCCCTTGTAGCGCTTGTCTGTGCCCAGCCAGGTGTCCTCGAAGCCCCACAGGGTTTCCTCGGGCTCCCAAATGTCGGGGCGGCCGAACGCGAAACCGGCGGTCTTGAATCCCATCGACTCCAGCGCGACGTTGCCGGCCAGCACGAGCAGGTCGGCCCAGGAGATCTTCCTGCCGTACTTCTGCTTGATCGGCCACAGCAGCCGGCGGGCCTTGTCCAGGTTGGCGTTGTCCGGCCAGCTGTTGATCGGGGCGAAGCGCTGCGCGCCCTGGCCGCCGCCGCCCCGCCCGTCGGCGATGCGGTAGGTGCCCGCGGCGTGCCAGCTCATGCGGATGAACAGGCCGCCGTAGTGGCCGTAGTCGGCGGGCCACCAGTCCTGCGAGGTGGTCATCAACTCGACGAGGTCACGCCGCAGCGCCTCGACGTCGAGCTTCTTGAACTCCTCCTTGTAGTCGAAGTCCGCCCCCAGCGGGTTGGACTTCTCCGTCTGCGCGTGCAGGACCGACACGTCGACCTGGTTGGGCCACCAGTCCTGGTTCCTCATCGGTGCATGCGCTTTCGGAGTGGGCGACGAAATGGCGGGATTCTCGCTCTCGCTGCCGCTCTGAGTCTTCTCCGCAGACTGGGGCGGGCGGGCGTCGGATGTTTCGGACACAGGGTTCCTTTCAGGGGTGGGTGAACTGGGCTGTGATCACGGCTGTGATCGGGAAGCTTGCGACGCGCAGTCGGGGCACAGACCCCAGTAGATAACCTCGGCCTCGTCGACGACGTATCCGTTGTCGTCGGAGGCGGTCAGGCACGGCGTCTCGCCGACCGCGCAGTCGACGTCGGAAATGGCCCCGCAGCACCGGCAGACGATGTGGTGGTGGTTGTCGCCGACGCGCGTCTCGTACCGGGCGACCGAGCCCCTCGGCTGGATTCGGCGCAGGAGCCCGGCAACGGTCAGTGCGTGCAGCACGTCGTAGACGGCTTGCCGGGACACATCGGGCAGGGCGGCGCGCACGGCACCGAGGATTGTCTCCGTATCGGCGTGCGGATGCGCGACCACCGCCTCCAGCACGGCAAGACGAGGCCGGGTCACGCGCAGGTCAGCCATGCGTAACTGCTCCGCGTAATCCGGTGATGTGGACACGCAGCCAATATGCCGCCTTTTCTGGAATCGGTCAAGACTGTGATTTTCGCGTGTCGCGACCGGGTGGGCCGGTCGTCACGCCCGACGCGCGTACCGCTCCACGAACTTGCGCAGGATGAGCGGCGGATGCTCGATATTACGTTGCCGCACAGCGGCTTTCAGCGACTCTGCGGTTTCGGGGGCGAAGTAACCGTGGTTCTTGTAAACGTCCACCCGCGTACACATCCCGTCGACGTCGAGTTCGGGGTGGAACTGTGTCGCGTACACGTTCTCGCCCACCCGGAAGGCCTGCACCGGGCAATCGGGCGACGCTGCCAACCGAGCGACATCCGACGGAAGCGAGCTGGCCGCCTCCTTGTGCCCGCCGAACGCATCGAAGACGTCGGGCAGATCGGCGAACAGCGGATCGTCACGGCCGGCATCGGTCAGAGCGACCGTCACGGCACCGACCGGCTCGGTGTAGGTGCGGTCGATGACGGCGCCGATCACCGAGCCGAGGGTGCCGACCCCGTAGCAGCACCCGAGGAAGGGGAAGTCGCGGTCGACCATCCGAGCGACCAGAGGCAGCAGCTCCGACTCGACGCGACGCTGAGTGGCCGACTTCGATTCTGAGTCGTCGCTGACGTTGTAGGGGCCGCCACCGAGAATGATGCCGGACCAGTCGTCGAGTTCGACGTCACCCAACGGCTCGTGCGTCAGCCTGATGCGCCGCAGGCGCGCCGCGTCCAGACCGGCGAAACGCATCATCGCGCGGTACTCGTCGTCGGCTGCTTCGTCCTCGCCGCGAATCGACAGAAGCAGAAACGGTGCTGCGTCCGGTCTCATGCCGCTTGCCAATGTATCGGGGGCCGCGCCGGTGTCGATCGTTGCCGCGCTGGGTACACCGCAACCCGTGTTCGCGGCCATCGAATTGAGCCCAATCGAGCGTTGCCCGCGCAGATGCCTGCCGGACCCCGAGCCGCACTGGTGCCGCGCGGCGGCTGTTAGGACTGCATGATGCGTGTACTTGTCACCGGCGGAACAGGTTTCGTCGGCGGGTGGACCGCCAAGGCAATCGCAGACGCGGGGCACACCGTGCGTTTCTTGGTACGCAAACCGGAGCGTCTGCAGACCAGCGTGGACAAGCTCGGTGTCGACGTGTCGGATTTCGCGGTCGGCGACATCGTCGACAGGGAGTCGGTTCGGGAGGCGTTGCGCGGATGCGACGCCGTCGTTCACAGCGCGGCACTGGTTGCGACGGATCCGCGGCAGAACGAGCAGATGCTCACCACCAACATGGACGGCGCGAGGAATGTGCTGGGGCAGGCGGTCGAGCTCGGAATCGACCCGATCGTTCATGTTTCGAGCTTCACCGCGCTGTTTCGCCCAGGCTTGAAGACGCTCACCGCAGAGCTGCCCGTGGTTGGTGGCACCGACGGCTACGGCAGGTCGAAGGCCCAGGTTGACGTCTACGCCCGCGGCCTGCAGGACGCGGGAGCGCCGGTGAGCATCACGTATCCGGGCATGGTGTTGGGCCCTCCGGTCGGTGACCAGTTCGGCGAGGCCGGCGAGGGCGTGAAAGCGGCGCTGCGGATGCGGGTACTTCCCTGCGGGCAGGACTCGGCATGGTTGGTGATCGACGTCCGAGACCTGGCCGCCCTGCACGCGGCCCTGTTGGAGCCGGGTCGTGGACCGCGGCGCTACATGGCGGGCGGTCGTCGAATTCCGGTTCAGGAGTTGGCATCGCTGATCGGGGACGTCGCGGGTGTGACCGTGGTGTCGGTCCCGGTTCCGGATGCGTTGCTGCGAGCCGCCGGGGGAGTGCTCGACCAAGTCGAGCGCGTGCTGCCCGTCGACACCCCGCTTACGGCGGCGGGGATGCAGTACTACACGCAGATGCCCGAGTCGGACGATTCCCCGAGCGAGCGCGACCTCGGCGTCACCTATCGTGATCCGCGAGACACGATGGCCGATACCGTCGCTGCGCTTCGGGGCGACTAGCGACCTCGCCAGTTGGGCTTGCGTTTCTCCTGCCAGGCGCGCAGGCCTTCGGCCACATCGTCGGTGGCCGCGGCGACTTTGCGCATGGTCTCTCCGAAGCGGACGGACTCGATCCAGCCCATGTCGGCGGTCCGCCACGCGACTTCCTTCGTCGCCCGCTGGGCGAGGGGAGCGGCCTCGATGAGTGTGCGGGCCCATGCGCGAGCAGCTTGCTGTAACTCGTTGGGCTGCACGAGTTTCCACACCAGGCCGATTTCCTTCGCGCGGTCGGCGTTGATCGGTTTGCCCGTCAGTAGCAGCTCCATCGCGTTGGCCCAGCCGACCCGCTGGGGAAGACGGATCGCGCCGACGATGGTGGGCACGCCAATCGAGACCTCGGGGTAGGAGAACACGGCGTCGGTGGTAGCGAACACGAAGTCGCAGAACAGGACTCCGGTCAGGCCGTAGCCGACGCATGGGCCGTGCACCGCGGCGATGGTGGGCTTGAACAGTTCCATGCCGCTCTCGAAACTATTGATCGTCGGCTTCTCCCAGAACGTGCCCGCGAACGTGCCGACCGAGCCTTCACCGTCT
Source organism: Candidatus Sericytochromatia bacterium (assembly GCA_050262635.1). Classification (GTDB taxonomy): domain Bacteria; phylum Actinomycetota; class Actinomycetes; order Mycobacteriales; family Mycobacteriaceae; genus Mycobacterium. The sequence continues at coordinate 9,101 of JBLNEK010000014.1, read as the reverse complement.
TTGAGGTCGCCGCCAGCGCAGAAGACGTCGCCGTTGGCGGTCAGGACCGCGACCCAGGCGTCCTCCTCGTCGCGAAAGCGGTTCCACGCGGCGTTGAGGTCTTGACGAAGCGGGCCGTTGATCGCGTTGCGAGCCTCCGGACGGTTGAGGGTGATGGTCGCGATATGGTCGTCGAGTTCATAGGTGACGAGGCTCATGGCTGAACCCTAATCGGGTATTGACTTAGTTCTTGTCGACCCGCAGTACCGCCCGGTACTCGTCGAGCCGGATGTTCGCTGGTGTCTGCGGGTACGGATCGAGAGAGATCAAACGAATCTCGTAGGGGCCTGCTTGTGCTTCCTGCTTATTCAGGCCGGGAGCGGGATTGGTGTTGAATTCCACGGGCACCGGCTCGTGATTTTTCTGCTCGACGAAAACCGTCAGCCGTGCTTCGCCCGTCCAGAAACAGCTGACCAGCTTGGGGCATCGCGAGTCGCTAAGCACGCTATCGAATCGGAGCTTCAGCACCTGTCCGTCGACGGTTGCACTTTGGCCGGCGGCCAAGGTGAAGGGCTCGCCCACGTCAACACGAGCGGGGTCGGGAGGTGCGGCAGGCGCTGTTTGGCAAGCCGCCACGGCGACAGCCACAACAAGGCCGAGCAATCCGACCGCACATCGCATCCTGGCGACCACTTTAGGCCCCTGCTCGGTCACACTCTGATTTTTTCGCCCATTGAGCTATCTCCGCGGCAAAACATTCAGATCACGGTTCGGTGTTTGAAGAAACGGGGGTGCGGGAATTTTATTTGCCGGAAGGAGCGTCATTATGTCGAAACCCGGCACCCGAATTCGCGTTCTCCATACGGCGGCAATTGTTGTCGCACTGGTGAGCGGTAGCTACGCGCTGATAGCTCTGGTTGTAGGTTCGCCGGTCGAATTCGGTATCACGCTTGCGCTGTGCGGGGCAGGCTGGGTGGGCGCCGACTTCGTCGAGCGAAGGGCTGAGCGGGCGGACTCGGGGCTTCGGCGGACGCCAATTCCCGACGCTGCCAAAATGCCGCCGCACACCGTACTTGTCGGTCCCGGCGAGTCCCGTTCGCGCAGGCGGTTGCCGACTGCTTGCACGCTGGAATCGGTGTCACGAACCGCGGCCTGACACATTCATTGGACGAGCGCCCATCAACGTGCCGCGATGCGGGTCCGGATGGGGCCGCCAGTCGGCGTCGAGGTCGAGAACGACACCGCTTTGCGTACCAGGGCCGGCGCCGTCGGGGAGCCGTTGCAGTTCGGCGCGGTATCGACTCACGTTCATCAGTCAACCGCAGACCATCGGCTTCCCATGATGGGACCTTTGTCAGTAGTGGCCGGGAGGCGAGTGCAATAGCGTCGACAACATGACGCAAACAACCGAGTCGCACCCCGTGCCAACCCATGCAAGCGATCTCCTCGACGACGTCCGCGAGTCGGCCAAGGCCGGCCAGCACGCCGCGGCGGAGGCGGTCCGCAAGTTCCGCGAGACGGTGGATGAAGCAATTCCGGAAGCGGTCCAGCCGTTGCGCACCAAGCTCGTCGACGCCGCTATCGAGTTGGCAGACAAGCTCGTTGCCGCGCAATACCAGTTCAACCGCAACCTCATCCGCAGTGCGGACCGGGCGTTGAGCAGATCCGACGCGCAGAAGTAAAAAGCACCTCCGCCTCGTGTGAGAACCCGGCCGCGCCGTGTCGACGTTGATACGGCGCGGCCGTTTTATGCCCGCCCAAGAAAGACCCAAGCGCCCACGGCGACGATCGAATCGGCAGCACCGTGACCACAGTGGCAACGCAGCCGTGCGTGGCGCTAGGGAAGGAATCGGCCGTGACGATCTCGCGATTGGCGACGACGGTGGCAGTATTCAGCGGTGTAGCCGTGGCCAGTTCTGCGTGGTGGGCAGGCACCGCAGCGGCCGAAGGCCCCAGCTATCAGGACGGAAATTGCCCGCAGGGGATGACATGCACCCATTGGTGCCCCGGGGATCCCTCGATACCGGGCAGCCAGGTGCTCTCGTGGGACTGGAACGCCTGCCACGACTGGTACTGGACCTCAGAGGGCATCGTGGACGTGTCCAGCAGCACCATGTATCCGTGGTCGGGCGCACCGCACCCCGCTGAGCCGCCACCGCCGATCACCTACACCGCGCCTCCGCCGCCTCCGGCAGAGCCGCACCCGTTCTGTAGTCCACGGGGGGCACTGATCATCATCGCGCCGATTTGCGACGAGATCGGCGTCGACTTACCGCCCGGCTCTGTGTCGGGGAGATAATCACGGCCTGGCAAACCGGTTGGTGCGCAACGGAATTTCATGCCGGGCCAAGGAGCGCGACAAGGAAGTCGGATTCTTCCGTGAACGGTCGCAGGTCCCAGGAAGACAGCAGCAAGTCAGGCGCGAAGCCGGCCTCCGTTGCGTCGTCGACAAACTGCTCGAACAGGTAGTCGCGGCCGGCGCCGAAGCCGATCACCGCTCGACCGTCGTCCGTGAGGTGAGCGCGTAACCGGCCGAGCACCTGGACGCGGGTACCCGGCGCAAGGAAAGTCATGACGTTGCCGGCCGACACGATGACGTCGAACGGCTCGCCAATGCCCCGTGCGGGCAAATCAAGCTCGGCGAGATCGCCGACGAGCCAGCGCGGGCCCGGATAATCCTGCTCCGCCGCCTCGATGAGAACCGGGTCGACGTCGACACCCACCACGTGGTGGCCCGCGGCGGCGAGGTAGCCGCCCAGCCGTCCAGGCCCACAGCCGGCATCGAGAATGCGAGCGCTCCGGGGCGCCATCGCGTCGACGAGGCGAGCTTCGCCAACCAGATCATCGCCGGCACGCGCCATGGAGCGGAAGCGTTCGATATACCAGTGCGAATGGCCGGGGTCGGCCGCGACTTTCTGCATCCACAGGCTCTGCTCGACCATGTGGCCATTCTTGCAAGCGACGAGTCGGTAGCCCGCAACGTGGCTTGACCAGACGTTACCTGCGTCAGGATCGGTTCCGTTCGGCCAGCTCCTGCAGGAATCGCGGCATTCGGCCCGCGCCGAAGTCGTAGTAGCGCGCCCAGTGCGGCGTGACCGCAATTCGAGCCATCTGGTCGTACATCGCGCGGACATTCCGCTCGAACTCGGTCGTTGCTTCGGCATCCATCACCTGCCTGGCTGCGGCGAGATACTCCTCGACCACACCATCGACGATCTCGACGCTCGCCCGTCCGCGTATCGAAAGGGCTCGCGCCTGGCCGGGGGTGTCGCCTGCGTCGATGGCCAGCGCGACGGTTGGGCGAGCGCACAGCGCCTCCGCCTTCGGTGATGTTGTGGCCGTTGCGATGACGAATTGGCTGCCAGTCCAGAAGAACCCAACCGGAACTACCCGTGGTGTCTCGTCCTTCCCGATGTAGGCGAGGTGGGCAGCCGAGGTGGACGCGAGCAACTCCTGCGCGCCGGTCGTCGACAGTTCGTCATCGATCTGTTGCTGCTCCATCGTGTTCTCCTGTCGGTCATCTCGTCGATTCCCGGAGGCGCCAGACCTGGCTAGGTCGATCATCCCAATTCGCCCAGGGGGGCGGCTCACTGGCTGAGAGGCGTGTGGGCGGGCGGCGTTGCGCGACCTGGTAGCTGTAGCAGAGAAGTTCGGCGACGGAGGTGACAGCAGAGAGGCAGGGCAGGGGGCAACCTGCGGTTTGGCTTACTTTACATAATGTGGCTTATCGGCGTTTAAGTTCACGGCGCCGAAGCGGCTGTCGATGCCCGAACCCCTCTGCGGCTTAGGTTCCCGTGCCAACTTGCCGCAGCATCGACGGTCCTCGCTGACCGACAAACTGGGGTTGGATGCGGGTTGTTGTAGCGCTACGGACCGGGCGGCCGCTTTTCGGCCCCTCGACCGCTTCAGTCCAGTCTCCGCTATCGCCTGGAAATCCGTCACCGTGACGAATTTCGGGTGACGCGCATGTCGACCTCATTCATAGTTCAGACCCCTCATCCCGAAATCTCGCGTCGAGAAGTCGATCTGCGCCGCCGGATTGGCTACCGCTGTCGTCAGCCCGGAGCCGAACGCGCCCTGGTGGTCGAACAGCGTCGCGGTGCCGACCGCGATACCGTCGGCTGCCCAGTGCGAGTCGCCCTGAACCCCGATCCAATTATCGACCGGCAACCGCGCCAGCGCGACGGTCAGGTCACCGTTGATGTATCCAATGCCGCGTGTACCAAGGTTTGTCACAAGGCTGGTGGCCTCGGCAACGGTGACCGCGCGGACAAATGCCGAGTTCTCCTCCCCCGCTACCACCTTGATGTTGTTGTTATAAAACCGCTTACGCGACGCGTTCTGATGTGCCGCCGGTGACCGCGTCCAGCCCGCGTCATCGCTCCCCACGAAGGGCAGCATCGCCCCATCCGGCGGTGGCGGCGGTGAGAAGACTCCTGGCGCAGCCCACTGGCGTCCCGGCGGTGCGGACGAGCGTCGGTACTGCACCAGTGTTGCGCGCGCGATCAGTCGGCCGTCCTGGATCAGGTCACCCTCGGCGCTGCGCACTCGTCGGCCGTCACGAACCACGCGGATGTCGACTGTCGTCGTTGCATTGCGTGCGGCCCTGAACAAATCCGCCGTCAACCGCGCCGGCATGAAACCCGGCGATCCGCAGTGACTTTCCAGCGCCCGGGCCAATAGTCCGACGACGGCCGGGCCATTGAGATGGTCGTCGCCCCAACGACTCTGGGCGAACTGAGTCGGCATGTATTCGCCGCCCTCAGCCAACGTGAAATGTGCCTGATCGGTCGACATCCCGGCATCTTCGCACAACGCGGGTACTCAACCATCCGAGGTGGTTCGCGGAATGCCGCTACGTCCGGAGCGGATCGATCCACCGGACACCTGAAAAGCGACTGAAGTCAACATCCGTGGAACACCACAAGCCGATAGACGACTGGTCTGTCTTCGGCTGGTCGTTCGCGAGGCCGCTGTTGCGGTATCGAGACCCGGTGGTGGCCGTGCCGCCGCAGGCGCTTTGACAAGATAGTGGTACCGTCAGTTGCACATACCTCGGGAGGTGGCTCGTGGAGCACCTGACAGCCCTCGGATGCGGGTTTCCTGCACGCAGAAGACCCCGACCGGCACGTGAGTCTGGCGATCGGCAGTTTGGCGGTTATGGAGGGGCCAGCCCCCGACCGCGCGTTGGTGATGGCGACGTTGTCCGACCGGATCGGTGCCTGTCCCCGGTTCTCGCAGAGATTACGGCGGCGCCGGTTCGACCTCGGCGCGCCGGAGTGGGTTGATGACCCCCGTTTCGATCTGGCTCACCATGTCCGTCGCATTGCGCAACCGCGGCCAGGTGACGACGAGGCACTGTTTCAAGTAGCCGCCGATGCGATGGCGACGCGTCTGGACCGGGATCGACCGCTGTTGCAGATCTGGCTCATCGAAGGACCCACCGACGACCGCTGGGCAATGCTGACCAAGTTTCACTACTGCATGGCGGACGAGATAGCCGCGACACACATCCTTGCCGGGCTCTGCGACCACAATGCCGTCGAGAGCTTCGCCCGACATGTCAACTCGGCCAGAGAGTCGAAACCCGATGGGCCGCAGCAACGCAGCCTCAGCATCAATCCCCTGACGATAGCGAGCGGGCTGTGGAGCACCTCGGCCACCTTGGCGACCACCGCCGCCTGGGTGGCACAGTGGGTCGCCGATCTCGCGATCGGCTCGGGGCGTCCGTCGTCACCATTAACGGACCGCTAAGTACGTTGCGCCGCTACAGCGCGGCACACGTCTCGCTGCATGACGTAGCGGAGATCTGCGAAAAATTTGATGTAAGCCTCAACGACGTCGCGCTAGCGGCGATTACGGCGGGGTGCCGTGACATGTTGCTTCGCCGCGGGGAGAAACCGCTCCCCGACTCGCTACGCACGCTGATACCGGTGCCGGTGCGCTCCGCTGACGCGAACGACCTGGCTGACCACCGGGTCTCCGTGATGCTTCCGTATCTGCCTGTCGATGAGGAGAACCCGGTACAGCGATTACGAAAGGTGCACTCGCGGTTGGAGGTCGGACAGCATCAGGCCGGGAACGCGCTCGTGTCGGCCGCCGACCTCATGCCGTTCCCCCTGACCGCATGGGCGGTGCGATTACTGTCCCGGCTACCGCAGCGTGGCGTCACGACCGTGGCGACGAATGTGGCTGGGCCGCGAGAGCACCTGCACACCTTGGGACGCGAGGTGCTGAGCGTGTCGCCAATCCCGCCGATCGCTATGAACGTGCGCACCGGGGTGGCCGTGCTCAGCTACGGCGACGAACTGTTCTTCGGTGTCCTTGCCGATTACGAAACCGTGCCTGATGTAGACGGTTTGGCTCGGGGCATCGAACAGGCGGTCGCACGCCTCAAGGTCAGCAGCAGACGACGGCGCTCCCCAAGCGATCGTCATGGGCTCTCAGTGGTGGTGGACACAGCCTGACAGGATGTCGAGGATGATCGGATCTGCCGTAGGCGCCCTCGGGGTTATCGCCGTGACGCTGGCCGCTTGCTCGAACGATTCGGTGTCTTCCGATACGACGATCTCCGGCTCGGTGTGGGTTGCGGATCAGGGCCAAGACGGCCTGAGCGTCCTGGATGCGGCCACCAATACGGTGACCACCACCCTGACCGGCCTTCCGGGGCCGCATAACGTCCAGGTGGGCCGCGACGGTTCGACCGTTTATGCGGTGAGCAGCGCCAACGCCGTGGTGGCCATCGACGCGGCCACGTATGCGGTCCGCGCGACCGCCACCACCGGATCCGAACCCGCGCATGTGATCGAGGCGCCCAACGGCAAGGTGTACGTCACCAACGCCGGTGACGGCAGCGTGTCGGTGTACAGGGCTCCAGGACTGCAGGCGACCGGCCGAGTCGAGCTCGGCGGAATGCCGCACGGATTGCGTGCCGCCGCCGACGGTTCGATCATCGTGGTGGCCAACACCAGCACAGGCGAGCTCAATGTGATCGATCCGGCCACCGATCAGCCACGCGGCGCAGTGCCCGTGGGCAAAGGCCCAGTCCAGGTTGCGGTTACCGCCGACGGACGCTACGCGTACAGCGGCATCACCGACCCGCCATCGGTGATGAAAGTGGATCTGCGCTCACGGACGGTGGTAGGCAACGCACGGGTTTCGGCCGCACCCGTTCAGCTCTACCTGACCCCCAACGAAACCACTGTCGTGTCCGCCGACCAAGACACCGCGACGCCCCCGGGCACGCGCTATCGGCAATCGACACCGCGGGCATGAAGGTCCGCGGCGCCGCGGCCACCGGTTCCGGACCCCACGGAGTCGTCGTCGACGCCACTGGATCACGGGCATGGGTGACCGATACCTATAACGACACGGTGTCCGTCATCGACTTGGACCACCTTGCGCTCGTGGCGACCACGCCGGTTGGCCGCGCACCCAACGGGATCAGCTATTCGTCCCGACCGCCCGCGTCGGCCAGCGCCGCGACAATCACGCTGCAACTACCACCCGCCGGTGCCGAGGACGATACTCAACAACCACCACCGCACCCTCACGGGCACTGACACCAAGTAGAAACGAGGGCGCCGACTGTGATCACCCGTGACGTCGAACCTCGTGCCGTCGCCGACCTCGCGCTGGCACCCCCGCGTGCCGCGCTGGCGGCGGTTGTCGACGGCGAAATCATCGCGCTGCCAGTGGATGCCACCTTGGAACAACCTGCCGATCCGGCGTCGTCACCGCGACAGGTGCGCGTACCCTCGGACGCCCCCGACCTCGCTGGCCGTGAAGTGGTGGTAGTTGCCGACGACGGTCCGCAATGGTTTCGGTTGCGCTCGTTGACCGTACGAGGGCCGGCGGAGGCTGTCGGGGACCGGCTCTACCGAGTCTCACCGCGGCGCGTAGTGGCCTGGGACTACGGCGCCCTCCGTGGCGTACCCGCAGAGCCACTCACTGGTGAGCGCCGCCGGTGTCACTTACTGGGACCATGGACGACGCACCACCGCTGCAGTCGGTCGAACTCGAAGCGGCGCTTCGTGTCTCACGTGTCATGGTCCTCGCCAGCAGGTCGCGCAAGGGCACACCGTTCGCTGTTCCGCTGTGGTTCGTCGTGCACCACGGCCGCATCTATGCGGGGACGTCGATTTCGTCGTGGACGGTCCGCAATGTCGCGAACTGCCCGGAGGTCTGCCTTCTGCTGGGTGGTGAACGCGGCCGCAAAGAGCGCCTGCTCGTACGTGGGCGGGCTCGCGCTGTCGCCGGAGCGCCGCCGGCGGCAGTGCTGACCCGGATGGCGTGGCGCTATTACCTTCACCCGGAATTCGCAACGGTAGAGCTTGGCCATATCACATTGTGGGGCCGCCGAATTCGGTATTACGCCCAGTCGCGGGCGGCATATGTCGTCATCACCCCAACTTCAGTCACACGATAGTCCCGTCTCTGCCGCGGCTACTCATTCCTTGGCGCGCTGATCCACCTCTTCGCGCTGCTCGAGCATGTCCCGAGTCGCGTGGAATTTCGGTGGCGATCCATGGAGAACTCTAGGCGGCGGTACCGACAGATGCGGTGTCGGCGGCGGATTCGGGGTGGGCGTGTCGGCGCAGTGCGTCGACGAGCTGGGGCATCTGCTTGTAGCCCTTGATGCGGCGGAAGGATCGTTCGGCGTTGAGCATGCCTGCCGCGGTCCAGCGCAGCACCATCTGCCCGTCACGCCAGCGGGTGACGTTACGGTTGGTCGTTCGGGCGATGGAGATCATCGACTCGATGGGGTTGCTGGTGGTCAGGGTCTTGGCCAGGCGCCCGTCAATGCCGAGCCGGCTGACGGTGAACATCTCCTCCAGCCCCTCGCGCAGCGACGCCGCCGCACCGGGGTAGCTCTTATCCAGTTGCGCGGCAAGGCTTTTAGCCTTGCGCAGGCCCTGCTCGGGGTCAGGATGACTGAACGCCTTGACCAGCTTGGCGTCCACCCAGGCCTTGTCCTTGTCCGGCAGGTGATCAGCGACATTTCGCCGCTTGTGCAAAGTGCATCGTTGGGTTAGGGCCTTGTCGCCGAACACCTCACGCACCGCGGCCGCCAGCGCCTTGGCGCCGTCGCAGACCACCAGCAGCCCATCGTCGAATGTAAG
>JBLNEK010000013.1:0-4985 GCA_050262635.1 Candidatus Sericytochromatia bacterium | reverse complement strand
GGCCAGGCTATGACCTTGGGGTCACGTGTGCCGCCGTGGTGGCGGGCCATCTGCGGGCCCCACTGGACCGGGGTGTGTTGGGCATGTGCCCACGCCGATGCGAAGTGCGGAGGGGTGTGTTCGCCGCCGAGCGCCTCTATGCCGCCGTACTTCTCGATCAATTCGAGCTGCTGGTCGGCGTCGAGCACGATGGTGTTCAAGAACGTCATCTCATTGAACGACCCGGTGATGGTGCCCTCCATGCTGGCACCGTTGTCGCCCCAGATGTAGATGACCAACGTGTTGTCGAGATCACCCAACTCGTCGATGGCATCGAGAAGCCGTCCGACGTTCCAGTCGGCGTTCTCGGAAAAGCCTGCGAACACTTCCATCTGGCGGGCGTAGAGCTTCTTCTGGGTATCGGACAGGGTGTCCCACGCCGGGAACAAGTCGGGCCGCTCGGTGAGCTCGGTATCCGGCGGAACGATGCCGAGCTTCTTTTGCCGTTCCAGCGTCTTCTCGCGGTAAACGTCCCAGCCGTCGTCGAACTGCCCTTGGTACTTGTCGGCCCACTCCTTGAAGACGTGGTGCGGAGCGTGGGTGGCGCCGGTCGAGTAGTAGATCATCCAAGGTTTGGTGGCGTCCTGTGCCCGCACCGCGTGCAGCCACTCGACCGCCTTATCGGTCAGATCGTCAGGGAAGTAGTACTGTTTGCCGTCCTTTCCGTCCGGAACCCCGATGACCGCGTTGTCTTGCGTGATCACCGGGTCGTATTGACCGGCCGCACCGGACAGAAATCCCCACCAGTGGTCGAATCCCCAGCCGAGCGGCCAATTGTCGAACGGTCCCGCGGCACCCTGAACGCCGTCCGGGGTGAGGTGCCATTTGCCGAACCCGCCGGTCACGTATCCGTTGTCACGCAAGATCCGAGGCAGCGCGGCGCAGCTTTGAGGCCGGACCGAGGAGTAACCGGGGAAGGGCCCCAAGAACTCCGAGATCGACCCGAAGCCCACCCGGTGGTGGTTGCGGCCGGTCAGCAGGGCGGCCCTAGTCGGCGAGCACACGGCGGTGACGTGAAAACGGTTGTAGGCCAAGCCGTTTTCGGCGACTCGGCTCAGAGCCGGAGTGCGGATCGCGCCGCCGAAGGTGTCGGGTCCGCCGAAACCCGCGTCGTCGATCAACACGATCAGAACATTGGGTGCGTCCTCGGGCGCTTTCGGACCGGGCACAATCGTCCAGTCGCCCACCGACTCGGCCATGGTGCGGCCGATCGTGCCGCCGAACGAGCGGTTCGGCAGCGGCAGTCGCGTGCGGTCAGGATTGAACTTGCCCATCGCCTCTTCCAGCGCCGCCTGCAGACCCCTCAGCGTCGAATGTTCCAGTTCCACCACCGATTTCATCGGCGAACCAGGAAGCGCCTGCTCCACGGCAAGCCGGCTTTCGGCGGGCATCACGACGATCACCACGCCGGTGCCCACTTGCAGCGCGTGTCCGATCTTCTCGCTCAGACCGCTCTTGAGCCGATGGTCGGCGAACGTGCCGGCCACCGCGCCAGCCGCGGCGCCCACCGCTGCGGACGCCAGCAGCGCCGGGGAGAACAAACCCACCGCGAGCCCTGCCCCCGCGCCCCATGCCGCGCCCCGGCGACCCAACCGGTTACCGGTGTCGATCAACATCGGCTTGCCATCGGCGTCCTTCCCGACCAGGACCGCGCCGGTGAGAACGACGGACTTGTCCTTGGCTTTGTCGGTCAGTCCCTGAAATTCGGACCGAGCTGTATCGAGGTCCTGATAGCCCGCCACCAATACCAGCGCACGGTCTTCACTCATGGATTTCGCTTCTTTCTCGCAGACGACAAACTGCAGCTACCCCCGAAGGCCGTTCCTGCGATCATTGCGCACCCGGCGTGCAATGGCCAGGGACCACGGCCCTAATGGGAACCGATCGGAGTGTCCTTAACGGGGATCTTGGTTCTTGAGCGGGAGGCTGATCACCGAGCCGCCAGCCGGTGAGCACTGCTTTGTCCTGGAGTGATGGTCGATTCCTAGAGTTAGATTGTGCCCCGGCTGGTTGGTGAGGTCATCTGTAGCGCTTATGGGATGTCGTGCCGTTTGAGCACTGATCCATTAGGTTGCCGCCGGGTGTCCTTGGGCTCGAACAGGATTCATCCGGACTGAACCAAGGGGAGGTCGATCGATGCTGTTCGTCGGAGACGACTGGGCAGAAGACCATCACGACGTGTATCTGATGAACGACACCGGCGACCGGCTGGCGTCTCGGCGGCTGCCCGAAGGGCTGGCCGGGGTCGGGCGGTTGCATGAGCTGATCGCCGAGCATGCCGAGAACCCCGCCCAAGTGGTGATCGGCATCGAAACCGATCGCGGTCTGTGGGTGGATGCGTTGACCGCGGCCGGATACCAGGTGTTCGCGGTCAACCCGCTGGCAGTGGCCCGCTACCGCGATCGCCACCACGTTTCAGGAGCCAAGTCCGATGCTTCGGACGCCAAGCTGCTGGCCGATCTGGTGCGTACCGATCGGCACAACCATCGTCCGATCGCCGGCGACAGCCCAGATGCCGAGGCGATCAAAGTGCTGGCCCGGGCACACCAGAGTCTGATCTGGGCACGCACCCGGCATACCAACGGTCTGCGCTCAGCGCTACGCGAGTACTACCCAGCGGCGCTGGAGGCGTTCGACGACCTGGCCGACCGGGACGCGCTGGCCATCCTGGGCCGCGCCCCGACCCCCGCCGACGCAACCCGCCTAAGTCTGTCGAAGATCCGGGCTGCGCTCAAAGCCGCGGGCCGCCAACGCAACCTCAACACCCGGGCAGAACACATCCAGGCCGCGCTACGGACCCCGCAGCTCGCCGCGCCTGCTGCGGTCACCGCGGCTTTCGGGGCCAGTACCCGGGCTGCGGTCGGCATCATTGCCGAGCTCAACCGCCAGATCGGCGATCTGGAAGTCGAGCTATCGACACATTTTGAGGCACACCCGGACGCCGACATCTACCGCTCCCTGCCAGGACTTGGTGTCATCCTCGGCGCCCGGGTGCTCGGTGAGTTCGGGGACGACCCGAAGCGCTACACCACCGCCAAGTGTCGCAAAAACTACGCCGGAACATCACCCCTGACGCTCGCCTCAGGCCGCAGACGCGCCGTGCTGGCCCGCCACATCCGCAACCGCCGCCTCTATGACGCCATCGACCAATGGGCCTTCTGCGCCCTGACCACCAGTCCGGGCGCCCGCACCTTCTACGACCAACGCCGCGCCGCCGGCGACCTACACCACCAAGCCCTGCGCGCCCTGGGCAACCGGCTCGTCGGCATCTTGCACGGCTGCCTACGCCACCACAACACCTACGACGAACACACCGCCTGGGCACACCGACAACCCGCCGCGGCGGCTTGACAACTTACGACGCTGGGATGTCTAACTTAACTACCCACGGGCGACCGGGGTTGTGCCGGCTCTGCGGCGAACTGCCGAACACCGCAGGAACACCGATCCCGGTGCCATCGGGCAATTGGCGATCGGCATCGGCCCAGCCGCCGATGCCGGTCCCGAACGCCTTCAACGAGTCGTGCTAGCGAAATGGCCAAATACACTTCATAACCACGGAAGCGTCACCGAGCGTCGGAGATTCGGCTAGGGGAACAGCACGTTACCGACGAAGCCGACGACCAGCCGTCATGAGAGCAAGCTTCCACGATTTCAGGAGAACCCATACGTTCCGCATGCGGGAGAGGTCTACTTGGCATAGCTCGTCTTCTGATGCCCATTGATCCCTGGAGGTGGCGATGACAACTGGTGACACCGAAGCGGCACCGGTCGATGAGGTCGTCGTCAGCAACGTCATTCCACGTGTGCTTGCGGCTTTCAACGCCCATGACGCCGACGGCTTCGTCGCGGTGATGACCGAGGACGTCGTCTTCGAACACAGTGCCGCACCCGCACCCATGCATGGGCGCGCCGAGGTAAGCGCGTTCTATACCAACACCATCTGGAAGGCCTTTCCCGACCTGACGCTGGAACTGATGGACGGACCGTTCTTCCATCCACACGCTCCCCGAATCAGCTTCAACTGGCTCGCAGTGGGCACCCATACCGGGCCGCTCGATCCGCCGGGCCTGGCGGCCACTGACAAGCGCGTTGAAATGGACGTCCGGGAGATCGCCGAAATCCGCGATGGACTCGCGAGCCGGATACGTCTTGTGGTCGACATGGCCGATGTCATGCGTCAAATCGGCGTACTTCCCGCACGGGGCGGCCATGGAGAGCGAGCGATCGCCATGATGCAACGGCTGCAGATGAAGCTGTCACGACATCGCTGACCTGTCGCTGATCTTGGGGCAGCTAAACGATGCTGTGTCGAGGCTGACATCGAAAGCGTGAAGTACACTTCGGGTTTTCAGGTCGGCCGTACGGGCTGGCGATCAGGCGAACCTTCCGCGCTCGATGACGGCCGCACGGATGTAAGGGTCGGCGATCGGCTCGTCGCCCAGTTCCTTAGTGCGGGCGACGTACGCGCGCTGGGCTTCGATCGAGTCCGGCGTGCTTATGGCAGCGAGAAATTCTCCAGCCTCCAGCCGCAGCCCGTCCTCGAGCGGTAGCGAGCCACCGAAGCGAACCGCGCGCTTGACGGCGCCGATGCCGGCCTTCGGCCGTCGACCCAATCGGGTCGCGTGTTCCACGGCTTCCTCGAGCAGACGTTCGGGGGCCACGACGCGGTCCACAAGGCCGAACGCGAGCGCCTCCGCCGGGGTCTTCGGGGTGCCCTCAAGGCACATGTGGAGGGCCCTGCCGGCGCCGAGCAGCCGGGTGAGGCGCTGTGTCCCGCCGCCGCCGGGCGGGAATCCGAGGAAGATTTCCGGTTGCGCGATGCTGTACGGGCCGTCGGCCATAAACCGGTAGTCGCAGGCGAGGGCGAGTTCGCACCCGCCGCCACCGGTGTCGCCGTTCAGCGCCGCTACCCAGACGGCGGAGCACGACTCGATGGTGAGCAG
>JBLNEK010000012.1:0-2626 GCA_050262635.1 Candidatus Sericytochromatia bacterium | reverse complement strand
GCCACCGTTTCTAATCCTACAGCCGTAGTTGCTACAACAGCCTTCGCTTGGTTTTCCGGCGGAGGTGAGCGATGTCAGGACGACCGACGCGCGAGCAGGTGCGGGCCTGGGCGGACGAAGTAGATGTGGTCGGCGAGCGGATCGGTCGCCACTTTGCTCGGAGCGAGCCTCGCCTCCGAGCGGTCGGTTACGTGCGTGGGTTGCTCAGCGGCACCGAGCGGAAGAACGGGTGGCAACTGGCCGAGCACCTGGGCGACCCGACCCCCGATGGAGTCCAGCACCTGTTGGCGCGTGCCGACTGGGACGCCGACGCCGTCCGTGACGACCTGCTCGGCTATGTGAAGGACGGCCTGGGCCACCGCGACGGCGTGTTGGTGGTTGATGAAACGGGGTTCCTGAAGAAGGGCGCGAAGTCGTGCGGCGTCGCCCGCCAGTACTCGGGAACCGCCGGCCGGATCGAGAACTGCCAGGTCGGGGTGCTCCTGGGGTACGCAACAAAGAAGGGGCGGGCGCTGCTCGACCGCGCGTTGTATCTGCCCAAGGAGTGGGCCGGTGACGCCGATCGACGCGAGGAGGCCGGGATTCCAGAAGAAATCGAGTTCGCGACCAAGATCGTCCTGGCCCGGCGGATGATCGACCGTGCGGTGGCGGCCGGATTGAGAGCCGAGTGGGTGACGGCCGACTCCGTCTACGGATCGGATTACCACTTCCGCACGGCGGTCGAGGGCCACGGATTGGGATATGTGGTCGGGGTGCGAACGGACTTCGCGGTGTGGGCCGGGTTCCGGCAGGTGCGGGTCGGTGCGCTGTCGGCCGGCATCCCGGCGGACGCCTGGCACCGGCTCAGCTGCGGGGACGGGGCGAAGGGGCCGCGCGTCTACGACTGGGCGGTGACGCGAACCAACAGCCCCGACCCGGACGAGTACGCGCGGTGGCTGTTGATCCGCCGGAGTGTGTCGGACCCGGCCGACGTGGCGTACTTCGCCTGCGGCGGCCCGCCGACCACGACGCTCAACGAGTTGGTTCGTGTCGCGGGGGCGCGGTGGGCGGTCGAGGATCTGTTCGAGTTGGCCAAGGGGGACTGCGGGCTGGACGAGTATGAGGTGCGCAGTTGGACCGGGTGGCACCGACACATCACCCTCAGCTTGTTCGCGCTGGCGGTTGTAGCGGTGATCCGATCACGCATCGCCGAGCCGGCGAAAAAGGGGGCGCGAGGCTGATCGCGCTGAGCGTGCCCGAGGTGCGGAAGTTACTCCTGCGGCTGGTGTGGGACCGTGTGCCCGAGGCCGAGCAGGTGCTGGCGTGGTCGGCATGGCGGCGCGAGCACCAGCACCGGGCGCGGCGTTGCCACTACCGCACACGCGGCGCACGACCGCCGAATTAACTACGGCTGTAGGATTAGAAACGGTGGCGTAATGAGTGAATCGGCATCCTGTTCGCGTTTGTGATCTTCTGGGTCGTCCCGGAGGATCGAACAATGAAGGCATTACTTCCCGATGAACTGTGGGAGAAAATCAAGCCGCTGTTGCCCCGACCCAAGCGTCGTCGGTTCCGTCATCCCGGCCGCAAGCCCCTGGACCGACGCAAGGTACTCACCGGCATCCTCTTCGTCCTGAGGACCGGCATCCGCTGGAACGACCTGCCCACCGAATTGGGCTGGGGTTCGGGCAGTCGCTGCCGACGGTACCTCAAGAAGTGGCATCAGGCCGGAGTGTGGAATCGACTCTACGCCCTGTTGTTGGTCGAGTTGGACGATGCCGACAAGATCGACTGGTCGCGGGCGGCGGTCGACTCGTCTTCGGCTCGGGCTTTGGGTGGTGGCACGAAAACTGGCCCTAACCCCACGGATCGTGGGCGTCCGGGGTCCAAGCACCATGCCGTTGTCGAGTCGCACGGCATCCCGTTGAGTGCGACCGCGACGGCGGCTAACGTGCCCGACGTGATCGCGCTGCCGGAAGTCGTGGATGCAATCCCGGCGGTTCGCACGAAGCGGCGAGGACGGCGGAAGCGGCGTCCCAAGAAACTGTACGCGGATCGTGCGTACGATTCGCAACCGCATCGTCGGCGGATGCGCCGTCGCAACATCGAGCCCTTGTTCGCTCGGCGGCGAACCGCGCACGGCAGCGGTTTGGGTAAGTATCGCTGGCCGGTGGAACGGTTCTTCGCCTGGCTGCATCGCTACCGGCGGCTGAGGTTGAGGACCGATTGGGACACGCGGATGCACAACGCCTTCCTGAAGCTGGCGCTCTGCTTGATCTGCTTCGGATTCCTTTAACCTCATTACGCCACCGTTTCTTAGTGATTCATCGCTGCCGTACTCGCCGGGCAGCAGTTTCTCGTGGCGGACACCAGCGGTGTCGGTCCAGATGAGCCGACCGCGGCCGGACTGCTGGTGGAGTGAATAGGTGGGGGTCAGGTTGCGGGGGCGCGGCATGATGCGGTTCCTCGAATCGTTTCGTGGAACGATTCCACGAAACCCTCGTTCGGAAGCCGCACTCAGCACGCGCTGAGGTAGGCAGAAACTGCCACGGCGAAAGGGTTTTCCGTCAGTACGCCCGTCGGGAGTCGAACCCGAAACCACCCGCTTAGAAGGCGGGTGCTCTATCCAGTTGAGCTACGGGCGCGC
>JBLNEK010000011.1:0-18534 GCA_050262635.1 Candidatus Sericytochromatia bacterium | reverse complement strand
AACACGGTCGGTCGGGGATACTCGTGCAGGCACGGGCGTAGGTCCTTTCTTCGATGACTTGGTAGGTCTCGAAGCAGAACCTACGCCCGGCTCCATTTACACCGGTTTCAGGACGCGACCCGGCGGGCTAAGCTAAGCGGGATGTCTAAAGCCTCTTTGGAGGGAGCGAGGCACTCGAGTCGATGCGGTACGTGACCTGCCATCGATTCCGATGTCGGAGGGCGGCTGGGTCCTACTGGGCGAACGGCCCGGGCACGAGATCGCGCTGAGCTTGGTCGGGAAGTTCTGGCGCCCCGTAATCGAATTTGCGCGTTCGGCAAGACCGTCTACGACCTGCAGGTACGCGAACTGGACGCGCACCGGACGCTGCTGTCTGGCCTGATGCGCACCGCAACCACCGACGAGCACGCACGGCGGTGGTTTCGCCGCTATTGGGCTTTCGGCATCGGCTCGAGGCCCACCTGCTGGTCGGCGCGCTGCTTGACTGCGTGCGGCGCGCCGCCGAAGGCACCGCCTATTAGAGCACCTGTTTCACCAGTTAGGGCCCAGGGTGACACCGTCTTGTGAGGTCCGCGTCGCTGCCGGAATCATGCGACGACGTCGTACACCCGTGGACTTGACCCGACCACGTGGCCGAGCGCGTTACGTTGCGGCTGCAGTATTTGCCACCGGCGGGCCCGGCTGAAGTGGACCCGTGCGCAGCTTCGGGCCAGCCAAATTTATCGCGATGCGGCACGGGATGCCGGTGGACTCGGCAGCTTGGCGGAGGTGGCGCGCCATCTCTCGCCACGCTTGCGCGTCGCCGGGGCGTTTTTGTGCTTGCTTGCCCCGTAGCTTGGCGCAGTTCTGCTCGTCCAGTGCTGTGCGTCTTATATAGACGCACCAGACGCACTGGATATGTGCGTCCGCCGCAGTCGGGACGCAGTTGGGAGGCACTGGCCGCACCTTTGACCTGTGGTTTTCATGCGGGACGCACTCCAGGGCTGGGACGCAGTCTCGGATCGGCTCGGATGAGTTCGCTGGGAAGTGCAATTTCGAGTTCTTGGGGCCGTCCTCGACGCTGATGTGGCCGCTCTGGATCTATGGCCTCTCGGGCGTCCTCGTCGCGAAACGATCCACCTGCTGCGGACCCGTCACGCCATGGCCCTGGTGACCTCGCGTTAGCTCATGCCCGGACGATTGGCCCCCGCCACCTGGGCCGCCCATTGAAGTCCCTCGGCCTTTGACTCCTTCTGACTCTGCTTGCGACCGCCGCAGCCGGTCAGCGTCATCCAGCTAATCGTACTGCCGCACGATCGGTGATCACTTCCGGCATGGGATCTAGGCGGCCGTGTCCTGGGTCGGCAGGTGCGCGCGCTGCGGCTCGCCGCGATACCGCGATGGGCGGCCATCGATTTTGTAGATGCGCCACATCAGCCGCGCGAAGGGATTCATCAATCCCACGTCGTAGCAGAGCATGCGGACGTCGCCGAGCATATCCCGCAGCATCCGGCGAGAGTCGGGCGCGTCGAAGAACAACTCCTTGCGCACCGACCGCGGGATGTCGAACTGCTTGAAGAAACTGCGCTTCGGCACGATGATCGCCTGGCACAGCGCCCGCATAATGATCGGCACATACAACGACAGCACGAACCGGCTGGGCCGTAGCAGATGCGGAACATGCTTGCGCAGGTATTCGTGAGCAAACGACATGTGCCGGGCTTCCTCGGCGACGTGGATCGCCAGCACATTCTCCAGGATGGGATGCAATGACCTGCCCTCGCGCAGCATGTTCCTCTGCACATAGTCGATCGGCACCTCACCTGCCAGCACCCCGAAGAAGAATGTGCTCGGCAGTGGACCTGCCCATATCGGGAATTGCACCGAGAGCCAACGCAGCCATCGCGGCACGCCCGGAACGTCGACCCCAATGCGGTTCACCATTTCCTGAAACATCATGGAGTGATTGCACTCCTCGACGGCTTCATGCAGACAGTAGCGGTATTCCGGTGATCCGATGGGCACCCAGAACATGTATTGCATCAGACCGCGGACTAAAAGGTTCTCTAAGTGGACAGACACCTTCGCCGTGTTGGCATGACGCCACATTCCGATCGCGATCTGCTTTTCTCGTGGTTGCGCTATGTACCACGGATGACGCCCGAGTGGATCGGTTGCCGACAGCACCCAGCGCGGGTCATTATGCGTGATGGAGAACTCCGGTGCTTGCCAATCGATGTCGGTGTACGGATTGAAGTGGCGGCGCACCGAACCCGCGGAGAGGGTGGCAAGGGTCTCAACGTAGGGAGTGTCATCGCCGACGTCCATGCTGCGTTTCCACCGCTTGACGCTCCACACCCAAGCCCGCAACACCAGACCGATCCCCAGCATGGCGCCTAGCACCCAGCACATCGTCACCAGCATGACCGGCATCCCCAGACCCTCCACCTGCAAGGTCTGCATCCATGCGCCTGATGGTGCAGACGGTTCGGCAGCTTACCGTTGCAAGGACCAAAGACATAGCCCGAGAGGGCTGATCGAGCGCTTCACGCGACCGGACTGTTACCGCTCTCTTTTCGGGGACTTGCCCGTGGGAGCCCAATCGTTGAAGGTCTAGCGGGCGGCCCCTGACCGCCGGCGGCGATCCTGGGCGGTGCACGGCATGCTCTTATCGCTGCCCCTCCACCACATCTGCGGCGCGGAGCCTCCGCCACGGCACCGTGAAGCGGTGCGGTGTACATCACCACTCCACCCCAAGCGACCAGCAGACCTTGGTCGCCGCGGAAGCTCTCGACGACCCCGCGTACGCGCCAAACTTCGGCCATGTCGCACATTTGGCGGTGCGCTGGGAATCAGCTATAGCAGTACGAGTCGGACGAAGCGTCGCCTCCCTGCAGCCGGATCTGGTGCACCCGCAGGCCGCGGAACTCCTCGCCGTGCGGGAAGAAGTTCTCATCGATGCTCAGCCCGCCGTCGGGATCCGCGTCGAGCTTGGCCATCCACGCGCCGACGCCATCAGGGTAGAACTGGTCGTCCCACGCCCCGTACAGCGAGTTGGTGAAGTACACCCGCTTCCCGTCGCGGCTGACTTCGACCATCTGCGGCCCGCCCGCCAGCGGCATATCGGGCATCGCTGGATGCGATGCGCGGTCGACGATGCCGCCCAGCCGCACCGATCCGATTTGCTTCGGGTTCGCGGGGTCTGACACATCGAACTGTTTCATCTCGCCGGTGCCCCAGCAGGACACATACAAGAACCGGTCGTCGACCGACAGGTCGATGTCGGTAATGAGCGGCGGCACTGCGGCAAACGGCTTGAGCGCCGGAGGCAGGAGGTCTGGGTCGGCAGGCTCCGCGGGGACGGTGATGACCTTCTCGACCTTCCACTCATGCTCGTCGCGGAACCAGCGCCACACCGAACCGGACAGGTCCTCAGTGGAGATCACCACGCCGACGAAGCCCCAGGTCGCCTCGGGATCGTGGGACGGGCGCACCTCCAATACCATCTGGTGCTGGACGCCCAGGTCAACACGCTGCATATGCTTACCCCTGGCAAGGTCCCAGAAGTGGATGGCGTGGCCGTACTTCTGGCCCAGCAACAACTCCGGCACGACGCCGTTCTCGATCATCGACGGGCTGCCCCATTCACTGGAGATCAGCACGTTCTGATTGAGGTGCCACCAGGCGTCGTAGTGGAAGTGTTGCGGCCCGCGGTCGGTCTCCCAGGCACGCAACACGTCGAATGTCGCATGGTCGAGCAGGGCGATCCCGCCCGGTCCGTCATCGTTGCCTACAGGGCCGCCCAGGCAGGTAAGGAAGACCCCGTCTGGTCCGCAGTGAAGCGTGTGCGGACGCGAGTACCCGGCCTTCTGGGACAGGGTCTTGGCGTCGATCGTCTTGATCAGTGTCGGGTTGCATGGGTCCGGCTGGGTGTCGAACACCTGGATGTTGGACGATCGCAGCCCTGGGACTAGCAGGTAGCGGCGCTGCAAATCGTGCATGTCGTGTCCCTCGTGCTTCAGGGCGCTGCTGCAGGCGTTCCAACCAAAGTGATGAAGCTCGTTGCCGTGGCCGGGGACGTCGGTCCAGCCGACCACCCGCCCGTAGCTGTCCGAGGCCGGATTCACGTCGATGACGGTCATCGCGTCGTGCTTCTGTGCGGCGCGATCGAAGGCCACCACATACGCAAGCTGCTCGCCGGCAGCGGCTGCCGCGTCCGCAGCGGTCCTATAGAACGTCGGATCGATCGACGGATGAGCCATGCGAAAGACCTCCCAGATGGGGCCGCTACCAAGACAACTGCAGGCAACTGCATTCGGTTGCTGTGAAAATCCTAGTCTCGGCTCGCACGTCCGGGCCACGATTCGCGAATCCGGCGGGCGGGCAAGATCGTCATTCGGACCGCTTGACATTGGTATCGAGCCAAAGATCAACGGACCACAGGATTCGAAGACCGCGCCATCCGTTCAGCCATGCGAAGGCATCCGAGTCTTTGAACCACTGTGGCGGCGTACGCGAGACATGAGGCCTGGCATGCCGCCGGTCTGCCGGCAGATCTTGCCGCACCCGGCTGCTGCCGGACGGTGGCGTCTTGAAGAAACAGACCGAATTTAAGGACCAGTCCGGCATAATTTGACGATGCCACGCGCAGCGCGAGTGGCCCAGATCTGGCGATACCCAGTCAAGTCGATGGGAGGAGAGCGGATCGACAGATCGGCCGTCGGCGAGCGGCGCCTGCATGCCGACTGGATGTGGGCTGTGCGTGATCCGGCGCTCGGTGCGATCACCACTGCGCGGCGGTTGCCGTCGCTGCTGAAATGCACGGCACGGTATCAGACGGACCCCGCCGACTTCCCAGCAGGCCCGGCAACGCCCCAGAGGTGGTGGTCACCGTGCCTGGCGGCGAGGAGGTCTCCAGCGCTGAGCCTCAGGTCCACGCAAGGCTGTCCGATCTGGTCGGCAAGGAGGTGCGTCTGGAGCCGCTCCCGCCGCTGTCCGAGAAGGACCACCACCGCGCTCCCCGCGATACCAAGGCCGATCTGCGGGCGCACTTCGGCTCGGCTCATGACGAACCGCTGCCGGATCTGTCCGTGTTCCCGCTGCGCAAGCTCGCCGAGCTGAGTCGCTACGTCACCCCGGTGGGGTCGCTCGTCGATTCCTATCCGCTGCATCTGATCACCCTTGCGAGCCTCGCGGCGATGGCTCAGCACGCACCCGACCGACTTTGAAGTCCGCCGATTCCGCCCAAACCTTTCTCGACACGGGCGACGATCCTGGACTACCGGAGAACTCATGGTGCGGCGCTGAGCTTAAGGCGCCCGGGACGACGTGAAGAGGCGGGATCCCGACGCTGCGGTGTGTGATGCCGACTCGTGAGCAGATCGGCCTTCCGGTGAATCCCGGCGTGATGCGCACCGTCGCCGCTAACGCCGACCGCTGCCTGGGCATCTATGCGAGCCTGGCCCTCCCGGGCCTCATCGCGGTCGGTGACGAGATCTTGGTGAGAATCGCGGCGGCACCGTCGCGACCGGTGGCGCTGGCGCGTGCCGGCGCGGTGACGCTCAAACGCGGCCTCGTGCGAGCGGTCGGCGCGCTCATCCCTAGAGTGAGTGACCGCCGTGAGCGCGGCAGACGTTTCGCCCAGCATGCGGGTGGGTCCGCAAACACCGATCCGCCAGGGCGGTCTCAGTCGAGTGCGCCGTGCTCATCCCGGGTGTCACACTGCCCGGCGTTGACGCCGGTGCCTGGGAAGGCCGAGACGCAGCCAAGCTGGCTGGCCGCAGTCCACAGTCAGCGGATGAGGCCGGGGGTGGCCGCGAGCAGCCGGTCGAAGGCGACGGCGAAGCCGTCGACGATCGTCTCGTGGTCGGGCACGAGCGTCGTGTCGCAGGCGATGCCCACGATCACCTGACGGTTGTAGCTGTGGATCGTGAAGCTCATGGGCTGGTTGCCCGACACGGGTGCCCAACCGACGATTCCCTCGACCTTGCTGCCGGCCAGATACACCGGCGTCGGCGGGCCGGGCACGTTGGTCAGCGTCCCGAGCGTCCGGTTGGTGAACAGGTCCACCGAGGCTTCGTACACCCCCCGGTTCAGCCCGGCGATGGTCTCCTGCAGGCGGAACGCCACGGCCGCCTCGTGGCCGTGCTTGATCCGGTCCATCCGCCGCTTGGCCACGGCCAGCACCCGCAGGGCATCGGGCTGATCGGTCGGCAGTTCAAGCTGCACGAGGGCAAACTCGTTGCCCAGGTTGTCGGGCAACGACAGGTCGACCGGCTTGAGGTTGACCGGGACCATAAACGTCACCGACGAGCAGCGGGCGTGGTGGGCCTCGAGGTAATCGTGCAACGCTCCGGCCGCGCTGCTCACGAGCACGTCGTTGACGGTGCACCGGTTCGCCCTGGCCACGGTCTTCACTGTGGCCAGGGAGAGCGGCTCAGACCACGCCACGCCCTTGTCGTGGCCGGCCGTACCCGTCCAGATCGTCGAGTCGTTGCGGGTCCCGAGCAGCAGCTTGCGGATCAGGTCTACATCACCCGGCGCGGCGGAGAACACATCGACCAGCGCGCCGCTGCCCGGAATCGCCGCCCGCAGGGTCGAGCGCACGGATGCGGTGAGGTCGGACACCACCGCCCACGCCGACGTGATGATTGTGTGGCCGGCCCCCATGGGGTTTTGTAGCGCCCGTCGACCGAAGTCGGCGGCGCCACCGAACATCCCAGGCAACTCGCCGGCGGCCTCGGCAACCGCCTCGGCCGCCTCGCTCGCGGGTCCGATGGGGTCGCTGAGCGTCTCGCCGATGAACAACACCGCGCCCTGCGCTGTCTCTGCCGCCCTAATGGCTGCCGACCGCACCCGGTCCGCGATCGGCTGCCCCGGCGGGCGTGGGTGGGCCGCGTGCTGCGCGATGCCTGGGCCGGGAACGAGACCGCCCTCAGGCGACGCATCAAACAGGCTCATCGCCAACTCGACCATGCGCATGCCGTCGGCGATGGCATGATGCGTGCGCAGAATCATGGCGCTGCCGCCACGGTAGCGGTTCACCCAGACGGCCTGCCACAGCGGCCGATCGCGCTCGAGCATCTCGGTACGATGGCTGGCCACGAGCGCCTGCAGCTCACGGGAGTCGTCGGGGTCCTTCAGGTCGGCGATCGTGACGTGCTCCTCGAAATTGAACTTGTCGTCGACCTCCCACCACCACGAGCCGTCGCGGTCCTTGACCGCCCGGCTACGGAACACGGAGTAGCGGGTGCTGAGCCGCGCCTCGACGACCTGCCGCAACCGCCCCCAGTCGAGCGGGTCGGCCGTCCAGACCACCGAGTCGACGACCATGAGGTTGTTGGGCCGGTCCATCTCCAGCCACAGGGCGTCCTGCAGGCCGAGCCGGCGCCGGTCGGCCATCTTGCACCTCCTAAACAGCTGTCGACGGCGAGCCGAGGCGCCCGCAAGTGGTTCCGTGCTGATCATCCGCCTGGTAACAGCTTCAGACCAGCACCCCACGCACGGTCGATCTCCGGATGGCACGAGCGGAGCCACGGCTCCAGCAGGCGCTCCCGCCTCACCGGCTTCGTTGAACGGTTCGGCAGGTCGGTCCAAGTCGAGGTGGACGCGCTGCCACCCGACCTGCTGCGCGACCTGCGCGAGGCTGCTATCGAGCAGTTCTGGGGGCAATGTGCGCCGTTGAGGAGCAGCAGATCCGTGAGTGGGCGAACCGATGGTGCTGCGTGAAATGGCGGGCAAAACCGGCGCTACCAGCACGAGGCGATAACCGAACTGGGTCGGCGACTACGGTCGTAGACCGGTGACACCATCGGGGAGGAACCTCGGCGTACGCGACAGCCCCCGGCGTCAGGCTCCGCAACCCGGACAAGCCGTTGAGCAGCGCTTTCCGGACTTCCCCGCCCGGAATCCGTGGATCCATCACACTCCATGCTTTTCGCACTGTCCCCGCCGCGAACCGCCGCGAACCGGCCCACCAGCGCATACACGTTTGCCAGCGGACCGTCACTTTGCCATCATGCCGAGGTATTTTCCCGAGTACTGGGGCTATGGACTCTGGCTTGACCGCCAGGTTTGAACCGGGCTACCCGGGCGGGTCTTAAGGCATCGGAGGCGCCGGCATGCTGATGGTCTGGCGCACAACGCGCGTCGTCTGCTCGAGGATCTCCCTGATCTCGATCTGGGTCGGCGGCTGCCGGTGGAGGCTCTGATAGAGCATCAGCAGAACTTGCAGCGTTTGCAGGATCGCGAGATAGATGTCGATGGCCAGCCTGATGTCTTGCTGGCTGCGGCCTTGGATGTCGGTTGCCAGCTGGGGAGAGGCGCTTCGAAGAACCAAGACAGCCGGTTCGGGCGACATGACAACATCGCCGGAACTCTCCGGCTCGACCGAACCACCCTCGAGGTAAGCCTCGAGTCGGTCTAGTTGGGCGTCTATTCGGCCTGAACCCTCGAGTTGGGCCTCTATCTCTTGGCGGGCTTGGATGAGTCTGTGTAACCCTCCGTCGGCCACTTGTTCGCGGATGCGCGCCACCAGCCGTTCCAGTCCGTTTGGTTGGTCTGCCATAACGACCACCCTAGGAAGTCGGCTGAGTGTCCCGTGTGCGGCCTGATTCTGGCGGCTGGCGCCGACGCTGTCCTTCGGCGTTGGCTTCGGGCGCTGCCGACAATATGAGTCACTCGATGACGAGCTGCTCGGTGTCGAGGAATCCCAGGCCTCCGGTGTCCAGGGCCACCGCGCACCGTCGGGCTGGGTCAGCGAAATGCTGGCCGCCGAGATCAACAGCCTGGGGGGCCATCTCACCGAAATCCTCGACGATCACGCCCCGGCACTCCGCATCGGTGCCCGGATATACCCGCACCCGCGCATTGCCGGCCAAGTGCCCGCCGGCCTCCTCATTGCCGCGCTGACATGTTTGAACACTGCTCCACCCCTATAAATCGCTCGCTGCTCGCCACTGCCAGTACATCATCGTTGGTCTACGGGGGACGGGAACAGGACTCTCCTGCGGCGAAGGAGATGACCACGATCAGTGACGCTTATGACGCCGTCACGACCGTGTTGGCTAAAGAGAGCGGCGCTGCGTCGAGCGGCTGCTCCTTCACGCCAGCACCAAAAGTGCCGTGAGTCGGCTGAATTTCTCGGCCTGCCGCAGCGCAGAACTATGATCGGCCCCATGAGGGGGAGCGGCGTCCGAGCGTTGGCAGGCTGGACTTCGCCGGCAGCAGCGTCACCAGAGTTTGTCGGCGAGGCTAGGGTGGCGCTGCGATGTGGCTGTGGAATCCATTGGAGCACAGCGGGATTCACAAGATGTGCCGCGACTGCACCGAGACCAGCATCCACACGACGGCGTGCTCCTCCGTCACCGTGCCCGTGATGAGGCGCAGCGGAGTAGCCGGAGTGTGCGCGTTGGGCGTGATCCGGTGGACCCGCCACCACCGCCGTCGGTGTCCGACACCGCCCCCCTGGCGGTCTCCGGCGACCCGACGGTGCCACCCACCGGGGTGCCGCACCTGATCGGCCCGGACAACCTGCCGCCCGGAACCACCACCGATGCGGCGGTGGGCCGCTCCCAAACCCCGCGCCTGTTTCGGCTGCGCGAGCTGTGGGATGCCATCCACACCGACGGCATGAGCCTGTCCCAGGCGCTGCCACTGCTGGCACAGCGCCCCCTGGACGCCAACGCGGTGCCGCCGCCCGGGATGTCGGCGGGTCCTCAGCCGCCGCCTACCGAGCCACTGCCGCCGACACCCTAGCGCGATACAGAAACATCAACTTCTCTACGTCGCGGCATGCCAGCCTGTGGCAAAGAAAATAGTAACTGCTTAACAGGATCCTTTTCCCCGCCATCAAACACGGTCGAAATATGGCGCGGCGTTCCCGCGCAGATTGGTGATCCCCACGTGAGAATCCGGCGGTCCGTGTGCGAAGGCAGACTCGCGCACTATCAAAGCTGCTAACTTCGCCGCAGCGTTGGCGGTCACCGCCAGCCTGCTCGGAGAGCCTGCCACCGCGCGCGCACCTACAGCGATACCGATTTCGAAGCCTGTATGAACCGCAATATGCCCACGGACTACTGCTGCGAGCGCGCTGGTGGGGTGATGCGCGGCGGCGCGTGCATCGATCTAGACACGCTCCGAGTGCAGGGCCCGGGGGAGACCACCCCGACCCTACGCCGCCTGCCGCCAGGCGCAGCGCCGCCGGCCACCGCGGTGAATCCAGGTACCGCCGTCTGATCGCCGCGATTGCGGCGGCCAGCGGGCGTCGGAGCCACTACCGCCGTTATCGGTGCCCGGGCCGTGCCCAGGCTGTCGGCTCGGTTTGAGTGGAGGATGCCGTCGCCATGGTGGTAATCGGAACCGATGTTAACAAGCGCACGCACACGTCCGCGGCAGTCGACGAAAGAGGACGTCAAGTCGGCGAGAAGGTGGTAGCGGTGAATACCGCTGGCCATCGCGAGGTGCTGCGGTGGGCCGTCGCAATTTCCCGGGGGCGCTTTGGGCGGTCGATGCTGCGCACCACGATGCGGGCAGAAGCGCCGGTGTCCACCAGGACCCGTGCTGCGATGGGTCTTCGTGCGACATGACCAATCTCATCGACCGGCAAGGACGGCACGAGGTGGACGACACTTAAGAAGAGCAAGCTTGGCGATGAATTTCCTGAACATCAGCTGTCGCATCGCGTAAGAATGGTTAGGGCGAGGGCTGACCGTGCAACGGCGACACCACATTCGCCGCGACCGTTTCGGCGGCCGCACTTCATCGAGGGATCCGCAACATCAACGGGCATGTCTTCGACTTGATGCCGCGGCCGTTTCGGCGGCCGCACTTCATCGAGGGTCCAGGACCGCCTGCGGGTCTTTCGTTTTCTTGAGCCGGATGCGCCGGTGGCATTGGAGGACCAGGCCGTTCGGGCTGGCCTCGCGCGGGTCGGCGCCGCTAAGTGCTTCCGGTCCTGAGGTCCTCGTTATCCAGCGAAGCACCAGTGCGGTAATGACCACGTCATCAGCGAACCCAATCACCGGTATGACATCTGGGATCAGGTCGATCGGCGAAGCCACGAACGCAAGTAACAGAAACAGGAGGACCCGTGGCAATCCCACTTCGCCGCCAATTCGAGCGAGCAGGAAGTTGTCGGTCGTGTCGGCGTCGGACCCGCCGTGCACAATGACGACGTGAGCGCAGCCTGATGCTCACCGGACCGCCGCCGAAGTTCCACGAAACCTGGGACATCCTCCCGGACCCGGGGATGGCTATATGGCCGACACTCGCTGATTTCTTTTGGCTCCTGAGCGAAGCTTCGTCGGGCTGCCTGCCCCGCGACAATGCCCTCCCGACATAAGAAAAGTGTGAATGATGATGTCCTGATAAGTCCTGATTTAGTCCCGCCGCGAGATGGCCATGGGGCCTGCTGGAACCCAAGTGCCGGGTGTGCCGCCACGACCGCATCCGGGCGAAGGTCAACCAGATGCTGGCCGAGGGGTTCACCTATATGGGAATCTTTCGCTCCCTGCACGGGGAGAACGCCGCCCTGGCTGAGCGTGATCGGGTCAGCTGGGAATCCGTTCAACACCACGCCAAGCGCCATTCCCGTGCAGAACGTCGCCCGGGCCACCTATCGGGAGATCCTGGAGCGCCGCGCCGCGGAGAATGCCATCGACTTCGTCAACGGCGTGGCTACCGCGATCACGCCCATGGCTTTTTTCGAGATCGTCATGGTGAAGGGCTTTCAGGACCTCGTCGACGAGAACACCGTGGTGCACCACCGCGACGGGGCACGAGCCGCTGCGAAGGTGCACGAGCTGACCAACCAGGACGCCGGCGTCCAGGACATCGCCGAGATCTATCTGAAGCAGCAGCGGATCATCGACACCATGCTCGAAGTCGTGCCCGAGCAGTACCACGACGAGATCCTGGCCCGTCTAGAAGGGCTATAGGCGACGAAATCGGTACCATCGCCCCGCATGCAGCCGGGCGAGGCGCACGGTGCCCACGCCGACGCGGCCACCGGTGGCGAAGCCCTCGGTGCGGCAGCTTTCGGGGCAGTCAGCATCGCCGCCGCCTGGGTCCCATCAAACGGTGGTCACCCTTGACTACTGCGGGTGACATTGCTTGACGAATCGGCGGTAGAGGTGCTGTCCATGTTGCGGCCCAGTACATCACCGCCAGACGATCATGGTGTGCCCTCCCGTATAACGATGCCATAGCCCGAGACGGCGGCTTGAACCTGCGCGCATGCGGCCCGTGCCCACATGGTGCCCACAATCTGCCCACAGTTACACATATCTCTAGCGATCTAGCGTGATGTGTCTATGCAGGTAGCGCTCATCTTGGTCCGGTGACCAGGCCGCCGGCGAGACCGACCGGATCACCTCGGCCATGGTCGCGGTCGCCGATTCCTCGTCGTCGGAGACGGCACGACTGGCCTAGTGTCACGACTGGCCTAGTGTAAGGACGCAATGAAAGCCCGGACTGACATCTCGCCGCTGGCGTGGCTCGACGAGGTCGAGCAGCAGCGCCGCAGCGCCGGGCTGCGCCGGTCGCTGCGGACGCGCTCGCCGGTGGGGGCAGAAGTGGACCTGGCCTCCAACGACTACCTGGGCCTGTCGCAACACCCCGCGGTGATCAACGGCGGCGTGCAGGCGCTGCGCACCTGGGGCGCCGGGTCGACGGGCTCGCGGCTGGTGACGGGCAACACCGAGCTGCACGAGCAATTCGAGAGCGTACTGGCCGAATTTGTCTGCGCCCCTTCGGCTTTGGTGTTCTCGTCGGGCTACACCGCGAACCTGGCGGCCGTCGTCGCACTGTCCGGCCCCGGCTCGCTGGTGGTGTCCGATGCCCATAGTCACGCGTCGCTGGTCGACGCGTGCCGGCTGTCGCGGGCCCGCGTCGTGGTCACGCCGCACCGCGACGTCGACGCCGTCGAGGCCGCACTGGCATCCCGCGGTGAACCGCGCGCGGTCGTCGTCACGGACACCGTGTTCTCCGCCGATGGCGCGTTGGCGCCGCTGCTGTCGCTGCACGAGGTGTGCCGCCGTCATGGCGCGCTGCTGATCGCCGACGAGGCCCACGGTCTCGGCGTGCGCGGGGAAGGGGGCCGGGGCCTGCTGCACGAGGTCGGTCTGGCGGGTGCGCCCGACGTGGTGATGACGACGACTTTGTCGAAGGCGCTCGGCAGCCAGGGCGGCGTGGTGCTCGGCCCGGCTGCGGTGCGTGAGCACCTGATCGACGCGGCCCGGCCCATGATCTTCGACACCGGCCTCGCGCCGGCCGCGCTGGGTGCGGCGCTGGCCGCGCTTCGGGTGCTGATCGCCGAGCCGAACCGGCCTCGCAAGGTGCTTCAGACCGCCGCTCTTCTCGCGGAGACGTGCGAGGTGGCGGACCGGCCGGAGTCCGCGGTGGTCTCGGTCATCCTCGGCGCACCCGAGGTGGCGGTGGCGGCTGCGACGGCGTGTCTGGACCGGGGGGTGCGCGTCGGCTGCTTTCGGCCGCCGTCGGTGCCGGCGGGAACGTCACGGCTGCGGCTGACGGCTCGGGCGTCGCTATCCGATGACGAACTGGACACGGCGCAGCGGGTGCTGACGGAAGTTCTGCGCACGGCCCGCGCGTGAGCCACCTCTTCGTCGCAGGCACCGACACCGGCGTCGGCAAGACGGTCGCGACCGCAGCGCTGGCGTGCGCAGCCCGGCTTGCCGGAATCGACGTGGCAGTGTGCAAGCCCGTCCAGACCGGCACCGCAGAGGGCGACGACGACCTCGCCGAGGTGGCACGGCTGTCCGGCGTCGACCGAGTCGTCGGGTCGTGGCGCTATCCCGAGGCTCTGGCTCCTGTCGCCGCCGCCCAGCGTGCCGGGATGGCGCTACCGAACCGTGTCGAACTGGACGTGCTGCTGCGGACTGTCGACCATTCGCACCAGCTGACACTCGTCGAAGGTGCTGGCGGATTGCTGGTCGAAATCGGCGAGGGTGGCGTCACTCTGCGCGACCTGGCACAGGATGCACACAGGCCGGTCGTGGTCGTCGTCAGGGCCGGGCTCGGCACCCTGAACCACACCGCACTGACACTGGAAGCCCTTGACACACGTGGGGTCTCGTGTGCGGGCCTGGTGATCGGGGCATGGCCGGCAGAGCCATCACCCGTCGAACTCGGCAACCGCGTGGAGCTGGCGAAGATGGCGCCGCTGCGTGTGGTGCTGCCGGCTGGGGCGGCGAAGCGCTCTGGCGAGGAATTCGAGCAGATGAGCGGCGCGGCGGTCGACCGGGACTGGTTGTCCGAACTGGTCGGCTGACGTGGTCCACTCGCTAGAACTACTGCTGGATACCGACACCGAGGCGGCGATTCAGCGCGTCTGGCAGGCATTGTCGGACGCCGGTCTGCGGACGCCGCCGCCGACCAGCCGCCCGCACGTGACTCTGGTTGTCGCAGATGACATTTCACCCGACGTCGACGCGTTTCTGACTCCGGTGCTGGAGCGACTACCGGTGCCGTGCGTGATCGGGGCGCCCGTCGTGTTCGGCCACTCGCCGTTCATCCTGGTGCGGCTCGTTGTGCCGTCGGCGGAGTTATTGGAGCTGCACGCGGATGTGGTGCGGATCAGCTCGCCCCATCTGGCGCCTGTTGCTGCGTCGAATTCCGTTGTAGGGCACTGGACACCGCACACCACACTGGCGCGGGGTGTGCAGCCGCAACAACTCGCTCAGGCACTAGGGATGCGTGGGACCACTCGGGAGGTCCGCGGCGAGTTCGTCGGGCTGAGGCGCTGGGACGGAAGCAAGCGCGTCGAGCACGTGATCACCTGACCGCCCCGAAACCGGAGTTTCGCAGATCGCTACTCGCACTTTGCCTGCGAAACTCCGGTTTCGGCGCAGGACGCGAGCCCGTCGACAAGCAATCCCAGCCCGAATGCGAACCGTGCGCTCGGATCAGTCGTCAACACCGACTGCCCATCGGGCAGTGCGCCCGCAGCGTCCCACTGCAGCCGCGACTGCTCGTCGGCGGTGAAACCCAGCACGTAGTAGACGACTGTGCGGGCCGCTAACTCCGCCTGGCCCGAGGCCACGCCGGCGTCACACGCCGCGTCGGAAAGCGCCGCGACGATTGCCGTCATCGCTGCCGATTGACCGGCGGCGAAGCTGGCCGAGGCTAACTCGGCGCCGTCGGTGTGCGACAGCAGCGCGTTGCGCAGGCCCCGGCAGATGCCGGTGATGCGATGGCGCCAGTCGCCGGCACAGTCGATCGTCCCCAGGATCCGGTCCGCGACCGCGCCGAGAAGCTGCTGCTTGTTGGCGAAATGCCAGTACAGCGCCCCGGGCGACACGTTGAGCTCGCGTGCCAGCCGGCGCATGGTCAGGTCGGCTATCCCGTAGTCGTCCAAGAGCCTGGTCGCCGCGTCGACCACGTCGCTTCGGTGCAGCTGCACCCCGGTACCCTAACCTGAACACCGTTCAAGTACTTGAGGAGCTGACGTGACCGACATCCTGACCGTGGCCCGCGATCAGGTGCTGGAGCGGGGCGAAGGCCTCAATCAAGATCAGGTGCTGGCGGTGCTGCGGCTCGACGACGACCGGCTCGACGAGCTGCTCGCGCTCGCCCATGAGGTCCGCATGCGTTGGTGCGGCCCCGAGGTCGAAGTCGAGGGGATCATCAGCCTCAAGACCGGCGGCTGCCCGGAGGATTGCCACTTCTGCTCGCAGTCCGGGCTGTTCGCCTCGCCCGTGCGCAGCGCGTGGCTGGACGTCCCGAGCCTCGTCGAGGCCGCCAAGCAGACCGCGAAGACGGGCGCGACCGAGTTCTGCATCGTGGCGGCCGTGCGCGGCCCCGATGAGAGGCTGCTGGCACAGGTGGCGGCCGGTATCGAGGCCATCCGCAACGAAGTCGACGTCCAGATCGCCTGTTCGTTGGGCATGCTGACTCAGGAGCAGGTCGAGCGGCTTTCCGCAATGGGTGTGCACCGGTACAACCACAATCTTGAGACCGCGCGCTCGTTCTTCCCCGAGGTCGTCACCACCCATACGTGGGAGGAGCGTTGGGAAACCCTGACGATGATCCGCGGGGCGGGCATGGAGGTGTGCTGCGGCGGCATTCTCGGGATGGGGGAGACACTGGAGCAGCGGGCTGAATTCGCTTGCCAGCTGGCCGAATTGGATCCCGACGAAGTCCCCTTGAACTTTCTCAATCCGCGGCCGGGCACGCCGTTCGGCGACCTCGACGTTCTGCCGGCGTCGGAAGCGCTCAAAGCGGTGGCCGCGTTTCGGCTCGCGCTGCCCCACACGATGCTGCGGTTCGCCGGGGGCCGCGAGATCACACTCGGCGACCTAGGCGCCAAGCAGGGCATTCTGGGCGGCATCAATGCGGTGATCGTCGGCAACTACCTCACGACGTTGGGCCGCCCGGCCGAGTCGGATCTGGAGTTGCTCGACGATCTGCAGATGCCGATCAAGGCTTTGAACGCGACGCTGTAGCGCATGCCGGGCAGGTTCAACGTCTACACCGGCGAACCTGCGGGCACGGCTGTGCCAATGGCTGCGGCGCTGGGGCTCGAGCCGCCGCGCTACTGCGCCGAATGCGGGCGGCGGATGACGGTGCAGGTGCGGCCCGAAGGGTGGTCCGCCAAGTGCTCGCGCCACGGACCGCTGGACTCCGCCGACCTGGAGGCGAAACGGTGAAGACGGGAGTCAGGCTGACGGTTGCGATGGCCGCAGCCGGGGTGGTGCTCGGTTTGTTGTGGGCATGGCTGGCCCCGCCGATTCACAGTGCCGCCGCAGTCACCAAGTCGGGCAAGCGAATTCAGCAGTACCTCGGCAACGAGGCGGATCACTATTTCGACGCCGCGGTGTTGCTGGCCGGACTGCTGGTCGGGCTGGGTGTGGTCGTGGCGGTATTGGTGTGGCAGTGGCGGCAGCAGCGGGGGCCGGCGATGGTGGTGTGGTTGACCGTCGGCGGGATGGCGGCGGCGGCTGCGGCGGCCGGGGTCGGAGCCGGACTGGTGCGGATTCGCTACGGGCACTTCGACATCGACGCCGTGCCCGACGATCACAAGCTGCACTACGTCACGCAGGCACCGGCCGTGTTCTTCGGGCATTCACCACTACAGGTGCTGACGGTCCTCCTGCTGCCCGCCGTGGCGGCCATCCTCACCTACGCGATGATGGCCGCCGCGTCGGCGCACGATGACCTGGGCGTGGGGCCGTCCGGCGATGCGTCAGTCGCCGAGACTGCCCCTCAATGTTCCAGCACAACGTGATGACCCGTCTGAACGATCTTCATGACAGTACAGGTGGCGTGCGCCACCTGTACGTACCGGACAGCAGCGCAGAAAAGAGGAGCGCAAGTCGGACGCCGGTCCACAATATCTATCCAGCTATGATGGTGGCTTCGGGTCGCGGAACGTCGGTACCGGTATTCGGGCGCGAGTGTGGTTTTTGCCTGGAACTTCGGCCAGGTCTGGCGAGTGGATCGGGCCGCGGTACATCGATTGTCGATGCAATGAAGAGAGAGTTGGAACTGGATTGTGAGTGTAGCTAGCCGCATCGCGACCTTCGCGGGCTCATCGAAATTCCTTGCGAGGCACTATTATCCGCGTGTCACGCGGGCTAGTGGTGACGATTTCGTGTTCCTCAACATGGGCTACGAGGAAGATCCGCCGATGGCGTTGCCGCTAGCTGCCGACGACGAACCAAACAGGTATTGCATTCAGCTGTATCACAAGGTAACGGCTCAGGTGGGTCTCGAAGGCAAGGACGTTCTGGAGGTCAGTTGCGGGCATGGTGGTGGCGCCTCGTATGTCACCCGCACCTTCAAGCCGGCCTCGTATACGGGACTCGACCTGAATTCTGAAGGTGTCGACTTCTGCCGCAAGAGGCACCAGATGCCAGGCTTGGAATTCGTGCAGGGGGACGCGGAGAATCTGCCCTTCCCTGATCAGTCCTTTGATGCGGTGATCAACGTCGAAGCCTCGAGTTACTACGACCTGCCGCGTTTCTTCGCCGAAGTGAAGCGCGTGCTGCGCCCGGGAGGCCACCTGCTGTATGCCGACGTCCGTTACGGGCGCGAGGAGATCGCCAAGTGGGATCGACAGCTGGGTGACTGCCCGCTGCGGACGGTGTCGGAAAGACTCATCAGTGAGCAGGTTGCGTTGGGACTGGAGCGGAACATCCCGCGGTATCAGGAGTTAAACGGCGGCCGCGGGCGGATGTCGTCCTTCGTGCTGTCGACGTCCGCACGGAACTTGCGAAGTGGAGAGTTTTGTTGGCGGATGTACTGTTTCGCAAAGGACTGATATAGGCCTGGACCAAGCGGTGGCACCGCAGATCGGCGCCCCGCTCGGACAATTCGGTACGCCGCTTCGACATGACGACATTGAAGCGGTCCCGACGACGCAAGCTGCATTACGTCACCCGCGCGCCGGCGGTGTTCTTCGGGCAGTCACCGCTGCAGGTGCAGGTGCCGGCGTGCTGCTGCTGCCCGCCGTGGCGGGCCACCACAAAGAACCGCAGGTGGGCCCCCCCACCGCCCCCGCAAAAAAGGCGGGGGCCACGAGGGCGAGGGGGGAGTGGC
>JBLNEK010000010.1:0-3368 GCA_050262635.1 Candidatus Sericytochromatia bacterium | reverse complement strand
GCGTGTCGACCCGCCGGATGGAGCGCCTGGTCGAATCTTTGGGTGTGACAAGCCTTTCCAAGTCGCAGGTCTCGGAGATGGCCGCCGAGCTCGACGAGGCGGTCGAGGCGTTTCGCACCCGTCCGCTCGATGCTGGCCCGTACACGTTCGTCGCGGCCGACGCGCTGGTGCTCAAGGTCCGCGAGAACGGCCGCGTGGTGGGGGTGCACACGCTGATCGCCACCGGGGTCAACGCCGAAGGCTACCGCGAGATCCTCGGAATCCAGGTCGCCTCGGCCGAGGATGGGGCCGGTTGGCTGGCGTTCTTCCGTGATCTGGTCGCTCGCGGCCTGTCCGGGGTGGCGCTGGTGACCAGTGACGCCCATCCCGGGCTGGTCGCCGCGATCGGCGCCACCCTGCCCGGAGCGGCCTGGCAGCGCTCATCCGTCAGCATCATCGGTGGCGGGATGGTCCCGTCGGTTTCCCTCCGCCGCCGGGAGAGGACCTTGGCAGCGTGACCGGCAAAGGTCCAGCGGCAGACCCGTCCCTCCCGGCGGTGGCGGGTCTCGACCGGCCAGTGGGAGTCGTGCCTCGAGCACCTGGATGAGCGCCCGGAGGGACCGGCCGTGGATGGGGAGCCTGACCTGCAAGGGAGT
Organism: Candidatus Sericytochromatia bacterium; assembly: GCA_050262635.1. Taxonomy (GTDB): domain Bacteria; phylum Actinomycetota; class Actinomycetes; order Mycobacteriales; family Mycobacteriaceae; genus Mycobacterium. The sequence goes on along the minus strand of JBLNEK010000010.1, from coordinate 2,733 downwards.
TCCTCATGACAGCACAATCGGTTTGGTCTGTGTTTGCCGGCATTGACTGGGCGGCAGCCACCACCAGCTCTGTGTCGTAGATTCGACAGGGGCACAACAAGTCTCACGGCGCATCACTCATGACGTAGCGGGGCTTTCAGCGCTCGACGCGGAGCTGGCCCGGCACACTCACAGCATGCCGATCGCCATCGAACGCGCTGAAGGACTGCTCGTTGAGCACCTGCAATCGCGAGGACACGCGGTGTTCGCGGTTTCCCCGCGCATCGCCGCCCGGGCGCGCGAGCGCTACAAGATCGCAGCAGTCAAAGACGACCGATGCGATGCCTTTGTGCTGGCCGACACCCTGCGCCATGAACATCTCCGCTGGCGGCCCTTGTCGGTGGCGTCTCCGCTGCTCGCCGAGATCAGGGCATTGGCCCGCGATAGAGACCGGCTGCTGGAAACGCAGCAGAGCGTCGAGCACCAGCTCCGGATGATCCTGGAGGCCTACCATCCCGCCCCGGTGCGGCTGTTTTCCTCGGTGGATCGCCAGATCACCCTGTCGTTTGTGCTGGACTACCCGACACCAGCGGTGGCGGCGCGGGTGAAAACCACGCGAATGGCGGGCTTTTTGGCGCGCCATCACTACCCCGGTCGGGTCCCTGCCCAGGTGCTGGCCGAGCGGATGCGCGCTAACCTGCTTACCGCCTCGCCGGGCACCGTCGCCGGAAAAAGCTTCTCCGCGCAGAGCTACAGCCGGCTGCTGCAACTGCTCCACAGCCAACTCGCCGACTATGACGATGCCATCGCCGCCGCTATAGCCGAGCACCCCGATGCGCCGATCTTCGCCAGCTTTCCCGGCGTCGGCCGGGTGACGACCGCGGTGCTGCTGGCCGAGATCGGCGAAGACCGCCGCCGTTATCCTCGCCCAGAGGCGCTTCTGGCCGAGGCGGGCCTGGCTCCGGTCACCCGCTCCTCTGGGCGCTCCCGCAGCGTGCGGTTCCGCTATGCCGCCAACACCCGGCTTCGCGAGTCGGCCATGTGGTGGGCCTACAACTCCATCAAGGAATCACCCTGGGCTGCCGCAGGATTCCGTCAGGCCCGCGACCAGCGAGGCCAGCGCTACCACCGTGCGCTACGCGGCCTGGCCGCGCGGTGGATGCGGGTGCTGTGGCGGTGCTGGTCCGACGGCGTGCCCTACGACCCCGCCAAACACGCCAGCGCTGCTCAACTGAGTCCCACCAGCTAACACCCCAAATTCACGTCGGCCGCCGACCGTGTCGTCGCGCGGCCCTTCACCATGCCCGCCAGAACCAGCTCGACCGCGCCTGAGGTTGACAGTGGGAGTCTGTCGCACCCACTACGCGGCCAACCTGATGGCCATCACGCCGAAGTCCTCCTGGCCGTGGGTGCGCACCCTGCTGCACTCGGTCTTCGACCAGCCAGACGCCGAATCCGTTGTCGCCCAATACGATCGAGTGCTCGACGCACTGGCCGACAAACTGCCCAAGGTGGCCGAGCATCTCGACGCCGCCCGCGCTGAGCTGCTGGCCTTCACCGCATTCCCAAACAGATCTGGCGCCAGATTTGGTCGAACAATCCCCAGGAGCGCCTCAATCGAGAGGTTTGGCGCAGGACCGACGTCGTGGGCATCTTCCCCGACCGCACCGCCATCATCCGCCTCGTCGCGGCAGTGTTAGCTGAACAGCACGACGAATGGATCGAAGGCCGCCGCTACCTGGGCCTCGATGTGCTCACCCGCGCCCGCGCCGCACTCGCCGGCGCAGACGAACCAGCCGACACCGACCAGTCGGCGCTGACGGCCTAAACTGCACTACGAAGGATCACGCGATCGAGCGAACTCTTACACCACTCCAGCGGGCTTGGCCCTGCGGGATGACGACTTCACGCGACGTCAACCCAAATAGTCAGGCCAGCCACGGCAACAACCAGCACGGCGAGCAGGATGGTGTCGGTCCTAGGGAGAGGTGATTCCTCGGATGTGCCCATGCGTAGTTCGCGGGCGATCAGGAACAGCGGGAAGGCCATGCTTACCGCAATCAAGGACCCGACTATGTACAGCCACACCCATCTCACGTGATATTTCCGGCCTTCGATTATGGTCAAGATCGCTACGGAAGCGGACAGCATCAAGGCTTCGACCGTCATGACCCGAGAGGCCGAGTTGACCTTGGCGTCGCGCCAGAACGTGACGAAGAAGTCGGCGGGACTGTGCAGGTAAGGACCTATCTGGCTCCAAGTCGCGATGAGCCCGACGACAGCTATAGCGCCGTAAACGACGCAGAGGTCTTTACGGGACGTGGGGATGGATGATGCCTGGTCGGCGTGGTCGGCTGTTGTCATGACCTCACGCTAAAGCGAACTTAACCGGCGGTGATGACCTCTCAGCAATTCGACAGTTACAGCTCCAACAACGCCAGCTTCTGGTTGGGCTTTGGCCTCGGTCTGCTGCTCATTCTCGTCCTCGTCTTGATGCTGCTGGCGCTTATCGGGTGAGTGTGCAGTGGCTCCGCGGCCGAGCTGTGACACCGCCGTGCTGTTGCCAGCGACCTAGAGGGGATCGCCACGGTGATGCTGCTGCAGGCCTATGAGGGGCTCTCGGATCGCGAGGTCTGTGACCGGCTCGCGTTTGATCTGCGCTGGAAGGCCGCCGCGGGACTGACGGTGGGCGGGCAGGCATTCCACCCCACGGTGCTGGTCGGGATGCGTAACCGGCTGCGCGCCTCGGCTCGG
>JBLNEK010000009.1:0-8053 GCA_050262635.1 Candidatus Sericytochromatia bacterium | reverse complement strand
TGCCCTTCGGCGGAACCGCGGTTCTGATCATGATCGGCGTGGGATTGGATACGGTCAAACAGATCGAGAGCCAGCTCATGCAGCGCAACTACGAAGGATTCCTGAAGTGAGAGTCGTTCTGCTCGGCCCACCCGGTGCTGGTAAGGGCACCCAAGCGGTGAAGCTGGCCGAGAAGCTCGGCGTCCCGCAGATCTCCACCGGCGACCTCTTCCGCAGCAACATCACCGACGGCACCGAGCTGGGCCTGGAGGCCAAGCGCTATCTCGACGCCGGCGACCTGGTGCCGTCCGAGCTGACCAACGCGCTGGTGGACAAGCGCCTCGACGAACCCGACGCGGCCGAGGGCTTCATCCTCGACGGCTACCCCCGCTCGGTCGAGCAGGCGGAGGCGCTGACCGAGATGCTGGCCGCCCGCGGCACCAAGCTCGACGCCGTGCTGGAATTCCGGGTGTGCGAGGAGGAGCTGCTCAAACGGCTTAAGGACCGCGGCCGTGCCGACGACACCGAAGAGGTCATCCACAACCGGATGAACGTTTACCGCGACGAGACGGCTCCGCTGCTGGAGTACTACGGCGGCACGGTGAAGACCGTCGACGCAGTCGGCTCGATGGACGAGGTCTTCGCTCGGGCGTTGCGCGCTCTCGGCAGGTAATGATCGCCCTGCCCGGGCTGCGCAACCGCAAGGTCGTCGCACAGCGCAGCCCCGGTGAACTCGACGCGATGGCCGCCGCCGGATCGCTCGTGGCGGCCGCGTTGCGTGCGGTTCAAGACGCCGCCCGGCCCGGGGTGTCGACGAAAGAACTCGACGAGGTCGCCGAGGCGGTGATCCGCGACGGCGGCGGGGTGCCGTCGTTCCTCGGCTACCACGGCTACCCGGCGACGATCTGCTCGTCGGTCAATGAGCGCATCGTGCACGGCATCCCGTCGCCCGCAGAACTCCTTGCAGCGGGGGATCTGGTGTCGATCGACTGCGGTGCGATCGTCGACGGCTGGCACGGCGACGCCGCCGTCACGTTCGGAGTCGGCGCGCTGATACCCGTCGACGAGGCGCTGTCGCAAGCGACGAAGGGGTCGTTGGAAGCAGGGATCGCGGCGATGGTTCCCGGTAACCGGCTCACCGACGTCTCGCACGCGATCGAGCGGGCCACCCGCGCCGCCGAGGCGCGCTGCGACCGGGCGTTCGGGATCGTCGAGGGCTACGGCGGCCACGGCATCGGCCGGCGCATGCACATGGACCCGTTCCTGCCGAACGAGGGCCCGCCCGGCCGCGGCCCCTTCATTGCGGCCGGCTCCGTCCTCGCGATCGAACCGATGCTCACACTGGGCACGACGAAGACTTCCGTGCTCGACGACCAGTGGACAGTGGTCACCACGGACGGCTCCCGCGCGGCACACTGGGAGCACACGGTCGCCGCGACCGACGACGGGCCTCGGATCCTGACCTTGTCGCGATGAGCCGCTTGCGCGAAGAACAGATGGCAGCGATGAGCCGCTTGCGCGAAGAGCAGGTCGCGCTGAACCCGATGGCCGGGTGATTCGTGTCACCACCGGGAGGTCTGGTGATGGAGTGCTGATGGAGGCACCTGAGTCGGCGCTAATGCGAGCGCTGTACGACGAACACGCCGCGGCGCTGTGGCGCTATGCGATGCGGCTCACCGGAGACCGGGCCCGGTCCGAGGACGTCGTCCAGGAGACGCTGCTGCGGGCGTGGCAGCACCCCGAGGTGATTGGCGACGGTGAACGCTCCGCGCGCGCGTGGCTGTTCACCGTGGCGCGCAACATGATTATCGACGAACGGCGAAGCGCGCGGTTCCGCAGCGAGGTCGGCACGCTGGAGGGTGCCCCAGAGGACACCGCGCCCAACGAGGTCGACTCGGCGCTCGACCGGTTGCTCATCGGCGACGCGATTGCGCAGCTGTCCGCGGACCACCGCGCGGTGGTCCGTCGGTCGTACTATCTCGGGTGGTCGACCGCACAGATCGCGGCCGATCTCGACATCGCCGAGGGCACGGTGAAGTCGCGGCTGCACTACGCGCTTCGGGCGCTAAGGCTGACGATGCAGGAGATGGGGGTGACGCGATGAGCCAGCCGGACTCCGGCCCGCTCAGGGGGGCCGTCGACACCCACGAATACGCGATGTGGGACGCCGCCTACGTGCTGGGCTCTCTCTCGCCTGCCGAGCGGCGCGAGTTCGAAACACACATGGGCACCTGCAAGCCGTGCCGCCAGGCGGTCGCCGAGATCAGCGGGATGCCGGCGCTGTTGTCGCGCCTCGACAAGCACGACGTTGCCGCGATCGACGAAACAGGGGGTGCCTCCGAGTCGCCGGCCCCCGAATTGCTGACATCGCTGCTGGACAAGGTGGCGTCCCGGCGACGGCGTTCGAGGATGCTGACCTGGGCCACGGCGGCCGCCGCGGCGGTTTTGCTGGTGGCCGGAGCGTTCGTCGCACTGCGAACCAACCCGGCCGCACCGGGAACGCAAGCGGGTTCGCCGGCATTGGCGATGACGGCGGTGACGCCGACGACGCTGAGCGCGACGATCACGCTGACGAGCCATCAGTGGGGCACGCAGATCGACATGAGCTGCACGTACGGGCCGGAACCGGCCGGTGCCGGCGACCACGACCAAGACGACGCAGACCAGCTCGGCATGGTCGTCGTCGGCCGCGACGGCAGCCAGACCCGGCTCGCCACCTGGATTGCGCTGACCGGTGTCACCGCGTCACCCGGCGCCGCGACCTCGATGCCGGTCGACCAGATCGCAGCGGTGGAAGTGGTTTCCGTCGACGACGGAAACGTGCTGCTGCAGCGTACGCTCTGAGCCAAAGTGTTAGCTGGGCCACACCCACCCGATGAACCGATGTTGCCGGCCGGTCGTGTACTTGTCAGGCCGCAACGCAAGGCAGGTGAGATCTATGGCGAGGCAATATCGGGTTGTCGACCACATCGTCGAGCACCTCGCCGCCATCGGGGTCAGCCATATCTTCGGCGTCGACGGCGCGAACATCGAAGACCTCTACGACGCCGCGCATTTCCAGCCGGACGTGACCGCGGTGCTGGCCAAACACGAGTTCTCGGCCGCGACGATGGCCGACGGCTACAGCCGAAGCGGCGCCGGGCTGGGCGTGGTCGCAGCCACGTCCGGCGGGGGCTCGCTCAACCTGGTGCCGGGCTTGGGGGAGGCGCTGGCCAGCCGAGTGCCGGTTCTGGCGTTGATCGGGCAACCGCCGACCGCGCTCGACGGCCGCGGCAGCTTCCAGGACACCAGCGGGCGCAACGGCGCGCTCAACGCCGAGGCGCTGTTCTCGTCGGTGTCACTGCACTGTGAGCGGGTGAGTTCGGCGACCGAAATCAGCGCTGCCCTGGCACGCGCCGTGGCGGTGGCGCGCCGCGGGGGACCGTCAGTCCTGTTGCTGCCCAAAGACATTCAGCAGGCCAAGGTGGACTGCGCAGCGGTTGGCGACGCGGTGGGGCACAACCAGATCGGTGATCCGCACCCGATCGTGCGTGCGCTGCACCGCACAGTCGGGCCGGTCACGATCGTCGCCGGCGAGCAAGTGGCCCGCGACGACGCCCGCGCCGAACTCGAGCAGCTGCGTGCCGCGCTGCGGGCCCGGGTGGCCACGGTGCCCGACGCGAAGGACACCGCAGGCACGCCCGGCCTCGGCTCCTCGTCGGCGCTGGGCGTGACCGGCGTAATGGGCCACCCCGGCGTGGCCGACGCGATCGCCGGCAGCGGGCTGTGCCTGCTCGTCGGAACCCGGCTGCCGGTCACCGCACGGACCGGCCTCGATGAGGCACTCGCCTCGGTGCCCACGGTGTCGCTGGGCTCGGCCCCGCCGTACCTGCCGTGCACCCACGTGCACACCGACGACCTGAAGGGTTCACTGACGTTGCTGACGCTGGCACTGACCGGCAGCGGCAAGCCTGCCGGGATCCGGGTGCCCGACGCGGTGCCACGCACGGAGTTGACGCCGCCGCCGTACGACGGCCCGGGTGTGCGCTACCGCGACGCGATGGCCGTACTGGACTCGGTGCTTCCGGACGGCGCCGACATCGTCGCCGACGCCGGCAACACCGGCGCTGCGGCGATCCATTACCTACCGGCACGCCGCGGCGGCCGGTTCGTCGTCGCGCTCGGCATGGGCGGGATGGGGTACAGCTTCGGGGCTGGAATCGGGATCGCGTTCGGTGCGATGAGCGCTCGCGCGAAGACCCAGCAGCAGAGCCGCGGGCGCACCGTGGTGATCGCGGGAGACGGATCGTTCTTCATGCACGGCATGGAGATTCACACCGCGATCGAGTACGAGCTACCGGTCACGTTCGTGTTGTTCAACAACAACGCGCACGCGATGTGCCTGACGCGCGAGCAGCTGTTCTACGACGACCTCTACAGCTACAACCGATTCCGGCCGGCCAACCTCGGCGCCGGTCTGGCCGCGATGTTTCCGGGGCTGGCATCCGTCGACGTCCGCGAAGCTGCCGACTTGCCAGCCGCCATGCGGACGGCCCTGGACGCGCCTGGGCCGTCGGTGGTGAGCATCGAGTGCGCCGCCGACGAAATACCGCCATTCGCACCGTTTCTCGGGGGGTTGAGCCAACATCCGTCGAACGAGGAGAACAGCAGCAATGTCGTTGCCCGCACTTGAGGACATCACCGAACCCGTCGAGGGACTGATCCGCATCGAGACCACCTCCAAGGAGCAGGCGACCCCGCTGATCATGGAGCAGATGCGGTCGGTGTACCCGCACGAGACGGTGTACGGCCAGTACTGCACCGTCAACGACTACATCGACTGCCCGCCAGACGAGCTGTTCGACTACATGGCCGACACCCGCAGTCTCGAAGAGTGGACGTACAGCATGCGCGGCTTCACGCCGACTGAGGAGCCCGGGTTGTGGGTCGCCTACGACAAGCTCGGCGCGGCGAACAAAAAACAAATGGGCAGCCCGATATTCACGCGCACGGTGGCCAACCGGGAAGCGCGCACCGTCGACTACCACTGCGCCTGGGACCAGGGCAAGCACCTGTGGATGATCTACCTGATGCGTGTCGTCGATGCTGAGCTGGTGTTCGACAAGCCGGGATCCGTTGTGCTGTGGACCAACTGCCACCACCCGTTCTACGACAAGAACCCCTATCCAGAGACCGCCCCGCCGAAGCGGCCGGTGTGGGTGGGCGACTTCTGGGACATGTTCGGCCCCGGCCACATGCTGGAGCTGAAGAACCTCAAGACGATCGCCGAATACCGGCACCGCCATGGGCTTCCGGTGACACCGGACTGGATGAGATGAGCAACGCATGAGCACACCGCCCGTCAGCCTGATCGACGTCTCGACCTATTTGCCCGGCGAGCCGATTCCCGCGTCGTACTACGCGGGGTTTGCAGAGTCAGACGACTTGCGCGACAGCGTGATGTTCCGCGCGCCGAAGTTCCGCCATCACGTCGACGTGGACGAAACCGCCCCCGACATGATCGAGCGGGCCGTCGCCGGGCTGGTCGAGCGCCACGGTGAAGAAGCGGTGACGGGTGCCGACGTGCTGATGACGCACACCCAGCTGCCGGACACTCCGTTCTTCGGCGCCGGCAGCGCCATCGCGGATCGCCTTGGCATGCGCCCTGATTGGGTCTTCGACTTGCACAACGGTGGGTGCGCGGTGTTCGTGCTGATGCTCAAGCTGGCGCGCCAACTGCTGACATCCGGCGCCGGAAGCTCCGCGCTGTTGTGCGTTGCGCAGAATTCGGCCGGCAAGATCTTCGAACAACAGACCGTCCGCCCGAAGGCGCAAGCAGCCGTTCCCGGGGACGGGGCGGCCGTGGGGCTGGTGACAATCTCGGACTCTTCGCCCGTGCTCGACGTCGAATGCCGAACGTACGGCGAGTATTCCGCCGACATGACGATCGCCTTCGACGTGCCGCGCAGGTGGTGGGAGGCTGGACCGGGGGAGGGTTTCGTCGGGTTCACCGAAGGCAAGATAGCCAAGGTGCTGGCGCGCGGGAACCGGCTGGTGCCCGAGGTGTCGTACGCGGTGTCCGATCGAATCGGCAGGAAGCCCAAGGAACTTGACGTACTCGTGACCAACCAGCCCAACCGGGTGTTCCTGCGCAACTGGCGTGAGGCGCTGGAGTTGCCGCCCGAGCGCCACGTAGACACGTTCGACGACTGCGGTAACCTGTTCGGCGCCGGCATCCCGGTCAATCTCGACCGCGCGATCTCCGACGGCCGGCTCAAGGCGGGCGACGTGGTGATGATGGCCGGGTTCGCGCACGCTGGCGACTTCGCCGGCGCGGCCGCGGTGCGGTGGGGCGGTCGCGACTGATGGTCTTCCCTCGCCACGAAAGCACCGCTGCCGAGATGGTCGCCGCGTTGCCCGATGCTCTCGACCCGACGGCGTTGTCTCTCAACGAGAATCCGTTCCCGCCTCTGCCGGCGGTGCAAGCCGCGCTGTTCAGGTCCATCGAATCGTCGAACCGGTATCCGGAATATCTGCCGCACCAACTGCGAAACCTGATCGCCGCCCGGATCGGGGTGCGCGAGGAACAGGTAGTGCTCGGCGCGGGGGCCACCGGCGTGGTGTTGCAGGTGCTGGCTGCGCTGACGCAGCCGGGAGACCGGATCGTGTTGACTTCGCCCACCTTTGACGGCTACCCGATCTTCGCGGACATGGCTCGGCTGGTTTCGGTCATCGTGCCGCTGGACGCGCATGGGCATCACGATCTCGACGCGCTCGCCGACGCCGCGTCCACCGCCAGGGTGGTGGTGCTGTGCCGGCCCCACAACCCGACGGGCACGCTCGAGTCGGCTTCTGACGTGGAGCGGTTCCTGCGCCGGGTGCCCTCGGACACCGTCGTGCTGCTCGACGAGGCGTACGTCGAGTTCGTCGCACCCGAACACCGCCTCGACGCACCTGAGCTCGTGCATCGCTTCCCAAATGTCGTTGTGCTGCGCACGTTTTCGAAGGCATACGGCCTGGCGGGCCTGCGCATCGGCTACGGTTTCGGTTCGCCCGAGCTGGCCCGGACGCTATGGAGCATGCAGTTGCCGTTCGGCATCAGCATCACCAGCGCCGTCGGCGTCGCAGCCTCATACGACTCGGAAAGTCAGCTGCGTCAACGCATCCGGGTGATCACCGCGGAGCGGCGGTATCTGCAGCGGCGGTTGCGGGCGATGGGCATCTACAGCCACGACGCCCACGCGAACTTCGTGTACCTGCCGGCGGCGGGCCGAAGCTGGCGCGAGGAGTTCGACGCCGCCGGTGTGCGGGTCCGGCACTACACAGACGGTGGAGTCCGAGTGACGGTGGGCAGTCGCGCATCGACGCGGGCGATCCTGTCCGCGCTCGCGTGATCTGCGAGACCGCGTCGAGGATGTAACTTCCGCGGAGAATGTCGACTACGGACCGCGTGGAATACAGTTTCGGCGTGTCCAACTCGCCCGACAAGCGCGATCCGATCGCGCAGGCTCGCGCCAACTGGCAGCGAGCCGGGTGGAGCGACGTCGCCGACGGGATGGTGGCCGTCACGTCGGTGATGCGGGCACACCAGATTCTGCTGGCGCGGGTGGAGAATGCGTTGCGCCCCTACAATCTGAGCTTCTCGCGCTTCGAGTTGTTGCGACTGCTGGCGTTCAGCCGCACTGGCGCGCTGCCGATCGCCAAGGCGTCGGACCTGCTGCAGGTGCACGTCACCAGCGTCACGCATGCGATCCGGCGGCTGGAGTCCGCGGGCTTGGTCGAGCGGGTGCCACATCCCACCGACGGGCGCACGACGCTGGTGCAGATCACCGACCGCGGACGTTCGACGGTCGAGGAGGCGACCGTCACGTTGAACAAGGAGGTGTTCGCCGACGTCGGCATGTCCGCCCAGGAGTCGCGGGCACTGGCCGCGTCGATCGACACGCTGCGCCGCAACGCCGGCGACTTCTAGCCCCCGGTCCCGCCGACGTTCGAGCAGTGCGTGAGTTACAACGGGCGGTGGGCTCTCACCGGCGCCTGCGGCTGAGCGATCAGTCCGGCACGCTGGGCAGCGGAATCGTCGCCGTCACCGCCG
>JBLNEK010000008.1:0-10972 GCA_050262635.1 Candidatus Sericytochromatia bacterium | reverse complement strand
CGCTCGCGGTACACAGCGACTTCACCAAAGCGGGGTCTGAGACGACGATGGATCGACCAAAGAATGGGACGTTCAATTCGAAGATGCGTCCGTGCTGCTTGATCCAATGCCGCATGGCCGTGCACCGAAAGGCCGCAAAACCAACACCCTGCACGAGCTTGGGTAAGCGCACCGGAGGTGGGATTGAGTTCGCCACCACTGATTCACTCGGCCTCACGATGGCCCTATGTGTCATTGTGCCCGCCCGTACTGCGATATTCGTAGGCAGCCATATCCGCCTCTCCTGCTTTGATGAATGCAGGCGCGACGCTCGGATCACCGGGGAGCGTGCTATGAGAACCGTCCCTCGCGTGCAATGGGACGAACGCAGTAGCGCACCACTGCAATTTCGCCCGGTATGGGTCGCTACTACTGAGTCGCGGTCTTCAGCGGGATAGTGGTCCGCAGGCGCATCAGCGGACGTCCGGTGCCGTGAGCGCCGCGACGAGTTTTGCCTCAGCAATCCGGTACAGGTTGTCGAGGGCGTCGTGTTCGACGTTGATATACCGACAGATTTCGTCGGTTGCCACCCCAGCGTCGCGCAGCCTTAACGCCAGGGAGTACGGCAGCGGCAGCCTGCGCAGCGCCTGCTCCCGTTCATTGAGTTGACCAGCCATCGGGACAGCATGCGTGCACAGCACGCGGGTCGGACCAGTATCGGTCTACTGCATTCCATCACCGCCACGCAGAGAGCCACAGCCGGTGCTCAGTCCGCGCGCGCGTTCGGCCGCCGCAACAGGGCTGCGAGTTCCTCGCGGCTGGTGGTTCCGGTCTTCAACATGGCCCGGTAGATGTGGCTTTCGACGGTGCGAACGGAAAGTGTCAGTCGCTGGGCAACCTCGCGATTGGTCAAACCCTCACCGATCAACATGACGATCTCCACCTCGCGATCGGTCAGCGGCAAGGGCTCGCTCGCCTGTCGTAAGGTCGGCGTATTAATGGCACCATATTGTTGCGCCAAGAATTCTGCACGTGCCGCGCATCCCAATGCCGACCCCCGCAAGTCGTTGCGGCGATGAACCAGGGCAGCGCGTGCGGCCGCGTCGACGGCCGCCACACCATCGCCGATCCGCTCGAATTCTTCTGATATCAGGGCCAATTCAGCGCCGTGACTGTCACGCAGTGCTGCAGCGAAGCGGGCTGCCACGCCAACACGCGGACCTTCGACGATCGATTCGAGCTTGCTCAATCGGAGTGCACTCGAGTGATCACCAAACTGGGTGGCAGCCTGCAGACACATTACCTCGGCTGCGAACCGCCCTTTCGCTGAGGCTCTTTCGGCCGCGGACAACGCTAACATGATCGCTTCACTCACCGCACCCTGGCCGGCGGCGACCCACGCCCGGGCTAGGGTCAATTCGTAATCCAACGACCGAAAGGGACGATGGAGCTCGCTGAGTGTGGCAAGTGCGGCGGCTGCCTCGTCAGTTGATCCTCGTAAGGCCAGAGCAGTTGCCCGTGCGATGTGGTAGCGGTACCCCCAGCCCATGACATGAGTGGCGGACAACCCGACCGCTGCGTGGTCAAGCAACGCACACGCGGAATGAAGCCGTCCGGCGCCGAGGGCGGCCCGGCCCGCCACCGCAGCACCGAGTAACTGAGCCGCCCCCGGCATATCGGCCGCTTCGTGTCGCACACGCTCGGCCACATCAAGCGCCTCGTTCACCTGGCCGGACAGCAGCAGCGCACTCACGTGTGCGTCTGCAATGTTGAACCGCATCTGCGGAGCATCGAAAGACCGTGTCGCAACGGCATATCCGGCCTCTGCGGTGGCAACGGCTTCGGTGACCTGCCCCGCGTCCGCCAATATGGCAGTCCTTGCCCATGCGATCTCGGCGCCGACCACCGGCAAGTCGGCCAGGGCGAAGTCCTTCGAAGCCTTCATCGCTGTGTCAGGTTGGTCGACCGCAAACCAGTAAACGGCGAGAAACGCGTCGATGTACCTGCGAACCTCCGGTGACCGGATGCGAGATGCCTCGTCGATTAGTTTCTTCGCGCGTGCGGGTTCACCCAGCGCCCACAGCATGTTGCTGGCCCGCAAGAACGCGAGTCTGGCATGATCGGCGTCACTCAGCCGACCGACGGGAATTTCGGCGAGCACCGCGTCGGCTTCTTCACCGCGGCCGAGCCACGAAAGCGCATGGGCGCGAACAAAAATCGGTCCTGGACCGGCTCCCGCACACACTGCCGCTTCCGCGAGCCGTTCGGCGAGCGGCAGATCCCCGAGCCAGACCGCACCGTCCGCGGCCCTGACGAGGAGGTCAGGGTCGGGTTTGAGGTCGGAGTCCAGACTCAACACCGCGCGGCGCACCACAGCTTGTATGTCGTCGCGGCCATCGGATTCTGCGAGTTCGCCGGCAACGAGACCGCGCAACCGTCGCAGTCGAGTGGGTGCCGCGCGCCTGCGGCGAATCTCGCCGTAGAGCGGATGCGCGACGCGCACCTCGACACCGCCGCCGACGGGCTCGAGCGCGATGAGGCCACGATTGTCCGCCTCTTCGACGGCCGCCGGATCTGCGATTCGCCTCAATACCGCTAGTTCGATTGGCTCCCCCACAGCCAGCACGTCAACCACATCGTTGACCGCTGGGGGCATTGCCCCGATCCGGGACTCGATCAGCTCGACCAACCCAGGCGGCATGATCGGATCACCAACCCACCGCCAATATCCGCGTTCTTCCACGATCCGCCCGTCCGCAACCTCCTGCTCCACGATATTGCGGAGATACAGCACGTTGCCGCGAGTCAGCTTCCAAAGCCGCTGAACCGTTTCAACATCCACTGCTCCGCCCAAGGTCGCTGACAACAGCACCTTGGTTTCTTCGAGCGACAGGGGCTGCAGATCAAGCCGGTCGAACCGGGCGAGCTTCCATATCTCCCGTACGCCGGCAGGAATGGGTTCACCGTCGAGAACGGTGAGGACCATTCTTGCCGCAGCACGGTGCGCGATTTGGGTGACAACGAATGTCGACAGGTCATCAAGCAGATGCACATCATCGACACCCAGAATCACCTTGGTGCCTGCAGATGCGCGGGTGAGCGACTCGATCACGCCATGCAGCAACTCGACGGTATCCGTTACGCCCGGCTGCGCCCACGCGTTGAAAGCACCAAGCGGGATAGCGCGTGCCGAGGAAGTGCCGAACGCCCAGCGGACTTCGCATCCCCGCGATGCTGCACCAGACAACGCTTCTCGAGCGATCCGGCTCTTCCCCACCCCTGCGGGTCCGTGAATCACGATCCCCGAGACGTCGGATGCGAAGATCGCGGATTCGATGGCCCGCATCTCCTCGGAGCGGCCGATGAGTGGCCACGACAACTGCACGACAGGAAGCCTAAGTCGGCGCGGTGTCGGGATTGGTCCATTTAAAGGTGGCGGCCGATGTGGAGCACGGGATGGTCACGGCGTAGGGGCTACAGACGCCTGTTCTGTGAGGCAGCGGTAGGCCCCGGCCCAGATCGCGAATTCGTACGGCCGGTTCCGCGTGTCGCGTACAAAACCGCACGTTCGGGGCAGGGCGCTACAGATCGAGCCCGATGTCGAGGACCCGCACTGAATGGGTGAGCGCACCGACGGCGAGGTAGTCGACTCCGGTTGTCGCGTACTCGTGGGCGTTTTCCAGCGACAGCCCCCCAGAGGCTTCCAGTTTCACACCGGGCGCATGGCTGTTTCGCCGCTGCACGGCGATCTGCGCTTGCCAGACCTTGAAGTTGTCGAGCAGCACGAGTTCCACGGGCTCGGCGAGCACCTCGTCGAGCTGCTCCAGCGAGTCCACTTCGACCTCGCACGGCAGGCCGGGCGCGGCGACGCTCACCGCGCGCAGCGCCGCGACCACCGAGCCCGCCGCAGCCACATGGTTGTCCTTGATCAGCGCGGCATCCCCGAGTCCCATGCGGTGGTTCCGTCCGCCGCCAACGCGCACCGCGTACTTCTGCAGCGCTCGCAGGCCAGGCAGCGTCTTACGCGTGTCGCGAATGACCGTTTGGGTGCCCGCGATCGCGTCGACCCACTGCCGCGTCGCGGTCGCCACACCCGACAGATGGCAGACCAGGTTCAGCAGTGTCCGCTCGGCTGTCAACAACCCTCTCGTCGGGCCCTCGACCCGCAGCACCACGCTCCCGCCGCCGACGGAATCTCCGTCGGCAACCCGGTCGAGCACCTGGTAGCCGCCCATACCCAAGACCTCATCAAGCACAAGCAGCGCGACGTCGCAGCCGGCGACGACGCCAGGTTCGCGGCTGACCAGCGCCGCGGTTGTCCTAGCATCGGCCGGCACTGTCGCCTCAGTAGTTACGTCCGGCCCGTAGCGCAGGTCTTCGTCGAGAGCACGGCGGATCACCGCGCGCGCTTCACCCACCTCGTGTTCGTCGAGACGCATCAGCAGCAAGCCCCGGCGGGAGCTTGGCTTACGACACGCCCATCGGCCAACCGCACAGTGTTGCTGTGGGCCTGAGCAGGATCCGAATCCGGGTAGTCGGCGCGATGGTGGCATCCTCGAGTTTCGGTGCGCGCCAGAGCTCCCGCTGCGACCGCGCGGGCGGTCAGAGTCAGAGCGACGTCCTCGACGTCGGCCCGGCTGCGGACCTCCCGTACCGGAGCGGAAGCCAGCAGCTCGTCGAGCTCGGTGAGCCCGTCGCTATCGCGCACCACTGAGGCGCGCGCACTCATTGCCTGCTGAAGTTCGTTCCGCGGCAATGCGGTTCGCATGGGTTGGTCCTCCAAGCGCGCACTCACCGGCCCGCGGGTGCGCGACTGCGCGGCGGCCGCCCGCCCCGCGCGGGCACCCACCACCAGACCTTCGAGGAGGCTGTTGGACGCCAACCTGTTGGCGCCGTGCATTCCGGTCCGCGCGACCTCACCGGCCGCGAACAACCCGGCCAGATCCGTGCGCCCGTGAACGTCGGTGACCACCCCGCCGCAGCTGTAATGCGCGCCCGGCACGACGGGAATAAGGTCATGCACCGGATCGATGCCTGCGGCGCGGCAGGCCTGCGTCACCGTCGGGAACCGCCGCGCAAGGTCGGGGATCGGCCGCGCGTCGAGATAGACGAAAGCATCTCCGGTCGAGCGCAACCGCGCTTCGATGGCGGCGGCCACCACGTCGCGTGGGGCGAGGTCGCCCATCGGATGCACCCCCCGTGTCACCGCATCGCCCTGCGCGTCAACCAGTTTCGCGCCTTCACCGCGCAGGGCTTCGGTGATCAGAGGCCTGCGCCCGGCACTTCGGCTGTCGTACAGCATGGTCGGGTGGAACTGGACGAACTCGATGTCGCTCACCGGCACACCGGCTTCTAGTGCCAGGGCGATGCCGTCGCCCGTCGACCCTTCCGGGTTTGTGGTGGCGCGGTACAGATGGCCCAGCCCACCGGTCGCCAGGATCACGGCGGGCGCGTGCACAATACCGATGCCGTCGGCGTTGATCACCTCGACGCCGGTGATTCCGTGATCGTCGAAAAGCAATTGCCGCGCAACGTGGTTGCGGCGGATGTCGAACGTCGTGGCTGCGTGGTTGAGCGTGCGCTGCACCTCGGCGCCCGTCGCATCGCCGCCGGCGTGGATGATGCGCCGCCGGGAGTGCCCGCCTTCGCGGGTCAATGCCCAGTGCCCGGGCGCTGATTCGTCGAAACGCGCGCCGTTGGACACCAAGTCGGTGACCGCCCGATAGCCGTCGACGACGATCGATCGCACGGCGTCCCGGTCGCACAACCCACCGCCGGCCGCCACCGTGTCATCGACGTGTGCGTCGATGGAGTCGTCGGTGCGGGGCAGCACCACGGCGATGCCGCCCTGCGCGTAAAACGTTGCCGTGTCGGAGGTTTTGCTCAGCACCATTACCCGCGCGCCCTGCCGGTGCGCGGCGATCGCCGCGGCCAAGCCCGCGACGCCGGTGCCGATGACAACGACGTCGGCGCGGTCCTGCCAGCTCATTCGCCGCCGCCAGGCTGGCCGATCTCGATCATCCGTTGCACGCTGCGCCGCGCCAGCCGCGCGGTTTCCGGATCGACGTCGACTTCGTCGGCGCCTTCAGTTAGACAGCGCAGCAGCGCGGCCGGGGTGATCATCTTCATGAACTTGCACGACGCCCGGTCGTTGACCGCCCGGAAGTCGACTTCCGGTGCGGCCCGGCGCAACTGGTGCAACATGCCGACCTCCGTGGCGACGAGCACCTGCCGGGCCCGTGTGGCGCGTGCGGCGTCGAGCATGCCGCCGGTGGACAGGATCTTCACCCGCTCCGCTGGCACCGCTCCCTCCCCGGCGAGGTACAGCGCCGACGTCGCGCATCCGCATTCGGGGTGCACGTACAGCTCGGCATCGGGGTGCGAGCGGGCCTGGTCGGCGAGTTCGTCTCCGTTGATGCCTGCGTGAACGTGGCATTCGCCGGCCCAGACGTGCAGGTTCTTGCGACCGGTCACCCTGCGCACGTGCGCACCGAGGAACTGGTCGGGGCAGAACAGCACCTCCCGGTCCTCGGGGATGGAGGCGACGACGTCGACCGCGTTCGCGGAGGTGCAGCAGATGTCGGTGAGTGCCTTGACCGCGGCGGTGGTGTTGACGTAGGACACCACGACCGCGCCCGGATGCTCGGCCTTCCACGCGGCAAGGTCTTCGGCGGTGATCGAGTCGGCCAGCGAGCAGCCTGCGCGTTCGTCGGGGATCAGCACGGTCTTCTCCGGGCTGAGGATCTTGGCGGTCTCGGCCATGAAGTGCACGCCGCAGAACACGATCGTCTGCTCGGGCACCTCGGCGGCGATCCGCGACAGGGCCAGCGAGTCACCGACGTGGTCGGCGACATCTTGGATCGCCGGGACCTGATAGTTGTGAGCGAGGATCGTCGCGTTGCGCAACTCCGCGAGCCGGCGCACTTCTGCGGCCCACTCTGCGTCCGCCACGACGCCGGTGTAGACACCTTCGTCCAGGACCGTCATAGCCGCCTCCTTCAAATAGGTTTTCGACTTATAATCGAAAACATGCCTCATACTAGCACCGGGCACGAGGTCCTCGCCGTGGTGTTCCAGGTTCGTCACCTGGGCACACCCAAGCCCCAGCTCAACGTGCTGTTGTGGGAGCGCGCGATGAATCCCCAGCGTGGCGCCTGGTCATTGCCCGGCGGACGGCTGCGCAACGACGAAGACATGACCAGTTCAATTCGTCGTCAACTGGCCGAGAAGGTGGACGTCCGTGAGATCGCTCACCTGGAGCAGCTGGCTGTGTTCTCCGACCCCTCCCGTGTGCCGGGGGCGCGGACCATCGCGTCGACGTTCCTCGGGCTGGTGCCCTCCCCCGCGTCGCCGGTATTGCCGTCGGACACTCGCTGGCACCCGGTCGACGCACTGCCGCCGATGGCGTTTGACCACGGACCGATGGTCACCCACGCGCACAGCCGGCTCGTCGCCAAAATGTCCTACACCAATATCGGATTTGCCCTGGCGCCGAAGGAGTTTGCGCTGTCTACGCTGCGCGACATCTATAGTGCCGCGCTGGGCTACCAGGTCGATGCCACGAACCTGCAGCGGGTGCTGGCCCGTCGCAACGTGATCACCCGCACCGGCACGATCGCCCGCAGCGGCCGCAGCGGTGGCCGGCCCGCCGCGCTGTATCGGTTCACCGATTCGCAGTACCGCGTGACCGACGAGTTCGCCGCACTGCGCCCTCCCGGGTGAGTGTCGACTGGATTCTCATAGCTTCCTTAAGTAGCCTCGCGGGTTGACCACGAAGGAGTGTTCGCATGGACTCAGCCGGCCTGGCTCGCGCCGCTGGTGCAGATTGGATCGGCGCTGTCCCGCACGAAGAGCTGCGACGGAACCGACCGGTACTGCCACACCGTGACCCGTTCTACGAACCGCCCCCGGGCTTCGAGCATGCCGCGCCGGGCACCGTGCTGCGGACACGCGACGTCGAACTGGGATTCCTCGGGTTCGTCCCGCAGAAGTTCTTCGCGACGCAGCTGCTGTACCGCAGCAGCGACCGCAACGGCGCTCCGGAAGCTTCGGTGACGACGGTGCTGGTGCCCACCGAGCGCGGCCCTGAAAACGTATGCCCGATCGTGTCGTACCAGTGCGCGATCGACGCCGTCACGTCACGTTGCTTCCCTTCGTATGCGATGCGCCGCGGAGCGTTCGCCCCCGGTGCGTTGGCGCAGTTCGAGTTTCTGCTGATCGCCGCCGCGCTGGCCGAGGGCTGGGCGGTATCGGTGCCCGACCACGAGGGCACGCACGGCATGTGGGGCGCGCCCTACGAGCCCGGCTACCGCATCCTCGACGGGCTGCGCGCCGCAACCAGCTGCGAGCGGCTCGGCATCTCGGCCGACTCCCCGATCGGCCTGTGGGGTTACTCGGGCGGCGGCCTGGCGACGGCATGGGCTGCGGAGACGTGTGCGGACTACGCGCCCGAGCTCAACATCGTCGGCGCGGTGCTCGGGTCGCCGGTCGGCAACCTCGGGCACGCGTTCAAGCGGCTGAACGGCTCGTTTTATGCCGGGCTTCCGACGATGGTGATCGCCGCTCTTTCGCACATCTATCCCGAGCTGCGGACGGTCATCGAGCGGCACGCCACCGCCGAGGGCCATGCGCTACTGAAGTCTTCCGAAAAGATGACGACTGTCGCCGCGGTGATTCGTTTGATGAATAAGGACATCGACGCCTACGTCGACCGTCCATTAGAGGACATCCTGGCCGAGCCCGAGGTGCAGTGCGTGTTCGATGACATCAAGCTCGGCACCGCGGCGCCCAGCCGTCCCGTGCTCATCGTGCAGGCGGTGCACGACACGATCGTGTCCGTCGACGACATCGACGAGCTGACCGAGGCCTATCGGGCCGGCGGTGCGTCGGTGACTTACCACCGGGACAACTTCAGCGAACACATGCTGTTGCACCCGATGTCGGCGCCGATGACGCTGCGCTGGCTGCGCGACCGGTTCGCCGGCCGGCCGCTGTCCGAGCACCTGGTTCAGACGACCTGGCCCACGCTGTTCAACCCGTCCACCTACAAGGGCATGGTCAAGCTGCTGACGATCGCCGGGCGGGTGGTGACGGGTCGCAAGTTGCGCCGCCGGCCACTGTCGTACTCGGACGCCTGACTTCGACGAATGTGCACTTAATCCACGCTGCCAGGCCGCCGGCAAATACCGTGTATTAAGTGGACATTCGCGACCGGAGGAGCGGGCCATGAAGACTGCGATCTGCGACATGCTGGGCATCGACATTCCGTTGCTTGCGTTCAGCCATTGCCGCGACGTGGTCGCCGCCGTCACCAACGCAGGCGGATTCGGGGTGCTCGGGGCGGTGACGCTCACCCCCGAACAGCTTGAGCGGGAGCTCAACTGGATCGAGTCGGAGGTCCGCGGCAAGCCGTTTGGCGTGGACCTCATCGTGCCGGAGACGTCGGTCGGCAAGGGGCAGCGGCTGAGCTCCGAGCAGTTCGCCGACATGATCCCGGCGGAGTACCGCGCCTACGTCGACACCTTGTTGGCCGACCACGGCATCGGGCCTGCCCCTACCAGGGTGCCGCGGGTGGCGACCACCGATGATGCCGGCGAGAGCCTGATGGAGGTCGCGTTCAAGCACCCGATCAAGCTGATCGCGAACGCGCTGGGCCGGCCGCCGCAGTCGATGCTGGATGCCGGCAAGTCGCACGGTGTTCCTGTTGCTGCGCTGGCGGGTGCCAAGGAGCATGCCGTCAGGCACGTCGAGGCGGGCGTCGACATCGTCGTCGCGGCCGGCACGGAAGCCGGCGGCCACTGCGGCGAGGTGACGACGATGGTGCTGGTGCCCGAAGTCATCGAAGCGATCGAATCCATCAGGCCGGTTCCCGTTCTGGCGGCGGGCGGGATCGTGACCGGCCGACAGATGGCGGCCGCGGTGGCGATGGGTGCGGCGGGCGCGTGGACCGGTTCGGTGTGGCTGACCACCGAGGAAGCCGAGACCGCCCCGTACACGAAGCAGCGGATGCTGACGGCGACGTCACGGGACACGGTTCGGTCGACGTGCCGGACCGGCAAGCCGACGCGGCAGCTGAAGTCCGACTGGACCGAGGCGTGGGAGTCCGGGCAAGGGCCTCGACCATTGCCGATGCCACTGCAGTCGATGATCAGCGAGCCGGTGCTGCGCCGGATCGACACGCTGGCCGCTAGCGGCGACGAAGGCGCGCGTGGTTTGGCCACCTACTGGGTGGGTCAGGGTGTGGGGTTGATGAACTCCGTCAAACCCGCGCGACAGGTCGTGTATGAATTCGCTGAAGATTACCTGGCGGCGGCCGAGCGGCTGCGGGACAGCCTCGGCGACTGATACTTCATTCGGCATTGTGTGCGTAATCGTTAGGCGCTACATTACGTCTGCGCTTTTCATCGCCTCCTGTCAATACGCCACGGAGTTTGCTGACACATCCATAAAGACGAAACCCGCTGGGGCGAAATTCTTGCGTATTCAAGATCAGATATCGTTCAACGGAAGAACCAGCGTGAATTTCGCCGTCCGGAACATGTCGTAATCCTTCGAGGAGCTCGGAAAATGCAACGCTGCCTGCCAGGATGATGTGCCTCACCAGACGTCGAAACCGCCACAATTCAGCCAGGATGAAAGCGTAGGCAATGCGATAGCGTGAGGCCCGACGGCCTAGAAATCGCGTGCAGAATTCTGACGATTTATCGCCTTTTCGCAATGCCGGGGCGTAGCATTCGATCCTGCCCCGAGCGGAGCACATTTCCCCTCAGATGAATGGAGCGGCAATGTCTGGTCTGAAGTACAAACTCGTTCTCGCGTTGATCCTCACCTTCACGGCGGCCACGGCAACGGGCTGTATGGAGACGTTCACGTTCACGGGGCCCGACCTCCCTGTCACTATCCCCTGACCGCGCAACGCCGCACGCGCTGCTCGACATAAGTCGAGAACGTCTCGGCGACTGACGCATCGCCCGACTGTTCCCCGCCGCATTAT
>JBLNEK010000007.1:0-13836 GCA_050262635.1 Candidatus Sericytochromatia bacterium | reverse complement strand
TGAGCGCGCACAAAGTCCGCTGCGGCCCTGATGCCGTTCATCGCGGCCGCACATCCCATGAAGTTGATCACCGGACGTGACACGGACGGCGGCAACCCCAGGTGCTTGACGATTGCCACGTCCACGCCGGGCGCGATTAACCCGGTACTGGTCACGAACACCAACAGGCCGATGCGCGCTGGCGCGTGATCCGCCAGCGCACGGCCGGCCACGTCGACCGCCAACGGCGTCGCGTGCTCGTAAAACAGGTTCATCCGGTCGCGCACCGTGGCCGGTTGCCGGCGGAACGCGTCGAACTCCGGGTCCATCGGATCCACCGCCAGCCGCCGGGTGTCGACCCCGGGTTTTCTGATACACCCGCGCGATGCGCGCGCGCTGCTCGGGATCTTCCACGAACAGCGAGGCGACCCGATCGGCAGCCTCGCGCTGATCCGCCACTGCGCTCGGCGTGCCGGTCGCGATGCTTTCGATCACCGCCACCGTCGTCGGCGGCGCCGGCGGCAGTTGCGCAAGACCCGCAGCCAACTCGTCGGCCGCCCCCCGCGTGCCGTTCTCCTCCGAAACAACCGTCACGCCAGTCCCCCTCACACCGAACCGAGCCCTGCGAATCTCCCGGCCGCGTAACTGATGCTGGTCTTCCACGCCGCCGGTGAGCAGTGCTCGCGGACGAAACCCCAATTCCGTTCCTCGGCTTGGCGCGACCGGGACAGAAGATAGGTACCGCACAGCTTCGGCAGCCGATCGGTGAAGAAGCTCTTGCGGCGCTGCCACGCGACACCGAACTTCGCGGCTTCCTCGCGAAGCGCGTCCTCGGTCGCAATGTTGGCGAATCCGCTGCGCTGGTACGGCAGCACATACGGTGCGAGCTCAGCCCCGCCGACAGGACGCAGTCGACATAGCGGTTGCCGATCACCTTCAGGTCGTAGGCCTCCTCGACCTGGTGCACACCCCAGTCTTGGGTCGTGGCGGCCGGCACGTCGTCGACTTCCTCTTCGAAGTCGTGGCTAGCCACGATCAAGAACGTGCTGATCCACAACGTCACGACGAATTGCAGTGTCCAGGCCCAGATGTCACCGGCGATCAGGGAAGCGGCCATCTCCCCGATCAGCAGCAGCCGTACGAACACCGAACCGCTGAAATGCGCAAATGCGTTGCGCCAGTTCCCGTACAGTTCGTCGACGCCCACCTTGTGGGTGATCCTGACGACGTCGGCGACTCGGATGGGCATTCCGGTGAGCAGATGACCGAGCTTGTGAATCGTGTGCGCCGGGATCCGATATAGCCGCGGCAGCCGCATCATCATGGTGAAGACGTTCTTGATGTCGACTTCACTTTGGGTGTGCGGGTGGTGCAGCAGCGTATGCCCGTCGGCAACAACAAGTCCCAGCGCCTGATAGTTCAGGTCGAAGGAACTCGACAGCACCCTGGTCATGCCCTTCTGCGCACGGTGGATCACGTAGTGGCCGAGCCCGACAAGGGAGCTGCGCACAACGACCATCGCAATCACAAAGAGCGGCAACGGCATCCACGCCGGCATGCCCAGCAGCAGAGCCTGGACCGCGAAGTAGGTGACGAACAACAGCGCGACGACGACGTCGAACGCCCTGTCCATCTTCTTGATCCGCGCCGCGAGCCGGGGTTCCCTCAGACGGGCTTTGACGCGGTGCAGCAGATCGGTCTTGTCGTCGAACCGGTACTTCGGGGTGTCGTCCCAGCTGTTGAAGTCTTGCTTGAACAGAAACGCCGGAGCGTTGTTCTTCGGGTGGATGTCGCGCGGTGTGGCGTCGCGGCCGAGCGCGTACCGCTGCAGGATCTTCTCGATGGCCTCCGGATTGCGGTGGTAGGAGCCCACGATCGACGTGATATCGCGGTTCTTCGTCCGGCCGATGAAAAATGCCCCGCCGGGGTGCTTGCCGATCCAGTCGCTCAGGTCGTAGGCCTTGCCGTTATACACCCACACGTTCGACAGCGGCGGAGGTCCACCGAGCGGGTGTGGGGGGCGCGGGGCGGGCCCCTCCCGCACTTCGGTGAGGTCGCTGGTCATCTCGTTCCTCCGGGTTGGAAATGGGTCATCTGGCGTGCGCAGTGCTCCTGCGGGTTGTGCCAAGCCTCGGATCAGCGCCTTGGCGGATTCTCAACGGATCCTTGACGTCATCCACTGGCTCCGTCACGAGGCGTGAACAGGCCGTAAGCCCAGCGCAGGCAGATGAGGGTGTCAGCTGGAGAACTCGGCGTGCCGGACAGTCGGCGCGCTCAGCCGCACTCGGACCAGAAAGCCTGCGCAGCCCGGCGGGTTTCACGAATCACCGCTCAAGCCAGCAGCATTGGCGGACCATCGCCCTGCGCGGGTCCCGGGGGAGCCAATCTGCGGACGGAAACCAGCCGAGCACCGGCCGAGGGTGCCGGCTGCCATGTGGCAGGCCCCGGCTGGTTTCCGACCCGCAGATCACGCTCGTGCCTTAACCCGTCGGGCTGGGGATGTCGACGGGCTTGGCCCAATTCGACAGCGTGACGTCGACCGAGCCCTGGTCTTTGTTGACCACGAACCGGACGAGGTTGGGTCCGGTGCCGGGCGAGGGCGCTTCCGACGCAAGCGATGTGGTGGGCGTGGCTGTCCCGGAAGGGAACACGTCGGCGATCCACAGAGTGATCGGCAACTGGCCACCCCCTTGTCCGAGAGTCGGCACCACCGGATCGATGGTCGCGGCGTCGATGGTTCCCGACACCTTCACGACGGCGACGCCGTTGACGGTCTCCCGCGTCTCGACCTTCGGGTCCTCCACATTCTCGATGACGTTGGCCAGCCCCATGTCCTTGTCGAGGATGATGCCCGGGTCATAGATCTTGTCCGCAGGCCCGCGCACGACGTACTTGCCCTCGGGATCCTTCGTGTAGAAGGTCTTGTCCGTGACAAGGAACGCAGTGTCGACGAACGGCTGGTCGGGCGCCGGCCGGAACTTGGCGGTCCCGATGGCACGGCCGATGCCCTGCGGCTGGTTGGTGACATCGGCGTCGACGCTTGACACCGGAAGCTTCGTGAGATTGGTTGCGGTCAAGACGATGTGGACGGACTGCAGTGTTTGCGTCGTCCGCGCCGCCTCTTTGATGACCTGCGAAGCCTGCGGCTGCGCAGGCGCGCCGGACGTCGCGGTGGCGGTGGCAGAAGAGGTGCCGGATGCTCCCGTCGTGGTCGACGACTCTGAGGTCTTGGATTCGTTCCCGCACCCCGTCACGACAGATGCGAAGAGGGCCGCTGCGGCGACCGCCGCGAGCGACGCCGAGAGTGACGGTCGAAGGGAGAGACGTCGATGAGTGCGTTGCGCTTTCGGTGTCAGGCGATTCATATTCAGCCTTTGCGGAGTTGGTCCAACCGTGGTTTCGAGCAGCTGGTCGCCACCCTTGTCGTACGCCACTGCTGGGCGCCAAGAATCAGTGCGCCCGTCCGTTCTCCCGGGTCTCGGTGACTGCATACCCCTACCCTGGCTCACCAGCAACGACGTGCATGCCGGACGCATGTCGCCGCAACTATCGCGTGTTCGCCAGATCGCATCGGCCGGAGATTAACAGGCACGTTTACGCCGGAACGGCGTTTTGCACAACCGCCCCCCAGCAATCAAAGTCTGGTGCTGGCGCGAAGAAATCCGGGACGTGCGTACCGGATTATCGTGCTTGTCGGAGCTTTCCCCGGTGGCTGTCGCGGTTCCGCTCGAAGACGAGCCGCAGGCCGTCCAGCGTCAGGTCACGGTCGTAGCGCTGCACCGCGTGCATTGCCGGCAGCAGCAACGGTGCGATGTGGCCCGTAGCGACCACGGTGACATCGTCACCGGCGAATCCGTCGACGTCGTCGCGGATCCGCTGAACCAGCCCGTCGACCAACCCGGCGAACCCGAACACCGCTCCGGCCTGCATGCACTCGACGGTGTTCTTGCCGACGACGCTGCGCGGGCGGGTAAGTTCCACGCGGCGCAGCGCCGCCGAGCGCGCAGCGGCGGCATCGGACGACACTTCGACGCCGGGAGCGATTGCGCCACCGAGGAATTCGCCCTTGGCCGACACCACGTCGACGCAAATCGACGAGCCGAAGTCGACGACGATCGCAGCCGTGCCGTACTTCTGGTAGGCGGCAAGGCAGTTCACGATCCTGTCGGCGCCGACCTCCTTCGGGTTGTCCACGAGTAGCGGGATCCCGGTGCGCACACCGGGCTCGATCAGCACGTGCGGGACCTGTGGCCAGTACTGGTCGAGCATCTCTCGCAGCTCGTGCAGCACCGACGGCACCGTCGAGAGGCCGGCCGCACCGGTGAGCCGTTCGGAGTCGTCACCGATCAGCCCGTCGATGGTCAGCGCCATTTCGTCGGACGTGGCCTCCGGCTCGGTGCGAATGCGCCAGTGCTGGGCGACTTTCGAGTGGCCGCCGGACCCGGTGATCAGACCTACCACCGTGTGGGTGTTGCGGACGTCGATGGCGAGCAGCATGGCTATCTCGAGGAGACCAGTTCGAAACCCTCCGGCACGAAGGCCGGGTCGTCACAGAGGTCGACCTCCCTATTGTCGGCACCCACGAACACCACTCGCGGCTTGTACTCGCGCGCTTCGGCGTCGGTCATCGTCCCGTACGCGATCAGGATCACGATGTCGCCGGGATGCACGAGGTGTGCCGCCGCGCCGTTGATGCCGATGACACCGCTGCCGCGCTCACCTGTGATTGCGTATGTGACCAGGCGTGCGCCGTTGGTGACGTCGACGATCGTCACCTGCTCGCCTTCGAGCAGGTCCGCGGCGTCCATCAGATCTGCGTCGATGGTGACCGATCCGACGTAGTGCAAGTTGGCCTCGGTCACAGTGGCGCGGTGGATCTTTGACTTCAGCATGGTGCGTAACATCAGTTCCTCCAAGGGAGTTCGTGGTGTTCTTCGGCGCCGTCACGGGAATGTCCGCCGGTGCCGCCGATGTCGAGGGCGATGTTGTCGATGAGCCGGGTGTCGCCGAGGCGTGCCGCAACGAGCAGGCGGCCCGGGCCGCTGGCTGGCGCAGGTTCCAGTGCCGGTCCGCGGATGTCGAGATAGTCCACCCTGAGCGCGGGCACCTCCGCGAGCACCGCGCGGGCAGCGTCCAGTGCGGCCTCGGCTCCGCCAGGTGCTGCGTACATGCCGGCCAGCAGCGCCGCCGAGAGCGCGCCGGCGAGTTCGCGTTCGCTCGACGTCAGGTAGCGATTGCGCGACGACAGGGCAAGCCCGTCTGCCTCCCGCACGATGGGCACCCCGACAGCCCGGACGTCAAGGTTGAGGTCCGCGACCATCTGCCGCACCAAAACCAGTTGCTGGTAGTCCTTCTCGCCGAAGAACACCCGGTCGGGTCCCACGATGTTCAGCAACTTCAGCACCACGGTCAGCATCCCCGCAAAATGCGTGGGGCGGGTGAACCCTTCGAGCTCTGCCCCGAGCGGGCCCGGCTGGACCGAGGTGCGCGGCCCGTCGGGATACATCGCGTCGACACTGGGGGCGAACACGACCTCGACGCCTTCGGCGCGCAGTAGGTCCAGATCGGCGTCCATCGTGCGGGGGTAGCGCTCGAGGTCCTCGCCAGCGCCGAACTGCAGCGGGTTCACAAAGATCGACACCACGATCACCGAACCAGGCACCCGCTTGGCGGCCCGGATCAGCGCGCAGTGTCCGTCGTGAAGCGCCCCCATGGTCGGCACCAGCATGATCCGACGCCCGGCGTGGCGCAGCGCGCGGGTCACCTCCGCGACCGCCTTCGGCGTTTCGTAGACGTTCAGGTCGCCGGGATGGAACTTCTTCGGCAGGTCAGTTTTCACCGCAGCGCCTTTTCCTCTTCGCGCAAGCGCTCATCGGTCCGCCCGATCCGGTGAATCACCAAGCGCGGCAAACACTTCGACGGGCGCATGGGCGCGCTGCGCCGTGCGCAACGAGTTGATCCGGTACGCCTGGGCGAGGGCAGGGTCGACCTCCGTGAGCGCCCGCAGATGGGCGAGGACCGCGTCGGCGTCACCGCGCGCGACCGGACCGGTCAGGGCCGCCTGGCCGCGCTGCAGCGTGTTCTCGACCGCTGCTCGGATCAGCGGAGCGAGCACCCGTTCGGCGATGCCGCCCGGTGCGTCGTCGACGAGTTGCTGACCGAAGAGCAATCCCCCGCTAGTGGGAGGCACCCCCACCTGGCCCCGCAGCGCAGCGCGCAGCGCCTCGAGCGCGTCGGCGACCACGGTGACCACGTGATTGCTGGCGTGGGCGAGAGCAGCGTGGTAAAGCGTGCGGGCGTCTTCACGCACCCGAAACGGTTCGCCGCCGATCTCCAGGACCAGTGACTGGCCGATCGCGTAGCCGACGTCGTCGGCGGCGGTGATGCCGAAGCAGGTGTCCGGCAACCGGGCGATGTCTTCGTCAGAGCCGGTGAACGTCATCGCCGGGTGGACGGCCAGCGGCAGGCAGCCCAGCTCGGTCAGGGGCGCCAGCACGCCGACGCCGTTCGCGCCGGACGTGTGCACAACGATGGCGCCGGGCCGCACGGCACGAGTGGCGGCCAGGCCCGATACCACGCTGGGAAGGTCGGCGTCGGGCACGGCCAGCAGCACCAGTTCGCTGCGAGCGGCGACCTCGTCGGCGGGAAGAACGAGGCTGTCCGGAAGCCGCCGTCGGGCCCGTTGCCTGGACGCGTGCGAGACGGCGCTGCATGCAACGACGACATGGCCCGCGCGCTCGAGCGCTGCGCCAAGCGCGGAGCCGACCCGGCCGGCGGAGATGATTCCGATCGACAACCGAGCAGGGCGCAGTCCGTCGGCCGAACTCCACCCGCCAGGGCGGGACTGCTCCATCGCAGACGACCTCGCAAAATGTGTCGAAACTTCGTTCCGGTCCTGCCAGGCGGGTACCGGACGGTCGATACCAGATTAGCTTAGCCGTCGCGCCGCCGCCGACGGCCGCCCCCGGTGGGACCTCCGCCGGCCTGCAGCCGGGCCAACAGCTCCGCCACCGACTGACCCTGTCCCTCGCCGTGCTGGCCTTCGCCGTGGGACTCCTCGTGCGCGCCGTGCCTGGCCGCGGGCTCATGCTCTTGAGGTGCGGCGTGGCCGATGCTGTCGGCCGCGTTCGCAGCGGGAACGGGCTGATACCCCCATCCGGCGTGAGCCGGCCCGCCCGCCGGCTCAACAGGGTTGGCATGGCGCGCGTGGCCGGCCTCGGCGGGGACGGGCTGCGGAACCTCGGGCGGAGCCGGTTGCGGCGGCGCCGACGCGCCGTTAGTGGACACCCAGTTGCTGCCCGGCGCGCCCGGCGGTACCCACTGCCCTTCGGCAGGAGCAGGCTGCCACTCGCTGTCGGTTCGAAGTCCGTGACGACCGGACGGCACCGGCTGCTCGGTGGGTCGCGCCGGTTCGGGCTCCGGTGGAGTCCACACCGGCTCCGGCGGCGTCCACGCTTGTTCGGGCGCCTCCGTCGCGACCGGTGCCTCTTCCTCGGGTTCCTCGGGGGGCTCTTCGGGCACGTCGATGATCGCGTTCTCGGAATCCTCATCGACGTGCTGATGCGGAGTGGACTCCACGAACCGGGGAATGTTGCGGCCCGGGTCGGTGACCTCGGCGTCGCGCTCCCAGTCGCTGTAGGCCCGCACCGTCGTCCGCTCCGGCTCGATGGCCGGCCGATGCGACAGGTCCGCGTCGAACAAGATCTCGAGGTTGGTACGCAACGCCGCGAGCTCGGCGCGCAGCTCGGCGACCTCCTCGGCCGCCTGTGCCCGCAGCTCGGAGGCCAGCTCGCGGCGCAGCTGCGACTCCACTTCGAGTTCGTACTCGCGGCGCGCGGAGATCTCCCGGTCCAGCTGGAGGTCGTAGACCAGCTTGAGGTCCCGCGCCTTGGCCCGATCCAGGTCGGCCTGTTTGCGGTAGATCAACGAGACAAACGCCGCCGTCGCAGCCGCCCACAGCGACAAGATGACGGCGAGCTTCAGCAGCTCGACGCGTTCGGTGAACACCAGCGCGGAGCTGGCCGAAATGGCCAGGACTAGCAACACCGACAAGAGCAGCCAACCCGGCCTGCGGCCGCTGCGCCGTGACCGGACGCCGCGGCTCAGATCGGTCATGCGCGGAACTGTACCCGCCGAGGTCACGTCGCGTGTCGAGGGCGCCCGGCGATTCTAATCGGGGGTCGCGTCGGCGCTATCGGGCGGCTCTTCGGGCTTCTCGCAGCAATGCTGAAGCCACAGCGCCGCGACGACGAGCGCGAGCGCGCTGGCCGCCGCCACCGCGGCGCCGGGAGTATCGCTGACGGCCACCCTCAGCTCGCGGTCGGTCACCAGATACGCCAGCACACCGACCCACCATCCGAGCATCAGCGCCCCGACCCATGCCGAGGCCTTCGCGATCATCACCGTGCGCGCCACCGCCAGCGGATGGAGCCGGCCGCCGCCGTCGCCGATCATCCCGTCGTTGATCTTCGCCCGGACGTGGCGGCCCCACACGGCCTCGACCACCGCGATGCCCAGCAGGGACAGCCCGGTCCAGATAGTGATCGGGGGAAACCAGCCGGGATAGACCGCCGCAGTGACGAAGTAGCCGGCCAGCGCGACGGCGACCACCGCGGCCGTCAGGTCACGCTTACGGGTCGGCCCCATGTCACTTCCCCGCCCGCAACGTCAGGTCGGTACGCATCACGCCGGCCTTGTCGACGGGCTCGATGTCGTCGAGCAGCCGGGTCACCGGGGTGGGGATGTCGGCGACGGTAAGGCTGGCCTCGGGGTCGATGTCGAGCCACGGCACGAGGACGAAGGCACGCAGATGCGCCATCGGGTGCGGCAAGGTCAGTTCCGGGTCGCGGACGATCACTTCTTGGTCGTCGGCTGCACAGCTGATCACGTCGACGTCGAGGGTTCGCGGGCCCCAGCGCTCACCGCGCACGCGCTCAGCGGCGTTCTCTAATTTGTGGGACAGGCGCAGCCAGCCATGGCCGTCGAGGCCGGGGTCGTCGGCGATGACGACCGCGTTGAGGAACGAGCCCTGTTCCACCCCGCCCCACGGCACCGTCTCGTACACCGGCGACACCGCGACCACGACGTCGCCCAATCCATCGACCGCCGACTGCAGCCGGGCCAGCCGGTCGCCGAGGTTCGAGCCGATCGACAGGACCGCCCTCGTCACCGTCGCGACCTCCGCGCGACCACGGCAACATCGTTGAAATCCAATGGAATTGGCGCCTGCGGCTTGTGGATGGTCACCTCGGCGGCCTGCACCCGCTGGTCGCGCATCACGTCGTCGGCGATGTCCGCGGCGACTGCTTCGATCAGATTCCTGGGGCGCCCGGCCACGATCTCGGCTGCCTGCTTAGCCAGCTCTCCGTAGTCCACCGTGTCGGCGAGGTCGTCGCTGTCGCCGGCCGGCTTCAGGTCGAGCCACAGCGTGATGTCGACTATGAAGTCCTGGCCATCTCGCCGCTCGTGCTCGAACACTCCGTGGTGACCGTGAACGGTCAAGCCCCGCAACTCGATCCGATCAGTCACCGCGGCAGCCCACCCATGCCTCGACTACCTTCAACGCATCAACGGTCGCGCGGACGTCATGCACACGCACTCCCCACACCCCATGCCAGGCGGCCAGCGCGGAGATCACCGCGGTGGCGGTCTCGCGGCCGCCCGGCGGTCGCAGGCCCTGCGCGTCGGCGAGCAGCGACCCCAGAAAGCGCTTGCGCGACGCGCCCACGAGCACCGGGATCCCGGTGCCGACGAGTTCGGCCAGCGCTCGAAGGAGCGTCCAATTGTGTTGTGCCGTCTTGGCGAAACCCAGACCGGGATCGATGATCAAGCGCGCCGGGTCCACGCCCGCCGACGTCGCGGCGTCGACGCTGTGCAGCAAATCCGTTTTGACGGTGGCGACGACGTCACCGTAGTCGGGAACCTCGTGAGGGCGTTCCGCGCTGACCGACAGCCAGTGCATCAGCACCCATGGCACACCGGCGTCGGCGACCACACCCGCCATCTTCGGATCGGCCCGGCCTCCGGACACGTCGTTGACCATCCGTGCGCCGTGGTGGATCGCCGCGGCTGCGACGTCGGCCCGGGTGGTGTCGATGCTGACTGTGATTCCTTGTGCGGCAAGGTCTTTGACGACGGGCACGACGCGATCGGTTTCGACCCGGCTGTCCACCCGGGTGGCTCCCGGCCGGGTGGACTCACCGCCCACGTCGACGATCGCGGCCCCGTCGGCCACCAGCGCCAACCCGTGTTCGACGGCGCGGTCGCGGTCGAGGAACAAGCCTCCGTCGGAGAAGGAGTCGTCGGTGACGTTGACGACCCCCATCACCTGCACGCGCGTCAAGCTCACTTCCGCAGGATCAGTTCCAGCGCCTCGGCCCGCGATGCATTGTCGGTCTTGAACTGGCCACGCACCGCCGAGGTGGTGGTGACCGCGCCCGGCTTGCGCACACCGCGCATCGCCATGCACAGGTGCTCGGCCTCCACGACGACGATCACCCCGCGCGGGTCGAGCTTGCGCATCAGCGCGTCGGCTATCTGCCCCGTCAGCCGCTCCTGAACCTGTGGGCGTTTGGCGTACAAGTCGACGACACGCGCGATCTTCGACAGCCCGGTCACCCGGCCTTCGACACCCGGGATGTAGCCGACGTGCGCGACCCCGTGAAACGACACCAGGTGGTGTTCGCAGGTCGAGTACATCGGGATCTCCTTGACCAGCACGAGCTCGTCGTGCTGCTCGTCGAACGTCGTGTCGAGAACACTGTCCGGGTCCGTGTAGAGCCCGGCGAACATCTCGTGGTAGGCCCGCGCCACCCGGGCGGGCGTATCCGTCAGGCCGTGCCTGTCCGGATCCTCCCCGATCGCGTACAGCAGCTCGCGTATCGCGGCTTCGGCACGCTCCCGGTCGAACACTGCAAGTCTCGAGACACGCGGATTCGGCTGGGCCATTAACGCCTCCGTTCGTCAGCCGCGGTTCGACGGACCGGCAGGCCCCTCATCCTGCTGGCGTCCGCCGTCCGATTGTGACTGGCCCTGTGGGCTCGATGGGCCGTGGTCCTGCGGCGGTGGATACCACTGAGCGTGCGGCTGCTGGGGCGGCCAACCCGGCGCCCGCCAGCCCGCCGGGGCGCCGTAGTCCGGCTGGGTGGTCGCGGGCACAGGCTGCGGCTGCGGAGAGCCGTTGGAACCGTTGCCGTTGCCGCTGGTGTCGGCAGTCGCTGAGTCCTGGCTGGCCTCAGCGATGGCTTTCTTGAAGGTCGGCTCGGGAACCGGCTGCGGCCACGGCTCACCGCGCTCCATTGCGAGCTCGCCCGGCGTCTTGATCGGCGGCTTGTCCGACGGAATGCGACCACCGAAGTCGTCGAATAGTGTCAGCCGCGGGCGCTTGCGCACGTTGGCGAAGATGCCCTCTAGCTCGGCGCGGTGCAGCGTCTCCTTCTCCAGCAGCTCTCCTGCCAGCGTGTCCAGCACGTCGCGGTACTCGGTGAGGATCTCCCACGCCTCGGTGTGCGCGGCCTCGATCAGCTTGCGCACCTCGTCGTCGATGTCGCGGGCCACCTCGTGGCTGTAGTCCGGCTGGGTGCCCATGGTCCGGCCGAGGAACGGGTCACCGTGCTCGGTGCCGTAACGCACCGCGCCGAGCTTGGCGCTCATCCCGTACTCCGTGACCATCGCGCGGGCGATCTTGGTGGCCTGCTCGATGTCGGACACCGCGCCCGTCGTCGGCTCGCGGAACACCAGCTCCTCGGCAGCGCGTCCACCCATCGCGAACACCAGCCGCGAGATCATCTCCGAGCGGGTGGCCAGGCCTTTGTCGTCCTCGGGCACCGACACCGCGTGGCCGCCGGTGCGGCCGCGGGCCAGGATCGTCACCTTGTAGATCGGCTCGATGTCGGGCATCGCCCAGGCCGCCAGCGTGTGGCCGCCCTCGTGGTAGGCCGTGATCTTCTTCTCCAGCTCGCTGATCACCCGGCTCTTGCGACGCGGCCCGCCGATTACCCGGTCCACCGCCTCTTCGAGCGCCGCGCTGGTGATGATCGTGCCGTTCTCGCGGGCGGTGAGCAGTGCGGCCTCGTTGACGACGTTGGCGAGGTCGGCGCCGGACATACCGACGGTGCGCTTTGCAAGTCCGTCGAGGTCGGCGTCCGGGGCCATCGGCTTGCCTTGCGAGTGCACCCGCAGAATCGCCTTGCGGCCGTTAAGGTCTGGGTTGGTAACCGGGATCTGCCGGTCGAAGCGGCCCGGCCGCAGCAGCGCCGGGTCGAGGATGTCGGGCCGGTTGGTGGCGGCGATCAGGATGACGCCGGTGCGGTCGCCGAAGCCGTCCATCTCGACCAGCAACTGGTTGAGTGTCTGCTCGCGTTCGTCGTGCCCGCCGCCCAGGCCGGCGCCGCGCTGGCGGCCCACGGCGTCGATCTCGTCGACGAAGATAATGCACGGGCTGTTCTGCTTGGCCTGCTCGAACAGGTCGCGCACGCGGGACGCGCCGACGCCGACGAACATCTCGACGAAGTCGGAGCCGGAGATCGTGAAGAACGGCACACCCGCCTCGCCGGCAACGGCGCGGGCCAGCAGCGTCTTGCCGGTGCCGGGCGGGCCATAGAGCAGCACGCCCTTGGGGATCTTGGCGCCCAGCGCCTGGTAACGCGTCGGATTCTGCAGGAAGTCTTTGATCTCGTAGAGCTCTTCGACGGCCTCGTCGACGCCGGCCACGTCCGCGAACGTGGTCTTCGGCATGTCCTTGTTGAGCAGCTTGGCGCGCGACTTGCCGAAGCCGAAGCCCATCCGGCTGCCGCCCTGCATCCGCGAGAACAACACGAACAGGCCGATCAGCAGCAATAGCGGCAAGAGATAGAAGAACAGTGAGCCGAGCATGTTGCCCTGGTTGACCACTGTGTTTGTCTTGGCGCCCTTGGCGTTGAGCTGGTCGAACAGCGTCGCGCCGTAGCCGGTCGGGTACTTCGTGATGATCTTGTCTTTGTTTTCGGTGTCCCCATTGCCGTTCTTCAGTTCGAGCCGCAGCTGCTGCTCCCGGTCGTCGATCTGGGCGCTCTTGACGTTGTCGGAGTTGATCTGCGCGACCGCCACTGAGGTGTCGACGGGCTTGAAGCCGCGGGTGTCGTCGCTGAAGTAGAAGAAGGACCAGCCCAGCAGCAGCACGACGGCGATCACCGTGAGTGTGCGGATAACGTTCTTGCGGTTCATCACGTATCGGCCGGGGACGGCCAGGTCCTTCCAACTGCGTACGAGGAGTTAGTTCAGGCTACCGCTAGACCAACGATCCATAGTTCCCGACGGTGCTGGTGCCCCGGGGCCCGTTGAGACTGCGCCCAGATCGTGAATCCGCGCGCAGATGCGATCTGGGCGCAGTCTCAACGCGCAAATCGGTGGCGTCCGTGCCGCGGGGCCTTCACGGCCAGGTCGGCCTGTGCTTGGCTGACACCGTGGTCGAATCAACCGAACGGTTAGTTGAGACGAACGGCGTCCGTCTGCGCGTCGTCGAGGCCGGCAAGCCTGGCCATCCGGTGGTGCTGCTCGCACACGGCTTCCCCGAACTCGCCTACTCGTGGCGGCACCAGATCCCGGTCTTGGTTGACGCCGGATATCACGTGCTGGCCCCCGATCAGCGCGGCTATGGCGGCTCGTCGAGACCGGAGGCGATTGAGGACTACAACATCGTCGCGCTGTGCGATGACGTCGCGGGCCTGCTCGACGACGTCGGCGCAGAGCGCGCGGTGATCGTCGGCCACGACTGGGGCGCCATGGTGGCGTGGAACTTCCCGCTCCTGCACCCCGACCGCACAGCGGCCGTCGTCGGACTGAGTGTGCCTCCGGTGCCTCGTCCTCTGGTACCGCCGA
>JBLNEK010000006.1:0-8673 GCA_050262635.1 Candidatus Sericytochromatia bacterium | reverse complement strand
ACGGAACCGTGTGGTCCTTCTCCCCCGTCGAGGATCAGCAGTGGGCCCGATCGCGGTCGGCGGCGTGGCGGAAGCGCCCCTCCAGCCAATCCATGAATGCGCCGGCCTCCTCGGTGAACCCGAGCCTGAGCAGCGCGTAGAGCGTGAACGCCGCGTCGCGCATCCATGTGAAGCGGTAGTCCCAGTTGCGCGTGCCGCCGAGCTCCTCCGGCAGGCTGGTGGTGGGCGCGGCCACCAGCGCGCCGGTCGGCGCGTAGGTGAGCAGCTTGAGCGTCAGCGCCGAGCGATGCACCATCTCGCGCCAGCGCCCGCTGTAGCGCGAGCGGCGCAGCCAGCCCCGCCAGAACGCCACGGTGGCGTCGAACTCGGCGGCCACGTCGGCATCGGAGCATGGAGCCGGCGTCTCGCCGGGTTCGACACAGTCGAGCACGAAAGTGGCCGTCTCGCCGGCCCGGAGGGCAAAGTGCGCGCGCACGTCGCCACCGTCGACCACCTCCAGCGGGCAGCGCGTCGACAGGCTCAATCCCAGCACCGGAGCGCGAAACAGCGCGCCGTGCTCAGTGAGCGCGACCTCGTGGCGGGCGCGGGCGTAGTCGAAGCGCGGGGCGATGTCGGCGATAAAACGCATGTGCCCGCGCACGGCGAGCACTCGGCGGATCATGCGGTGGCCGCGCACCGGGTCGCCGGTACGCGGCGGCATGAAATCTTGCACCTCGCCCACTCCGTCGAGCATCAGGAAGCGCGTGATGAGGACGTTGGTGTCGGGTAGGTACAGCTGCTTGGAGCTCCAGCCCTCGCAGTCGGGCGAGATGCGGAACAGCCCGCCGCGGTCGGTATCGAGGATCGCCGCGAAGACGCTCGGCGAGTCGAACCGCGGGCAGCAGTACCAGTCGACCGTCCCGTCGGTACCGACAAGCGCGACAGTATGCAGGTCGCCGATCAGACCATGCTCGGCGATCGGCAGATAGCGCGAACGCACATCGGGGGCCATATATCGATTCCTCGTCGTCTTACGACACGAGCACCAGTTTTCCCACCGACGCAGTCTTTTCGAGCAACTCGTGAGCGCGACGCGCATCGGATAGCGGCAGGCGCTGGGCCACAACCGGGTGGATCTTGCCCGCGCGAAGCAGCTCGAGCAGCGCGCGGAAGTCCTCCCGGTACCAGTCCTGGTGCGGGATCCGTAGCTTTTGGACCCGGTAGGCCAGTACCCGCCGGCGCGGCGAGAGCACTCCCCACAACGCGACGAGTGCGGTGCCCACGTACCACTCGAACACCCCCGGCCAATTCTTGCGCCCGTGCACGATGGTGTTTTGGCGGCCGTAGATGACAAGTCTTCCTCTAGGCCGCAACGCACGGAACGAGCGAAGCGCCATCGCGCCGCCGAACGGGTCGAGGGCGATGTCCACACCATCGCCGGTCAACTGCCGCACCCGACCCACGAAATCCTCACTGCGATAGTCAATCGCCACCGCGCCCAACCGCTCGACCGCGGCGCGATCGTCCGCCGAAGCGGTCCCGTAGACCCGAAGCCCTGCCGCCGCCGCGAGTTCGAGGACCGCGGTGCCCACCCTGCCGGCCGCGCCGTGCACGAGCACCCTCTCCCCGCTCGTGGCCTTCGCCGCGCGGTGCAGCATCTGATAGGCGGTCATGTAGATGAAGACCAGGCTCAGCACATCGGCCGGATCGAGGTCTTCGGGCACCTCTACCGCGTACTTCTCTGGTACGCAAACAATCTCAGCATTGGCGCCCCACTGCGTCAGTGCGCCGACCCGGTCTCCCACACGCAGCCTCGAGCAGCCCGGTCCAAGCTCATCGACGACGCCGACCAGCTCGTAGCCCGGAGTGAAAGGGGGCTTCGGGCCGCCCAGATACGTGCCGGCGCGCATCTGAGCATCGCTGAGCGAAACGCCGGAGGCCAACACCCGGACGCGGACTTCGCCCAGACCTGGTCGGGGATCGCCCTCCTCCACCACGCTGACAACTTCGGGTCCGCCGAAATTCTCAACAATGACGCGCTTCACGAACCGACCTCCTCTTTGGTAGCGGTACCGATACGCGCAAACTTGTTGGGTTGCAGTGGAATTGACCAGTTTGACGAGAACCAGCGAAAGACATTCGATGCCTCCTACCGCTCACGTAAGACGCAGTTCAACACCACTACCGTTTGCCTCAAGACAGTCTCCGCGCCAGGGTCTTAAGTCCTCGCGGCAACTGCCTTTCCTCACCTAGGTTTCAGGTCGACCACGCGCAGGTATAGGCGTAGGAGACGATCACGAACGGCGGGGCCACAGCCTGCAAACTGTCGGCGAACCGGATGACCGGTCAATGCCTCGCGTCACTGATCTTCTCCCGCGCCGGGAGTCGGACTTCCCGGACGACATCGACCGGCGTGGATCCAACTCGAAAGCTGTCCAGGATGAGTGGTCATCACGCCTGGATACGTACCTTCGGACTGCCGGCGCGGGTAGCGTCGGTCATATCGGACCGCTCACGGGGGAACAATATGGTCAATTCGTCATCCGACCACAACGGTGAGGCATCGATCATGCGGGAAACTCTGCCGATTCCCGACGCCAAATATGTCGGGCTGACCACCTACGACGCCAGGGATCCCGACACCAGTTATCCGCCTATCCGAACCTTGCGGCCACCATCGGGCGCTCCCAACGTGCTGATCATTCTGCTTGATGACGTGGGCTTCGGTGCGTCGTCGGCATTTGGCGGTCCGTGCGAGACTCCGACCGCCCAACGGCTGGCGGCCGGTGGGGTCAAGCTCAATCGCTTTCACACCACGGCGCTGTGCTCGCCGACCCGTCAGGCTCTGCTGACCGGACGCAATCACCACTCGGTCGGCATGGGCGGTGTCACGGAGATGGCCACGTCGGCTCCCGGCTACAGCAGCGTCCGGCCTAAGGATAAGGCCCCGGTGGCGGAGACGCTGAAACTGAACGGTTACTCGACCGCTCAGTTCGGCAAGTGCCATGAGGTGCCGGTGTGGGAGGTGTCTCCGGTCGGGCCGTTCCACCAATGGCCGACCGGTTCGGGGTTCGAGTACTTCTATGGGTTTGTCGGCGGCGAGACCCACCAGTACTACCCGCGGTTGTTCGAGGGCACCACCGCGGTCGAGCCGCCCAGAACTCCAGAACAGGGCTACACGCTCAACGAGGATCTCGCCGATCACGCGATCGACTGGGTGCGCCAGCAGCACGCGATCACGCCGGACAAGCCGTTCTTCATGTACTTCGCTCCCGGTGCGACACATTCGCCCCACCACGTGCCCGAGGAGTGGTTGGACAAGTACCGCGGCAGGTTCGACGGGGGCTGGGACGCCCTGCGCGAGGAGATCCTGGCGCGCCAGAAGAAGCTGGGTGTGGTTCCGGAGAACGCCGAACTCACCCGCCGGCCCGCCGAGATTCCGGCGTGGGACGACATGCCGGCAGAACTCAAACCGGTGCTTGCCCGCGAGATGGAGATCTACGCGGGCTTTCTGGAGCACACCGATCACGAAGTGGGTCGGCTCATCGAAGCCCTCGAAGAAGTCGGGGTCCTCGACGACACGCTGATCATCTACATCATCGGCGACAACGGGGCCTCCGCCGAGGGGACCCCGATCGGCTGCTTCAACGAGATCGCCACCCTCAACGGAATGTCCGACATCGAGACCCCGGAGTTTCTCCTCAGCAAGCTCGACGACTTCGGCACTCCGCGCGCCCACAACCACTACGCCGTGGGATGGGCACACGCCATGTGCACGCCCTACCAGTGGACCAAACAGATCGCGTCGCACTGGGGCGGAACCCGCAATGGCACCATCGTGCACTGGCCCAGCCGCATCACCGACGAGGGCGCGTCGCGCAACCAGTTCCACCACGTCATCGACGTGGCCAAGACGATTCTGGAGGCGGCCGGGCTGCCGGAGCCGGCGTCCGTCAACGGAATCGGGCAGGCGCCGCTGGAGGGCGTCAGCATGTTGCCGACACTGCTCGACGCGAACGCGCCCGACACCCATGACCTCCAGTACTTCGAGATGTTCGGCAACCGCGGCATGTACCACCAGGGTTGGACCGCGGTCACCAAGCACCGCACCCCGTGGTTGGACGACGCGCCGCCGCTGGAGGACGACGTCTGGGAACTGTACGGCCCGGACGACTGGAGCCAGGCGCACAACCTTTCCCACCAGAACCCGGAGAAACTCGCCGAATTGCAGCGCCTCTGGCTCATCGAGGCGGTCAAATACAACGTCCTCCCGCTCGATGACCGCGCCTTCGAGCGCTTCAACGCCGACATCGCCGGTCGGCCGCAACTCATTCGCGGCAATCGCCAGGTGATGTATCCCGGGATGCGGCTCAACGAGAACTGCATGCTCAACTTGAAGAACAAGTCCCACTCGGTGACGGTCAATCTCACCGTGCCCGAAACAGGCGCGGCAGGGGTCGTCATCGCCCACGGGACCAACGTCGGCGGGTGGTCGCTGTACGCGCACGACGGCAAGCTGACCTACTGCTACAACCTCCTCGGCATCGAGCACTACATCGTGACCGCCGACGAGCCGCTGACCGCCGGCGCGCATCAGGTCCGGATGGAATTCGCCTATGACGGCGGCGGACTGGGCAAAGGCGGTGACGTCACGCTGTTTTGCGACGGCGCGGCCGTCGGCCGCGGCCGCGTCGAGAGAACCCAACCGATGATCCTTGGCGTCGACGAGTCGTGCGACGTCGGCACCGACACCGCCTCGCCGGTGTCGCCGCATTACGGCCCGACGGGCAATGGCTTCACCGGCAGCATCGACTGGGCGGTCATCGAGATCGGCGAGGACAGCCACGAGCACCTGATTGCACCCGAACTTCTGATGACGATCGCGATGACCCGGCAGTAAGGAGCTAGATTCCAGGCGGTGAACACCCGGGGTGCGCTGTGACATGGTGTGCAGGGCGAAGTGGCGGCCCCACCTGAACCTCCAAATGAGGGTCGTGCCTGGCCGGACGCTCTACCAGACGGTGGGCTCGGCGGGTGGCGTGTTTGCAGCGCGAGCGTAGGCTCGCTTTCGCCCCAAACGCCTAGGTATCGGTGTCCGCTATGTCGCAGCCCACCCCTGTGTTGTCTTCGCCCTGGTCCGGGGATGCCACGTTGCGGGCTGCGGTGCGCTTCCATCTCGGCGAGGAGCTCTACGGCGAGGCCAAAGGCCAGCTGGCGGCGTGGGATCGCGGCGCCGCCGAGCGGCGGTCGCTGGCCGCGCAGGCCGAGCGCGACGGAGTCGACTTCCAGCCCTACTCAGCGTGGGGCGAGCGCGTCGACGAGGTTCGCGTTTCGCCGGCGTACCTGGAGTTGGGGCGCATCGGCGTCCGCGCCGGGATCGCTGGACTGCCCTATGAGCCGAGTGTGTTCGGGGAACGGGCTCGGGTGCTTCAGAGCGCGCTGATCGTGCTGTGGGCCGCGGACTCGGCCGGCTTTGGGTGTCCGCTGGCGATCGCCGATGCTGCGGCGCGGACATTGCTTGAGCACGGGGCCTCCCCGGAGCTGGACGTGGTGAGACGGCTCACGTCGCGAGACCCCGACATCGCGTGGACCAGCGGCCAGTGGATGACCGAGGCGGCGGGAGGGTCCGATGTTGGACCGACGACGACTACCGCCCGCCTGGACCCGGATGGAGGCTGGCGCCTGTACGGTGTCAAGTCGCTGGCCAGCGGGTGGCCGACCGATATCGGGCTCACACTCGCGCGACCCGCGGGCGGTGCCGCCGGGGCACGCGGGCTTGCGCTGTTCTGGGTTCCGCGACTGCTTGAGGGCGGGGCGCCAAATTGTGTGCGGGTGCGCCGTCTGCGCGACAAGCTGGGGACGCGGGCGCTTCCGACCGTTGAACTTGAGCTCGACGGCGCGCTCGCGCACCCGCTCGGTGAGCCGAGCGAAGGTGGTGGTGTGAGGCGGATCGCCACCGCACTGGCCATCACCCGGGTGCACAACGCGGCCGCGGCGGCCGCCGCACTGGGACGGGGACGTGCCTGGGCGCTGGCGTACGCCCAGCAACGTGTCACCTTCGGCAGGCGGCTGCTGCACTGGCCGGGCCATCGGGTCGTGCTCTCGCAGCTGGCGGCCGACTACGCCGCGGCGCTCGCGCTGGCCCTGCGCTGCGCCGAGCTGCTCGGTCGCGTCGAGCACGGCACGGCCTCCCAGCATGAGCAGCGGCTGCTGCGCGGGCTGACGCCGATCGCCAAGCTCGCCACCGCCCGCTGGGCCGTCGCCGGCGTCGCCGAGGCGATGGAGGCCGCAAGCGGCTTCGGCTACTGCGAGGACTCCACCGTGCCCACCATGGTCCGCGACGCTCACGTGCTGCCAATCTGGGAAGGAAGCACGAATGTGCTCGCGCTAGATTTCCTGCGCGCCGCCGCCACGGGGTCGCTGGAGGCGCTGATCACCGAGGTCAGGCAAACCCTCGCCGAGGTGCAAGGCTCGCCGCTTGTCGCCGGTATTGCCGCCGCCGTGCAACGCGCCGTCGATGACCTCACCGGCGATCTCGGCCCAGTCCTCTCCGACCCCGGCCGTGCGCAGGCAGGCGCGCGGGCGCTGTGCCTTTCGCTGGCACGGATCTACGCCGCGGCGCGGCTGTGCCTACAGGCCTCCTGCGCCCCGGCCGGCGACGGGCAGCGCGCCGTGGGCGCGGCCGAGGTCCTGCTCGCCCGGGGCCTCGCGCCGCGCTGGCCCAGCCCCGCGGCACAGCGGCTGGCAGCCGATGATCCCGCGCCGGTCTGCTCATCGGCAGACATTAGTTGACGGAGACAACCCTCTCCCTTGTCGGGAACACTTCACCACGCTCACTGTCGCACCAGAACGGATCACCTCGGCCAGCAGCGGCATCGGTACGATCCCGCCACGCAACAGCAACCCGGTGGGCGGCTTGGGCCGAGCATTCCCTTCAGACCCCGAGTCGCATCTCGGCGCCTGAGCCGCGACCTGCCTGTCGAAGAAGCTCCGGGCGGCCACCTCGTCGTCACTCTTCTTCCGCACGTTCCCGGTGACCAAATTGGTGTACCGCCGGGGAAATGACCCGGTAGCTGACCATTCGCTCGGCAAACAGCCCCGCCGCCTTCGGCAACCGGTGGCGCAACGTCAGCCTGACGCTCATCTGGCTGGAGGCCTTGTTGTGGCGCAGACCCAGCGCGCAGGCCACGTCGGCGCCACCGAGTCCCCAGCCGTCAGACGCCCTGCCCTCCTCCTTATCGCACCGCCGGCTGACCAATTCCTCGATGGCCGCCACAACCGTCCCGTCGTCGGCAGCGGCCAACACGCCGAGATCCGGCGGCATCGTTTCGAACATGTATTCGAGTCTATCCCGCCCGGGTGACCGCGTTGCCTCATTGAAGATGCGCGCGTACGGCGGCGCGCCTACCTGACCGGTCGGCGATGACCTCAGTAGGCCCAGATGATGGGGTTGACGTTGGCCGAGCGCAGGGCAGTGACCGAGACGACCGCGATCCGTTACTCACTGGCGAGCAAGCGCGGTAAGAGCCGGATTCTCGATGAGTTGTGCGCCAACACCGGCTGGCATTGCAACCATGCCCGCAGAGCGCTCAAATCGGCGCTGCAGCCCACGATCGTCACTCCAAGACGACCCCGTCCGCTGAAGTACGGACCGGATGTCATCGCGGCATTGACGGTGTGCTGGACGGTGCTGGGAATGCCGGCCGGCAAGCGGCCGATGCTGGGCGAGCTGGTGGCGGTGTTGCGTCATTTCGGGGAGCTGGTCATTGATGAGGACGGCGCGGCGCTGTTGGTGTCGATGTCGGCGGCCACCATCGATCGTCGCCTGGCCGGTGAGCGAGCCAAGTATCGACAAGGGACGTGTCTGCACCAAGCCGGGGATCGCTGCTCAAAAGTCAGATCCCGGTCGTACCTGGGCGACTGGGACGACGCCCGACCCGGGTTTGTCGAGGTCGATCTGGTCGGCCACGACGACGGCAACCCGGCTGGGCCCCATGCGTTTACGCTGACGGTCACCGATATCGCCACCGGCTGGACCGAGAACCGCTCAGTGCTCGACAAGACCGGCAAATGCGTCCTAGCCGCGCTCAATGACATCGCCGACAAGATGCCGTTCCCGATCCTGGGCGTGGACCTCTGACAACGGATCCGAATTCATCAACGTCGACTTGCTGCGATGGTGCACAAGGCGCAAGATCACCTTCACCCGGGCGCGGCCGGCCAACAAGAACGACGGCTGTCACGTCGAGCAGAAGAACTGGGCCGTGGTGCGCACGGTGGTCGGCTACCACCGTTACGACACTGCCGCAGAGCTGTTGTTAGTCAACGAAATCTGGCAGCTGCAGTCCAAGCTGACCAACTACTTCTACCCGCAGCAGAAACTGATATCCCAAGTCCGCGCCGGCGCCAAAGTGTCCAAGAAACACGACAAGGCGACCACTCCGTTTCATCGCGCGATCAATCACCCAACCATGACCGCGGAGCGCATCGTGGCGCTGACCCGGACCTATTCCCTCATCAATCCCGCCGCCACCCAGCGCCAGATCCAAGCCCTAATGGGAATTGATCGGCGGGTCGTTGACGGGTTTGGGCCTGGTTGACGAGAGCCT
This sequence comes from Candidatus Sericytochromatia bacterium, assembly GCA_050262635.1. Taxonomy (GTDB): domain Bacteria; phylum Actinomycetota; class Actinomycetes; order Mycobacteriales; family Mycobacteriaceae; genus Mycobacterium. The sequence goes on along the minus strand of JBLNEK010000006.1, from coordinate 85 downwards.
GATCACCGAGCCGCTGGCCGGTGAGCACTGTGCAAGCCTTGGAATGCTGGTCGATTCCTAGGGTTAGATCGTGCCCCGGCCGGTT
>JBLNEK010000005.1:0-67136 GCA_050262635.1 Candidatus Sericytochromatia bacterium | reverse complement strand
TGCTCGACGGCATCGACGAACTTCTTCGTCGCGCCGTTCCGCTTTGCGAGCTCGCGCGCCTTGTCGTGCAGATCGGTGCGACCGGGCACGGCGTTGATCGCCTTGATCAACGCTTCGAGGGCGTCGGCCGGGCGATTCATGTGCTGGTCGAGCGCCTCGGCCATATCGCCGAGCAGGCGCGCTTGGCTCTGCGCCTCGGGGTTCGTCGCGAGCCGCTTCTCGAGGACCTCGATCAGGCGCTGGCCCTCGCCGTGCGCGAGCAGGCTGCGGCGCAGCCGGCGCACGTTGGCGTCGGACTGGATCGCGGACTCCATCGCGGACTCGAGGAGCTCCTTCGCCTGATCCTCTTCACCACGCGAGGCCGCGAGCTTGTGGAGCTCGAACAGCACCTCGCTCGGCCCGACCGCCATCGCCCGCTCGTCGAGGTCGAATGTCGGCTGGTGCAAATCGAGTTGAGGCCCGCGACCCGACCACACCCCGAGCCTCGCCATCGCGCCCGGCACCTCTTCGAGGTACCAGCTGAAGTCCTCGCCGCCGCCGGACTGGCGTGTCTCGGCCAGCACGTCGGGACCGACGGCTTCGATCGCGTGGGTGAGGATGCGTGTCGAGACCTCCTCGTTGACCACCGGCGGCACCCCGCGGCGGTATTGCAGCGAATGCTCGATGCCCAGCGGCGCCAGCATCGATGCGACGGTTTCTCGGACGAGCTTTTCCAGCGTCAGCCAGGTGGCGTGGCTTGCGGTGCGGACGGTTCCGGCCAGCACGCCGTTCTGCGGTATCGCATTGGGCGCCAACCCGGCGTTCACCGCACCCCACACCATCACGGTGCTGTTGCGTGGGTCGATGCGCCGGGAGAGCACACCGGGCAGGCCGGTGATCAGGGTGCCGATGCCGTAGATGAGGTCGGCCGTCAGGTGTGGACGCGCCGTGTGCCCGCCGGGCGAATGCAGCGAGATCTCAATGGAATCCGACGCCGACGTGATCGGCCCGGGTGTCGTGGCCACCCGTCCGACCTCGAGCCGGGGGTCGCAGTGCAGCGCGAAGATCCGCGACACGCCGGCCAGCACCCCGGCGGCGATCGCGTCGATCGCGCCACCGGGCATCAACTCCTCGGCGGGCTGGAAGATCAATCGAACACTCACCGGGAGTTCCGGTGCCTGCGCCAGCGCGAGTGCAGTGCCAAGCAGCATCGCAGTGTGCGCGTCGTGGCCGCAGGCGTGCGCGACGCCCGGCACTTCCGACGAGTACGGCGCGCGGGTGCGCTCCGGCATGGGCAGCGCGTCCATGTCGGCCCGCAGCGCGATCTTGGGCAGGTGGTCGGGGCCGATGTCGCAGGTCAGTCCGGTGCCGGCGGGCAGCACCTTCGGGTTGAGTCCGGCTTCGGCCAGCAGCGTGGCGACGAACTGTGTGGTGGCGAACTCTTGACGGCCCAGCTCCGGGTGGGCGTGGATGTGCCGGCGCCAGCCGACCAGGTCGTCGTAGTGTGCCGCCAGCCAGGATTCTGAGGTGTCCGCGAGGCTCATGCGGTGACCACCCGGTTTCGCTGTTCCGGTGTTTCCGCAAGGCGAATGACGGTGCACGCCAACATTATTGCTCCGTCGATCACGGCTTCGTCGCCGCTCGGAGAGGCCGCCACCGCGGTGAACTCCGGCTGGTGCAGCGACGCGCCGCCCGCGTCGACCCCCACCACCGGATGGATGGCGGGCATCGCCTGGGTGACGTTGCCCATGTCCGTACTTCCGAGTGGCAGCGCGGTTTCCAGCTCCGCGGACAGCGGTGTGCGGCCGCGTCGGGCCATCTCGTCGCGAAAAACGTTCGAAAGCCAGGGGTCTGGCTTCAGTTCGTCGTAGGCCGGTCCGCTCGGTTCGATGCGGCACTGGCTGCCGGTGGCCAGCGCGCCGGCTCGAAAGCAGTCGGCGACGCGGTGCTGAAGGCCGGCCAGCGACTCCTTGCCGGTGGCGCGCATGTAGTACCGCATCGCCGCGTGTCCGGGGATGACGTTCGGGGCCCCACCGCCGTCGGTGATGATGCCGTGCACCTGCTGTCCGGGTGCGAGGTGCTGGCGCAGCAGCCCGATGGCCACCTGCGCGATGGTCGCGGCGTCCGCGGCGTTGACGCCGAGGTGAGGAGCCACCGACGCGTGCGACTCGTGGCCGCGATAGTCCACCGTCACCTCGGCCAGCGCCAGCGACCGGGCGGCCGCGATGTCGGCTGGCCCAGGGTGCACCATGACGGCCGCGTCGACGTCGTCGAAGGCTCCGCCGTTGAGCAGCAACGCTTTTCCACCGCCAGCCTCCTCGGCCGGCGTTCCCATCAGCACGACGGTGAGTTTCAGCTCCTCGGCGACCTCCGCCAGAGCGAGTGCCGCGCCGACCGCGGAGGCGGCAATGATGTTGTGCCCGCAGGCATGTCCGATGCCGGGCAGTGCGTCGTACTCGGCGCAGACCGCGACGGTGAGGTCGCCGCTACCGAAGTCGGCACGGAAGGCGGTGTCCAGGCCGGCGGGCGCCGTGGTGATCTCGAAACCGCGCTCTTTAACCAGAGCCCGGGTCTTGGCGCAGCTGCGATGTTCGGCGAACGCGAGTTCGGGCTCGGCGTGGATGTCGTGGGAGAGCGCGATCAGGTCGTTGCGACGGTCCTCGACCACTCGTTGCGCCACGTCGGCAGTGGCCGTCCGCTCCCGGGCGGGCGGCGGCGGCGAGGTGGCGGGCATCATCGAAGTATCGCATTGCGGGCTAAAGTCCCTGAGCGTGACTCGGGATGAGCTGGCAAGACAGGCGGCCGCGGCGATCGCCGAGCACACCGGCGTACGCAAACACGACGTCGCGGTGGTGATCGGGTCGGGCTGGGCGCCGGCCGCCGACGCGTTCGGCGAGGCCACCGTGACGTTCGACGTGGCCGAGCTGCCGGGATTCAAGGGCCCCACCGCGGAGGGACATCAGGGCAGCGTGTCCTCCGTCATGGTGTCCAATGCGCGAATTCTGTTGATGCTCGGTCGAATTCATGCCTACGAGGGGTTGGACCTGCGACACATCGTGCATCCCGTTCGCACGGCAGCCGCGGCCGGGGTGCGTGCCTTGGTGCTGACGAACGCGGCCGGGGCCATCCGGGACGATTATCACGTCGGGCAGCCGGTGCTGATCGCCGACCACCTCAATCTGACCGGCCGGTCGCCGCTGGTGGGGTCGCAGTTCGTCGACATGGTGGATGCGTACTCGCCACGGCTGCGTGCTTTGGCGCGCGACGTCGAACCCACGCTGGCGGAGGGCGTCTATGCCGGTCTGCTGGGTCCGCAGTACGAGACGCCGGCCGAGATCCGGATGCTGCGCACGCTTGGCGCGGACCTGGTGGGTATGTCGACAGTGCACGAAACCATCGCCGCGCGGGCCGAAGGGCTCGAAGTGCTCGGCCTGTCGCTGGTGACGAACATGGCCGCAGGCATCACGGGTGATCCGATCAGCCACGACGAGGTGCTCTCGACCGGCCGTCACTCGGCGGCGCGGATGGGTGAGCTGCTGGCCTCGGTGGTCGGGTCTATCTGACGACCAGTGGCCGGCAGAAGGACGCCACAACGCCGGCGGTACACGACGAAGATCGAGAATGGGACCGGACGGTCGGCGACGGCGTTGGCTGATCCGCGCCGCGGTGAGCTTTGCCTGGTAGCCATGGTGCCGCTCGCGCCTGAGAGCCTCGCAAGCACCGGCCAGCCGTCGTTGTCTCAGCCGACGAGCTACACACGGGGCTTGGGGTCATAGTGCCGGTGTCCAGCACACGCGCTGGGTCCCCGCTGAGGCCGCATGTACGTCCAGCCGAAGGGGTGGACACCGGCAGCGTCGCCGTCTGTAGAGGCGTTCTCGCGGTCTCCCGCGCCCGCCTGCTGCAACGACTCTGCACGCTGGCGTCCGTTCGCCGAGTCGGTTTCACGCCCCGATGACGGGGTAGTACGACACGCGCGCTCACTCTCGTCGAAGTCGGCATCCTGCGTCACGACGGGCAGACCACGGTCGATCACGGTCGCGTCCGTAGCACAATCGTGGCCGTGACGCCGCAGGAGTGGATCGCCCACGACCCCGATCCCGATGACGCGGCCGAGTTGTCCGCTTGTTCGCCCGACGAACTCGCTGCACGGTTCAGCAGTGCGCTGACATTCGGCACCGCCGGGCTACGCGGGCCGATGCGTGCCGGGCCGACGGGAATGAACCTGGCCGTGGTGTTGCGTGCAACGTGGGCGCTGGCTCGGTTTCTGAAGGAGCCCGCATCCGTCTACGTCGGCTTCGACGCCCGGCACCGATCCCGCCAGTTCGCCGTTGCCACTGCCGAAGTGCTCGCCGCCCGAGGATTTTCGGTGACACTCTTCGATGAGGCGTTGCCGACACCAGTACTGGCGTTCGCCGTCCGGCAGTCCGGCGCAGTCGCAGGCGTGCAGATCACCGCGTCCCACAACCCGGCCTCTGACAACGGCTACAAGGTCTACCTCGATGGCGGCATGCAGATAATCTCCCCGGCTGACCGTGAGATCGAAGCCGCGATTGCCCAAGCCCCGTACGCCGACGAAATCGCTCGTACCCCAGTCACTCCCACTGGATCCGCCGTTCTCGAGAATTACCTGCAACGCGCGGCCGCGGTGCCGCGTGGTTCGGGCTCGGTGCGGGTGGCGCTCACCGCATTGCACGGCGTCGGCGGAACGGTCGCGGTGGAGGCGCTGCGGCGCGCCGGGTTCACCGACGTGCACACAGTGGCAAGCCAACTCGCGCCCGACCCGGATTTCCCCACCGTCGCTTTCCCGAATCCCGAGGAACCCGGCGCGGTGGACGCCCTGCTCGAGCTCGCCGCCGGCGTCGACGCCGACCTAGCGGTGGCGCTGGACCCCGATGCCGACCGCTGTGCGATCGGCATACCTGTGAACGCGGGCTGGCGGATGCTGTCCGGCGACGAAACCGGTTGGCTCTTAGGCGATTACATCCTGCAGAGCGCAAAGCCGGGTGCCGTCGTCGCGAGCACGGTGGTGTCGTCGCAGATGCTCGCTTCGATCGCCGCCGAGTACGGTGCCCGCCACGTCGAGACGTTGACCGGCTTCAAGTGGTTGGCCCGCGCGGCCGGCGACGACCTCGTCTATGCCTATGAGGAGGCGATCGGGCACTGCGTCGACCCCCAGGCGGTCCGCGACAAGGACGGGATCAGCGCGGCGGTGTTGTGCTGCGACTTGGCGGCAAGCCTGAAAGCCAGAGGCCGTTCGATGCCCGACGCACTCGATGATCTGGCCCGTAGGCACGGCGTGCATGTCACCGCGGCGATCACTGTGCGCACCGACAACGCCGCCGCACGGATGTCCCGGTTGCGTGAACACCCACCGACCAAACTCGGTGGGCTCGACGTCACCGTCGGGAGCCGCGCCGACGTGCTGATTCTCACCTGCGACGGTGCGCGCCTAGCGGTCCGGCCGTCAGGCACCGAACCAAAGCTCAAAGGCTACATCGAGATTCGGCTGTCACCCGAGGACGGCCTCGCCGCTGCGCGACGTCGTGCGGACATTCTCTGCGAGCAAATGCGCCGGGAGGCGATCGCGCTGCTTCAGCGCGGCCCGAACTGACGGTCGCCGGCATCGCCCAAACCTGGGACAATGTAGGCGATTTCGTTCAGCCGCTCGTCGACTGTCGCAGTGAACACCCGCATCTCCGGCGCCAGCTGCTCCATCTTCGCGAGGCCCTCCGGCGCCACCACCACGCACACCGCCGTGATGTCTGTTGCCCCACGTGTCTTCAGCAGCTCTACGGTGTGTGCCATCGAGCCGCCAGTGGCCAACATCGGGTCCAGCACCATCACCGGCTGGCCGTCGAGGTCGTCGGGCAAGGAATCCAAATACGGTGTGGGCAAGTGCGTTTGCTCGTCACGCGCGACCCCGACGAATCCAACCTGCGCCTCCGGGATCAGCGCATGCGCCTGGTCGACCATCCCCAGCCCGGCGCGCAGCACCGGCACCAGCAGTGGCGGCTTGGCCAGGCGGCACCCGGTGGTGTCGGCCAGCGGCGTGCGCACGGGCACCGTCTCGGTCGGCGCGTCGCGCGTCGCCTCGTACACGAGCATCAGCGTCAGGTCACGCAGCGCTGCGCGGAATGCCGCGTTGTCGGTGCGCTCGTCACGCAGCGCGGTCAGCCGCACGGCGGCCAACGGATGGTCGACCACCCGAACGTCCATGGCCGACCACCTGAGCCAAGCCGTCCTCAGCCGCTGAACAACCCGACGACGCGGACGTCGGCGATGGCCGCGTCAGCGATGGCGCGGGTCGCCTCGGCGGCCGCCATGGTGTCCGTCACCGTCAACGGCTTACCGATCGCGTACAGCTGGAATCGGTAGTGATGCACACCCGTGCCAGTCGGCGGGCATGGACCCAGGTATGCCGCCTTGCCACCCGAATTGAGCCCGACCCGAGCGCCCGGAGGCAGTGCACCGTCCACGATCTCGGCAACGTCGCGCGGGATCCCGGTCACGACCCAGTGAATGTAGAGGCCACCCACCGCGTCGGGGTCATCGAGAACCAGCGCCAGCGACTCCGCGCCCGCCGGCACATTCTCCCAACGCAGCGGCGGAGGGACGTTGCGGCCGTTGCAGGAGAATTCGGCCGGAATCGGTGTGTTGTCGGCGAAGGCGGGACTGCTCAACGCGAACGGCGCCGGGGCCGGTGGCGGCGAGGTCGTCGTGGTTGCCGTCGTGGCATCTGTCGTGGAACCCGGTGTGCTGTTCGCGCTCTTGTCGGCACTGCCGCACGCTGTCAACGTGCATAGCAGCAGCGCCGCAGCAGCGGCCGCTATCTTCATGTTCATATTTTCGCGCTCCTCGGACCGCATGGGAAGCGCGCACGACGGCAGTGCTCGGCACTCGAACAGGGAGGACTGAATGGAAGCGACGACGGCGAGGCGCCTTATCGCCGCATTGGCCGCAGTCACGTACCTGTTGATGGTGACGGTCAATGCCCTGGCGAACACGCTGCCTATCAACGGAAGACGCACCGGTGACGTGTCGAACGCCTATCCGAACCTGTTCGCGCCGGCCGGGATCACCTTCTCCATCTGGAGCCTCATCTACCTGCTGCTCGGCCTGCACGTGCTGTATCAGCTGGGGCTGTTCCGGGCCCGCCAAGCCTCCGGCGATCGGTCGGGTCTGCTGAACAAGGTCGGCCTGTACTTCTCGATCTCGTCACTGGCGAACACGGCCTGGGTGTTCGCCTGGCACTACGACGTGATCGCTCTTTCGGTGGTGCTGATCATCGTGATTCTGGCGTGCCTGGCCGTCATCGCGATGACGCTGGCGGCTGCCGAGCTGACTCCGCGGGAGAAACTGTTCATCGGGGTGCCGTTCAGCGTCTATTTCGGCTGGACCACCGTGGCGACGGTCGCGAACGTCACGGTGTTTCTGGTCAGCGTCAACTGGGACGGCTTCGGCCTGGCCGACTCGGCCTGGGCGGTCATCATGGTGCTCGTCGCGGCGGCCATTGGAACCGCTACGGTTCTGCGCAACCGCGACATCGCCTACGGCCTCGTGCTGCTGTGGGCCTATACGGGCATCCTCATCAAGCACACGTCGGCCGGCGGCTGGGACAGCAAGTATCCCCAAGTGATCGCGACCGTGATCGCTTGCATGGTGATCTACGTGGCAGCCGTCGCCGCGATAGTGATTCGCCGGCAACGACTTTCAAGGACTGACACCCATCGGTGACTCTGCCGCCCAGCTGTGGGCGACGATGTTGCCGGCCGCGATCGCGATCGCCCTTAGCCCCACAGGCCTGATCGAGATGATCCTGGTCCTGCTGTCCGCACGCGCCCGGGTCAACGCGCTCGTGTTCCTCGGTTCGGTCACCGTGTCGGTGTTCGCGCTGCCGCTCCTGGGCGCCACGATGCTGCGATCCTGGGCCGATAACACACACGCCACAAGTCCCAGTGCAGTCACCGGATGGTTGCTCATCGCCCTCGGAGTCCTGCTGGGCGCCTTGGCCATTGGAAGCTCGGTCAACAGGAACCTGGAGACCCCGCCGGCGGTGTTGGACAAGATCGCCGGCATGGGGGCGGGCGCGGTGTTCGCGCTGTCCTTGACGGTCGTGTGGTTGAACCCGATCAACGCGGTGGTGCTGCTGTCGGTGGGTTCGCAAGCCGCGTCAATTCACGTGTCGGCGCCCGCTCTGCTGGCAACCTTGGCGGTGTTCACGGTGCTCGCCACAGCGCCGTTCATCGCGGTGGTGGCGTTCCTAATGTCAGGCGGCCAGCACGCGACCGCGACACTCGATCGCATCAAGCAGTGGCTTCTCGACCACTACCGGACCGTCATGACCGCCGTTCTCGGCCTGCTCGGGGTCTTGCTGGTCGCCGAGGGCGTCGGCTCCCTTCTGGATTGACGACGGAACCGCCAGCCGGCGCCGCCGGTCTAACGTGTCATGCACGCTGACACCGACGCGATCCGCGACTACGGCACCGCCACCTCCGATCTCGGCGCCGACCTCCACGCAGCTGTCGCACCGTTGCGCTCGGTGGCCGCCGCGACCGTCACCGCCGCGTTCGGACCCATCGGTTCCCGGTTCGCCCAGACAGTCGCCTACGCAGCCGATGCGCTGTCGAAGAGGCTTAACCAGATTGGCGACGACGTCATGGCCGCCGGCAGCGCGACCACGGCGGCGGCCGCCGACTTCGACGACACGGAACGGTGCTCTCAGACGCACATCGCGCACGTCGGGGCCTAGTCATTGGCCAGCGCCCTGGTAACCGCGCTCGCCGCGCCGCTGCACGAGTTGCAAGCGGCTGTGGGCGACGGTGTCTTCACGGATGACGACCCCGCCCAGGTGCTGCGCGCCGCGAGCCAAGCCGTCGCCGAGTTGACGGCCGACGGCACCGCCGGACTCGGACAAATCGGTGCGCAGTGGTCGGGGATGGCGGCAAACGCTGCGGGACGCACGATCTCGGCAGCGCTCACCGGCGCGGCCGACTTGGCCACGCATGCGTCGGGGATGGCGAGCCGTGTCGACGCCGCATCCGATGCAGTCGCGCGCACGAAGGCCCAGCTGCAGCGCATCGTCGACGACTTCGAAGCCACCGCCCAGACGCTCGAAGAGGATCTGCCCAGAAGCGCCCCGGCATTGGCCGAGGCGACGCGGCGGGCACTGGCCGACGCGGCGGGCGTGGTCGCAGAGTTGGAAGCCGAACTCGACGGGCACGCGGCGGCGGTCGCGGAGTCCGGCGCTGCCGCAACGCCCGCCATGCAACCACCGGTCACCTCACCGGCGGGGATGTCGTCGTCGATGCTGCCGGGCGCAGGCAGTGTTGCGGCGACGCCTGCCGCGCTGATGTCAGGTCTGACATCGGCGGTGCCGGCGAGCCTGGGAGATCTCGCTGAGGCGCCGATGCTGGACTCCGACGCGCTCGGTGGCGGGGTCACGGTCCGTCTGCCCGACGGCACCACAGTGAACGCTCCCAACAAGGTGGCCGCCGACGCGGTGCGCCGCGCGCTGACACAGCTCGGCGTGCCCTACGACTGGGGCGGCACTACACCCGGTGTGGGCTTGGACTGCAGCGGACTGACGCAGTGGGCGTATCACGAAGCGGGACTTGACCTTCCGCGGCTGGCCCAAGAACAAGACGTCGGTGTGGCGGTGTCGCCGAACGCGCTGCTGCCGGGGGATCTTGCGGTGTGGGACGGTCACGTCGCGATGGTCGTCGGCAACGGGCTGATGATCGAGGCCGGCGATCCTGTGCAGTTGTCGCCGATCCGGACGACGAACTTGAACCAGGGTTTTCAGGGTTTCTGGCGGCCGACGGCGTGAGTAGGTTGCTGTACTCATCCAGCAAACATCGATGACTAAGGAATAGCCCCCGATGGCGTGAGCAAATGGTTACGCGCGACTCTGCGTTCGCTGGCGTAGCGCAAGGTCCCTTTCTGGGCCACCAGCTGGTGTATGATGTGGTGTATGCGCCGCACCAACATCTACCTCGACGAGGAACAGACAGCGGCCCTCGACCGCCTGGCTGCACAACAGGGCGTCTCCCGTGCTGAGCTGATCCGCCAGCTGTTGGACCGTGTGCTGACCGATGCGGACGCCAGCCTCGTTTCCGACCTGCGGGCGATCGACGAATCGTTCGGTGCGATGCACGACATCGATGTTCCGGTGCGCGGAGAGGGTGCCCGTGAGGAGCACCTGGGCCGAATGTGGCGCTCGTGATCCTTGTCGATTCGGATGTGCTGATCGCTCATCTGCGCGGTATCGGCGCAGCCCGCGACTGGCTTCTCAGCACCCGGAAGCAGGTGCCCCTGGCGATCAGCGTGGTCTCGATCGCCGAGCTCGTCGGCGGGATGCGATCAGCCGAGCGCCGCGAGGTGTGGGGGTTGCTGGGATCGTTTCGCGTGGAACCCGCTACCGAGATCATCGCTCGACGGGCCGGCGAGCTGATGCGGCAATATCGGCAAATCCATTCCGGGATCGGACTGGGTGACTATCTCGTCGCAGCTACCGCAGATGTCAAAGGACTTCACTTGGCGACTCTCAACGTCCGCCACTTCCCGATGTTCGAAGATCTGCAACCACCGTTCTCAATGCCCGCGTAGCGACGTCAGGCATCGAGCCGGCGGCGCTGTATCGATTTCATCAGGGCTCGCCATATGCCGTCCGTCCCCCCACCGCCGACCGCCGAAAGGTCCGCGTCTTGCGCCGCGCCACTGTGAACTTCACACCTCCCCGCTTCGATCGCATGCCAGTCGGGAGCGCCGACCGGCTGCGGCCCGCATGCCAAGTCCCACCGCCGTAGCACGCGTGCTACAATCACCATGTGACCAGAGAGATCACCCAACGTGAGCTACGCAATAACAGCGGCGAAATCATGCGCCAGCTCGACCAGGGTGAATCCTTTGTTGTGACCAGGAATGGTGTTCCTGTCGGCGAGCTTTCGCCACTGCGTCGGCAGCGGTTCGTCAATGCCAAGGCCGTGCAAGCGGCGTTCAAAGGAGCTCCCCGCATAGATTTCGACCGGCTGCGAGCTGACCTCGATCGGGTTGCGAGCCAAGGCATCACGCCTCATGGCTGATGTTCCGAGTCGGTCGCAAGGACTCATCGACACCTCGGTCCTGATCGACCTGGACCACATTGACATGGGGCAGCTCCCGGGCGAACTGGCGATCAGCGCCCTCACCATGGCCGAACTCGCAGCGGGCCCTCACGCCACGCGCGACACCGCCGAGCGAGCGCGGCGCCAAGATAGGCTGCAGCGCGCCGAGGCCACCTTCGACCCCTTGCCCTTCGATGGTGACTCTGCCCGAGCCTACGGACGCATGTATGCGGCAATCGTCGCAACAGGACGCAAGGCGCGCGGCCCCCGGGCGGTCGATCTGCTGATCGCCTCCACCGCCCTAGCCAAAAACCTGCCCCTCTACACCCGCAACATCGACGACTTCCGAGGCATCGAACATCTTCTGACCGTCGTTGGCGTCTGACCCTAGAAGTTCATCCACGGCTTGCTGCATGCCGTCCTTCTCCCTCGCCGCCGAGCGCCGAAGGGTCCGCGTCTTGTGTTGCGCCCCTAGTGAATTCAGCCAGCCGCAGCGGCGCCACCACACCAACCGGCTCGGGTGCGGGGTCTTTCTTCAGAGCGGCCTGGAACAGCGCGACAAGACTCTCCTCCTTGATGGCCTCGATCATGGCGACATACATGTCGTAGCCCTCACGCTGGAATTCGACCAATGGGTCGCGCTGCGCCAACGCGCGTAGCCCAATGCCTTCCTTCAGGTAGTCCATCGCATACAAATGCTCACGCCACTTGCGGTCGATCACATCCAGCAGCACCTCGCGTTCCAGCTGCCGCATCGCCCCCGCGCCGGCCAGCTGCTCGAACTCCTTCTCCCGCCTAGCGAATGCCCGCTCGGCATCCTTGATCAAGGCGTGCGTCAACACCTTGCGCATCACCGCAGCCGTCCTCGCTCGTCGCCGCTTCCACCGATGATCTTTCACCCCAACCGGATATAGCGCATTCAACGCCGTCCACAAAGAGTCGACGTCCCATTCCGTCACATCGGGCGATGCAGTAGCTGCATCGACGTAGCCGGTAATCACGTCGACGAGCATCGTGTGCACCTGCTTGCCGAGATCGTCGCCCCGCAGAATCCGCTGGCGCGCCGCATAGATCACCTTGCGCTGTTGGTTCATCACCTCGTCATACTTGAGCACATGTTTGCGCACCTCGAAGTTGACCTGCTCAACTTGCGTTTGCGCCGTGGCGATTTCGCGGCTGACGATCTTCGACTCGATCGGCAGATCATCGGGTACCTTCAGCTTCGTCAGGATCTTCTGCACCGCCTCGCCGTTGTAGCGGCGCATCAGCTCATCCCCAAGCGACAGATAGAACCGCGTCTCCCCCGGATCTCCCTGCCGCCCCGACCGGCCCCTTAACTGGTTGTCGATACGCCGCGACTCGTGCCGCTCGGTACTCAGCACGTACAGACCGCCCAGCGCCACAACCGCTTTGGCCTCCACGCCAGCCTCGTCCTTTACCGCAGAGCGCTCGTCACGCCACGCTGCCTCATACTCGTCGGGGGTCTGCATCGGGTCCAAACCCCTTGTCCGCAAATGCTTGTCGGTCAAGAAGTCGATGTTGCCGCCCAGCACAATGTCAGTTCCCCTGCCGGCCATGTCGGTGGCCACCGTGACTGCGCCTCGCCGACCCGCCTCGGCAACGATCGCCGCCTCCGCCTCCAGGTGCTTGGCATTCAAGACCGAATGCGGAATGTCGCGCTTGACGAACTCACCCGAAAGGTACTCCGACTTGCCCACGCTGGTGGTCCCGATCAGCACTGGCTGGGCCGTCGCATAACGGTTGGCCACCTCCTCGACCACCGCGTCGAACTTGGCCTTCTCTGTCTTGTAGACGATGTCGGGCTCGTCATTGCGGATCGTCGGCTTGTTCGGCGGGATCGCCACCACGCCCAAGCGGTAGATGTCCCGGAACTCCGCGGCCTCGGTCTGCGCGGTGCCCGTCATCCCGGCGAGCTTGTCGTAGAGCCGGAAATAGTTCTGCAGCGTGATCGTCGCCAGCGTCTGGTTCTCCGGCTTGACCTCCACGCCCTCCTTGGCCTCGATCGCCTGATGCAGCCCCTCGTTGTAGCGCCGCCCCACCAGAACCCGGCCGGTGTACTCGTCGACGATGAGGACCTCACCGTCGCGCACGATGTAGTCCTTGTCGCAGTCGAACAACTCCTTGGCCTTGACTGCGTTGTTGAGAAAACTCACCAGCGGCGAGTTCGACACCTCATAGAGGCTGTCGATGCCCAACTGGTCCTCGACGAGTTCCACCCCGGCTTCGTCCACCCCGACCGTGCGCTTGCGGATGTCGACCTCGTAATGCACGTCGTTCTCCAGCATTTCGGCCAGCCGAGCGAACTCGACATACCAGTCGGAGGCCTCCTCGGCCTGCCCGGAGATGATCAACGGCGTGCGCGCCTCGTCGATCAGAATCGAGTCCACCTCGTCGACGATCGCGAAGTGGTGCCCCCGCTGCACCAAGTCCTCGAGCCGGTGGGCCATGTTGTCGCGCAAATAGTCGAAACCCAGTTCGGTGTTCGTTCCGTAGGTGATGTCTGCGTTGTAGGCCACCCGTCGCTCGTCGGGTTTCATCTCCGCAAGGATCACCCCGACGCTCAGACCAAGGAAGCGATGCACGCGACCCATCCACTCCGCGTCGCGCCTGGCCAGATAGTCGTTGACGGTGACGATGTGAACTCCTTTGCCGCTCAACGCGTTCAGATACGCCGGCAGCACGCAGGCCAACGTCTTGCCCTCGCCGGTGCCCATCTCGGCGATGTTGCCGAAATGCAGAGCCGCGCCGCCCATCACCTGCACGTCGTACGGCCGCTGGTCCAGCACCCGCCACGCCGCCTCTCGGGCCACCGCGAACGCCTCCGGCACGAGGTCGTCGAGCGACCTGCCGGCAAGAAGACGCATGCGAAACTCGTCGGTCTTCGCACGCAATTCTGCGTCGGTCAGTTGTGCGACGTCCTCGGCCAGACTGCTGACACTGTTCGCCACCGCCTTGAGCCGCTTGACCAAACGACCCTCGCCAAGGCGCAGCAGCTTCGAGAGCACAACGGTATCCCTCTCGATCGCTTTCTCCGTAACCTAGCAAAGTCGCAAAGCGGAAACCGGCGGCATTGGAGCGCTTATTCCGTACCCACTCGCAGAGCGCGCGCTGTACAAGTCGAGGACCTCTCGGCGGGTGACTGGCAACCGGGTCTGCTGGTAAACAATGAGCTGACATGCCCACACAGCTGCCGCCTGGCTGGTACCCCGACCCGGAGGGTAAACCCAGGAAGCTGTACTGGGACGGCTCGGAGTGGTATACCGCTATCCCTGCCTCGCACAAGCACGGCAGCACGAAACTGTTCAAGATCCTCACCGGTGCAAGCCTGGGCCTCACGGCGCTGTTGGCCGTGGGCGCGCTGGTGTTCCAGGGAACTCGTGGAAACCCCGGGGCGACGCCGCCGTCCTCGCCCTCACCGACCCAGCCCGCGCCGACGACCACGACGAGCCGGTACGTGTCGGAAAAGATGATGCCGGCCGACGGGATGTATCGGGTGGGCGGCGATCAGGTCGATCCGGGTGTGTGGGAGTCGGACGGCCCGGCGCCAGGGTTGACGCATTGCGCGTGGGCGAGATTGTCGGCGCCCCAGGAGACACCCGAGACGACGATCGAAGCCGGCGGCTCGGATGCTGGACCGACGCAGGTGCGAATACTGCCAACGGATGCCGCCTTCGCCACGCACGGATGCCAGCCTTGGCGCATGGTCGCCAAGTAACTGGTATCGCAATCTGTCTCGCACGCCACGCGTGCACCGCGCTGCTGCGATTGACCACGCCCGATGTGTGCGATGGCAGTTCGATAAGGCAGTCAGCCGGTCGCCCGTATCTTCGCGCCACGGACGGAGGCCACCGAGTCAGTCAGGAGCCGGCGCGCCATTTCGACGTCCACGGCAGCGGGCGGCTGGTCTGGTGCCGCCACCGACGTCGCGGCGACCAGTACGACGCAGTTCCCGAGATATGCGGTGTAGTTGTACAGATCGCTTGAGCGGTCTTGGCCACCGAGGGTGGCCTGAAGCACCCTGTGGGTAGCCAGAGTTTCTGCGTCGTCAATGCGCGGCGCGTCAACGAGGTCGATGACGCCCTTTACGCTTCGACCGGTGAAAGCGATATGCCTGCAATTTTCGCTGATCGGCTCGTATGGAACCTGCTGTGACGTCTGCAGCGCGGCAGCAACGAAGCGGTTCCTGTCCCCCTCGGCGGACACGGTGGCCATCGTGCCGGTCAAGTCCCTCGGCAACGTCTGACCCGAGGCATACTTCGCACAATCCGCGGGCTCGAACGTCATATCGGAGGAGAGCGTCGGGGGAATGAGCAATCGCGGATCGATGGCTGTTGGACCGGTGGTGGCAACCTTGTAGTCGGGCCCGAATGTGGACTTGACCAGAAAGATCTTGCTGATGTCGATGTGCCGATTCCGCATGGAGGAGGCTGAGCATGCGGTCGGCGCGACAAGAGCGGCGGAGCACAACACCAAAGCCAGCGTTCTTGCGATCGAGGTCCAGCGCAATACAGCCATCCTCCGGTCTCAACTATCCGCCGGGCGCGGCCTGCGCCAACAAACAGGACATAGGGGAAGTGTTGATGGCCAGTGTGGCCCAGGGAACGCGGATCCGTTTCAGAGGGCCGTTCAGCTCCGTCATCGCGTGTGCGGCGGTGATCATTTACTCCCGGACGTCGACTACACCGCGGCAGTGAGCCTAGTTCGCACCGCCTTTGGGGTTCTTCGACGTACCTCCAAGCGCCGACCTGATGGAATCCGCGGCACCCGCAAGGGAATTCGATATGCCCGTGGTGACGGATCCAATCGGATTGTTGGCGGATCGCGAGCCATTCGGCGAGCTTGTTCCCGGCTGCGGGACGGGCGCGCCCGGCGAGGAGCGCAGCACGTTGAGCCTCGGTCGTGGCTTGGTTGCCGCAGACTGATCGTCGTTCGACTGCCCGGCAGTGTCTGCGACTTCTGGCTCGCGCGATTCATTCGGGGGTGCTACGGGTGCCAGCCGCTGACCAAAAACAGTGCCGTTTGGTGAATTGGCCTGGAGCTGACTTCCTGCCGGTGGGTTCTGACCGTCCGGTCCCAGGTTGGTGAGTTCATTGGTGGTGTTCGAGAAGGACGAGATGCTCGGCTGGCTACCGTCGGGTGGCGTGAGGCTTTGTGAGAGGTTTGCGGGATTCAGGAGCGCGAACATACCGCCGCTCGGGGAGCCGAACAGCACCGGAATGGTAGGGCTAGTGCCTTGCGTCGGCGTGCTCAGCTGGGGGGTCGGCGGCCCGCCGACGCCATACGGCCCCGGCCGAATGGTTCCGAACGGGCGCGTTCCTGTGAAGTCGCTGATTCCGTTGTCGAGTCCGGTCGGAATCGCAACGAGGAGGTTGGTGCCGAATGTCGCCGGGTTCGGGAAATACAGGGGGTTGAACGGAGTCGGTTCACCAGGGGACGTGCTGCGGTCATACGCAGATTCGACGATGACCCGCAGCGGCGGATCCAACGTGTCGGCGAGCGGAAATCCGATGACCGGTATGGAGTCCAGCGGCATCAGCAATGGCAGCGGGTAAGTCGGAATGAGGAAGTACTCGGTGTCGCCGTACCGACCCTGATCGATTGCAGTTGTCAGGTCGGCGTTGGGGTACTGGCCGTGCAGGTAGTAGAACCCCATCATCGCGTTGAGATCGGCGACCGGGTTGAGTGGATTCTCGGGGGCGTCGGCGATGCCGTCGTATTGCCGGGCAATGTCATACGTGGTCAGCGAGCCGGCCGACGGGCCGCTCGTGGTTGTCGGGGTGGCACCGCTGAACGTCAGGCCCAGGATGGGGATGGTACCCAACGCCACACCCCGCTCGAGGATTCCGCCGTTCGGCCGGTTCGGGTTCGCGACTAGGACGAAGGTCGGCGCGTTGACACTGGGATCAGACGAATTGAAGTCGCGCTTGTATTGCGTAACCACCGTCGCACCTTGGGAGTAACCCCAAATGACATCCCCAGATCGCGGGGAGTCCAGGGGGCGTGCATTCTCCAGATTTGACACGCCGGTTGCTACCGACTGGTCGAATGTCGGCGAGAAAATGTAGCCCGGCGGAGTAAACGGGCGGAACGTTGCCGGATAGGGAACGACGTAATAGGGGTATGGCGCACTGACTGGTATCGGCGCTGGAGGGTTCACCGCGTTGTAGTAGTCGTGGGCGAATTGTGGATAGGCGGAGTCCGGAATCTGATTGAAGGCGCTGTTGGTTCCCTTCATGATGTAAACGCAATCCGCGTCAGCACACGTGGCCGCCGAGGCGACTGCCGAAGTCAACGTTGCGCCGAAAGTCAGAAAAGCAGCAGCAACCACGGCTACCGACGCGGCAACCCTCAAGTGGACGCCCCGGCGCCACCGGCGGTCTCGAACTCGAGGCGGCACCACTGGTCGCGTCGCACACGAGGGCCCGTCGGGTGACCGAAACCGGCGGCTTCCTGAATCGTTCGCCAGGTTTTTCGACGCATGCTTTCCCACTGCCCCGGTCCCCTCGAAAGAATTTGCTACCGTCCCCTGCGGTAGCGTATGTCAATATTTGCTAGATCACAAACGATACCGGCCGTGACCCAGCCCACGAGTACCGTGGCGACGGCAAAGTCCAGCAAAGCTCGCACAACTAGCAGCTACTTGTTCTCGCAAGGGCAGTAGAACGACTGATCACCGCGTTTTGCACCAGACGACGTAGCCGGTGATGCTCGACGGCATAGCCCTAGAAGGCCGTCAATCGAATGACGAGGATCATTATCGGCTTTATCGCAGCAAAGTCTCCCGCCCATCGTATTGATCGCCCGGCGCATACTATCCACCGGCATAAAGCGCACCGGCCGTCATCCAATCGAGTTCGCTGGCGTGGTACCGGGTGAGTTCGGCGGCGGCCGAAAAATGTTGGCCCGGCATCCCTAATCACTCGGTGCAATTTTCTGCATGATTCCTCGTAGGCTGGGCGAGTGCGGAACGCCTCACCTCTCGTCGTCCTTCGACAGGTCGGGGCGCTGGTCGTCGCCGCTGTGACCGCCACGTCCACACTCAACGGGTACCGGCCCTTGGCGCGCTACGGATACCCGTCGGTCTACTCGTGGGTGTTCGGGCTGGTAGTGAGCGAGTTGCCGTTGCAGACGCTGGCGAGCCAGATCGGCGGGCTCGCACTAACCGCACGGCGATTGACCCGGCCCGTGCGGGCCATCTCGTGGATCGTGGCCGCCGTGTCGGCGGTGGGGTTGCTGAACTTCAGTCGCGCGGGCCACCAGTCGAAGGCCACGCTGACCGCGGCGCTGGACGACGGCCTCGGCAACGGTCGTCGCGCAGACTCGACAGGCCTGTGGCGCAAGCCGGCCGGCGGCGGCCTGGCGAAGACGCCGGGCCCACTGCGGATGCTGCGCATCTACCGCGACTACGCCCATGGCGCCGACATCAGCTACGGCGACTACGGCCGGGCCAACCATCTCGACATCTGGCGACGCCCGGACTTCGACCCAAACGGTAAGGCGCCCGTGCTTTTCCAGATTCCCGGCGGTGCATGGACGACGGGAAACAAACGCGGCCAAGCACATCCGCTGATGAGCCACCTCGCAGAGCTCGGCTGGATCTGCGTCGCCATCAACTACCGGCACAGCCCACGCAACACCTGGCCCGACCACATCATCGACATCAAGCGGGCGCTCACCTGGGCCAAAACACACATAGTCGAATACGGCGGCGACCCCAATTTTATTGCCATCAAGGTGGGTCGGCCGGTGGGCACCTGTCGTCGCTGGCGGCCCTGACGCCCAACGACCCTCGGTTCCAGCCGGGCTTCGAAGATGCCGACACCGCCGTGCAGGCCGCTGTCCCCTTCTACGGCGTCTACGACTTCACCCGGGTCGAGGATGCAATGCACCCGTCGATGCCCGACCTTCTGGAACGGTGGGTCGTCAAACGACCTCACTCGACCGACCTGCAGACGTACGTCGATGCGTCACCCGTCCACCACGTTAACGCCGACGCCCCACCGTTTTTCGTGCTGCACGGCCGCAATGACTCGTTGGTACCCGTCGAGCAGGCCCGCGCGTTCGTCGCCCGGTTACGTGCTGCCAGCACGCAGCCAGTGGTGTACGCGGAGCTTCCGTTCACTCAGCACGCTTTCGACATCCTCGGCTCGGTGCGGGCGGCGCATGCGGCGGTGGCCGTCGAGCAATTCCTCGCCGAGGTGTACGCACGAAGCCATCGGGCGACCGATCGCGTCGGAGCTTGACCGGAAGTTTCTCTACGCCAGGAGCTTTCGCTGATTGCGAACAGCCTTACGGGCTTTCTTCGCGGTCGAACTGGCGGTGCCCGAAGCGGCTGACCCGACTTTCCGCCCTTTCTTGTGAGCCGTCTTCGTCAGCTCGTCGACCGAGTGGGCCACTGCCCGCGGAAGCATCAATTGCACCGAGCTGGTGAAGAACCGTCCAGCCATCTTCACGATCGGAATCCCCACCGGCAGCAGGATGACCGTCACGCATAACACCAGCCCGACGAGCCCGAGCAGCGCCGCAACGATCCATAACAGAACGCCCCAGCAATCCACGTATTAGTCGCATGGTGCCCCCTTAGGGGATATGCATCAGGTCGCCGGCAAGGGTGAAGAGGCGGCCGCCGAGCTTGGTGACGGGGATACCGAGCGGAAGCAAGATGACGGTCACGCACAGGCCTTTGCAGAATTTCCGATCGTCGGCGGCCAGATTCACGATCAGCTCGGCGTCGAATCATTCAGTGGAACGCTTCCATCGTTGATCATCGGCGTGGCCGGGGCGCTGATCGGAGGGCGCGGGTTCGCCCATGCCATGCAGAACACGATGAACAAGGTGTGGGCGGTGCCCAAAGTCGCCCGGCCCGGCTTTTTCCCGCGCTACCTGCGCACAATCTCGCTGCTCCTGCTTCTCAGCCTGATCGTGGTGGTCACAGGCGCCGCCAGTACCGCCGCCGGAACCGCGGCATCGCTGGGTCTCGGCGGGCTCGGCGCGCGCTTCGCGAGCCTGGCGGTCGGAACGGCTCTGGGGTTCGCGTTCTTTCTGATCCTGTTCCGGGTGGCCGTGGCCGGCGAGGTGTCCACCCGCGACATGTGGGTCGGCGCGGCCATCAGCGCACTCGGCTGGCAGATCTTGCTGACCATCGCCGGAATCGTTGTCTCGCACCAGCTGCGACATGCTCAGGCGGTCGCCGGATTGTTCGGTGTCGTCCTTGGACTGCTCGCCTGGTTGGCGCTGCAGGCAACGGTCATCGTCTACGCGATCCAGGCGGACGTCGTTCGCGTGTCGTTCGCGTGCGACGGCTCTGGCCCAGAAGCATCGCGCAACCGCCGCTCACCCGGGCGGACAAGTCCTACTACAGCCTGGCGCTGGCCGCTGAAGCGCAGCGGCCCGAACAACGCCTCGAACTCGACTACGAAACTGAAGACGCTTCCCATAACATTGCTTGATTGCCGTGGCGGATTACGAGCCAGTGCGCCAATGAGCCTGAAGGTGACCGGCATAGTTTGCTGAGTTGGACATTCGATTTTGCTGATAAGGGTTGCCACCGCGGTGCATGATGCTAGAGGGTTGCGCGCGACCGGGGGGCGCCGGGGGGCGCGCGCACCACCAAACTTGATGTCGACACCACAGGTGGAGGTCGGAGTGCGCCGCGTCGCCCGTTCGGCAGCGATAGCTGTCCTCACGCTTATCGCCGCCGTCTTGGTAGCGGTCACGACGACGATGACGTCGATTGCGCTTGCCGCAACCGCGCTCATCATGGGCGGCACCGGGCACCCACTGAGCCGTCCGCAAGATACCCAGCAATTCATCGCTGACTACGTCAACGGCGCAGACACCAACTACATCGCGCCAAGCGGGCTCTGCAATGGCGGGAGTGCGGGTAGCTGCAACAAGGTGTTTGCGGTCTACACCCCTGAGCAGTTTCGGTTCGACACCGGCCTGTTCGACATGACGTTCGATCAGTCTGTTGCCGCCGGTCAGGCGAACCTCGACCGCTGCATCCGGTCAGGTAGCTGCGTTGCTACCGCCAGTCCATACCTGGTTACCGCCGACCAACCGGTTAGCGACGCTGATCTCACCTATGTCGTGTACGGGTATTCGCAAAGCGCGGCTGTGGCGACCCGGGAAAAACGCGACCTGATCGCGAACCCACCAACGTCCGACGTTTTTTTCGTGTTGGCGGCCAACCCGAATAAACCAAACGGCGGAATCCTAGAGCGCTTCAAAGGCCTATACATTCCGATTCTTGGCGTGACGTTCAACGGCGCAACACCGACGAACCTCCCCAATGGGGACCCCACCGACATGACCACCGTCGACATCGCCCGGCAGTACGACGGGTGGGCCGACTTCCCCACCAACCCCCTGAATCTGCTTGCCGATCTGAACGCGGCGATGGGCATCTATTACCTGCACGGCGATTACTACGATGTCGGCACACCGGAACTGCAGGGCCAGTACGGCGACACCACCTACTACATGATTGGGACGCCGGTACTTCCTTTGCTCATGCCCCTCCAGCGAATTCCTCTGGTCGGCAATCCCCTTGCAGTCACCTTGGACCCGTTCTTACGCGTTCTCGTGGAGGCCGGGTACGACCGCACGGTCAATCCCGGAGTTCCGACGACCGCGAAATGGCTGTACTTTCCCAACCCGATCAAGACCCTGGTGAACCTTGTGGCCGCGATCCCGGTCGGATTAGACAACCTCATCAGCACCGTCACCGGTAATCCGTTGAACCGCCCGTTCGGCACCCAGCCGCCGAATATGTACGGCGTCGGCGGGCCAGATGTTTACGCAGGGTGCGGCGGCGGGGCCAACTGCGGCAACCCAACGCCGTACGTGGCGGTCGATTCCCAACCGCAAATAGTCGCGGCCAAGCTGGCAGCCGAACCACAGGGATCTGACCCGAAGCTGAACAAAGATGAGGTGACCGTTGTTGACTCGAAGCTGCCGGAGTCGACGAAAACCGACAACGAGCAGTTGACCGCCAACACCGGAAACGAACAGCTCGGCAGCAAGACCGACAACGAGCAGCTCGGCGCCAAGACCGACAACGAACAGCAGACGATCAAGACCGATCTGACGACGAAGACTGACCCGCCTTCCGTCGACAAGCAGGATCTCGATGCGAAAGATCCCAAGACCGAGCCCAAGCCGAAGCCGAAGCCCAAGCCCTTCAACATCAACCTGAGCCTGCCTGGCTTCGGAGCGAACGAGCCGAAGGTGCGCAAGCCGTTTCAAGCCAAGCCTCCGACCAGCGATACCGTCCCGGCACCAGGCGGCGTGGCAGAGAAGCCGGCGGACCCCAAACCGGCCGGTTCGGACCCGGCACCTCAGGGGAACACCTCGGAGTCCGGCACACCGGCCGGAGCCCCCAGCCAGGCCGGAGCCACCAGCGCCGCGAAGTAGGAGCCGACACAGGAACTCCTGAACGCGGTTTCGGCGATGCGCCGCGCGCCGACCCGGCATGCTCCTGATGTGCTGTTCCTGAGCCGGCTGATCGGTCGTGACGTGCGTGCGTCCGACGGCGAGGTCGTCGGAACCCTGCGCGACCTCACCGCGCGGCTCGGCACTCCGGCGGGTCCGCATCTGGTTCAGCGAATCCTGGTGCGCGACGGCGCTCTTGAGCTCCTGATCCCGTGGACTGCGGTCGAGAAGTTCCGGCACACCGACATCGCGCTGGCCCCCGGCGAGCTGAGCCGATTCAGATCAACGGCTTTGGACGACGATGAGATCTTTCTCGTGCGCGACGTGCTGGACACCCAGATCATTGACGTCGTCGGTCACCGGCTCGCGCGGGTCGCTGACGTGGTGCTGGCCCGCAGCGCCGACAACCGGCTCGAACTCGTCGGCGTCGAGGTCGGCTTTGCCGGAGTGCTGCGGCGCCTCGGTCTGCAGCGGGTGGCTGCGCGCGCCCCCAAAGACGCTGTCTCATGGAACGACCTGCACCTGACGTCCGAGCGCGGCCACGCCGTTCAGCTGGCGACCCCGCGGTCGGCCGTCCACTATCTCGACGCGCGCGGGCTCGCCGCGCTGGTGAGCCGGCTCGACACCGAATCAGCCGCGGAGGTGCTGACCACCAGAGAACCCAACGTCGCCGCCGAAGTCGTCCGCATCGCGCATCCTGTCGTCGTCGAGCGCGTGCTGCGCGCTGTGCCCGGCACTCACGCGAAACGGATCGTCAGCGCGATGCCCGCGGAGCACGCCAGCCATTGGCGGAGCCGCCTCGCGCAGGCACCCCGGCGGCTGTTCCTACGGTCGGGGGTGTGGCCGCGTCGACGCCACCTGCCGCGGCGGACCACCCGTTGAGACGGCGACTGCATACCGGCGCGCTGCTGGTTGTCGTCGGCCCCGGGCTACTCGCCGGTTTGTCCGACGACGACCCAGCCGGTATCACCACCTACTCGGTGCTCGGCGCGAATCACGGCTATCAGCTGCTATGGGTATTGCTGCTGTCCACCGTCGCCCTCGTGATCTTCCACGGCCTCGCCGCGCGCATGGGAGTGGTCACCGGTCAGGGGCTGATCGGACTAGTGCGCCAGCGATATGGAGTCCGGCTGGGCGGGGCGGTGCTCGTCGCGCTCGTCGTCGCCAACGTCGGCACCATTTGCGCCGAATTCGCCGGAATCGCAGCAGGATTCGAGATCTTCGGCATTAACCGTTACCTGAGCGTTCCGGCCGCGGCGATCGTCGTTTCATTGCTGGTGCTGCGCGGCAACTTCCATCGCGTCGAGCACTTCTTGTTGCTGTTGTCGACGGTCTTCCTGGCGTACATCGGGTCGGGCCTGCTGGCCCACCCCGACTGGGGCGCTGTCATTCACGGCGGGTTCGTCCCGACCATGCCGCTCACCGGCGATGCGGTCGCCATCGTCACCGCCACTCTCGGCACCACACTCGCCCCCTGGGGGTTGGCGTTCATGCAGTCGTATGCCGTCGACAAGAAACTCCGCACCGAGGAACTGGGCCTGGAACGTGTGGACGTCGTGATCGGCGCGGTGCTGACGGGTGTCATCGGGCTCTTCGTCGTAATGGCATGCGCCGAAACTCTCCACCGTGACGGCCAGAGCATCGACGACGCCGCGGACGCCGCCCGCGCTCTCGAACCGCTCGCCGGCGCCGCGGCCTCGAACCTGTTCGCGGTGGGACTAATCGGGTCGGCGTTCCTCGCCGCCGCCGTGCTCCCACTGTCGACGGCATACTCGGTGTGCGAGTACGTCGGCGCCGAGGCCGCGCTCGACGACCCATTCCGCGAGGCACGCACCTTCTACCTCACCTTCGGACTCGTCACGGTGCTCGGGGCGCTGGCCGTGCTGGTCCCCAACGCTCCCCTGGTGACGATCCTGGTGGCCACCCAGGTGCTCAACGCTGTGCTGCTGGTGCCGCTGCTGGTGGCGATGGTCGGGATCGGCCGCGATCGCGACTTGATGGGCCGTTTTCGGATCGGCGGCGCCTGGGCGGTCCTCTACGGTGTCACGACCGCTGCGGTGGTGGCGTGCGTCGCGGCGCTGGCGGTCACGTCGCTCGGTGACTGACTGGTTAGGCTGTGGCCCGTGGCTGACATCGTGCCGATCAAGCTGGGTCTGGACGAGCGTGACGTGTTCACGCTGTACGCGCCGCGCTGGCGCGACGCCAACGACGAATGGGAGGCATTCCTCGGCGCGGGCGACGACCTGTATGCATTCGAGTCGGTCGCCGACCTGGTCGCCTTCGTCCGTTCCAAGGCGGAGAACGACCTCTCCGACCACCCGGCGTGGGAGGCGCTGACCACCGCGTCTGCACACAAGTTCACCCCCAAAGACGACAAGCACTGCGACCTGATCAACGTCTACGAGCTGCTCGCGGAGAAGCCGACGCAGGAGTCCGTCGAAGAGCTGGCCGGGACGCTGGCGATCGTGTCGGCCATCGGGTCGGTGTGCGAGCTGCCCGCCGTCAGCAAGTTCTTCAACGGCAATCCGGTGCTGTCGTCGGTTTCCGGCGGGATCGCGGAGTTCTCCGACAAGCCGGGACATCGGCGTTGGGACGAGATCGGCGCGGTGATCGGCAGGGGCTGGGACAAGGTGATCGACGCAATCGAAGAGGTCATCTCCACGCCCGACGTCGACGCCGATGCGTCCGCGAAGGCCGCAGCCGAGCTCGAGGAGCCGGCGCCGGAAGAGGAAGAGCAAGAGGAGGAGACCGCCGAAGTCGAGGAGGAGACCGAGCCCGCGTCGGAGGAGACCGAAACCGTCTCGGCGGCTCCGCCCGACAATGTGGTACTCGGCGCCGACGAAGATTTCTGGGCCAAAGTGGGCATCGACCCGATCCGGTTGATGACGAGCGCCGGAACGTTCTACACGCTGCGCTGCTACCTCGACGAGACACCGATCTTCCTCGGGCGCAACGGGCGGATCAGCGTGTTCGGCTCGGAGCGGGCGCTGGCGCGGTACCTGGCCGACCAGCACGATCATGACCTGTCGGATCTCGCAACGTACGACGACATCCGCACAGCGGCCACCGACGGCTCGCTGCGCGTCGACGTCACCGACGACAATGTGTACGTGCTGATGGGCATCGCCGACGATCTCGCCGACGGCCCGGACGCGATCGACCGCGATCAACTGGAATTGGCCGTCGAACTGCTGCGCGATGTCGGCGACTACTCCGAGGACAGCACCGTCGACAATGCGTTGGAGCCGGGCACGCCGCTGGGCAAAGTCGTAGCGCACGTGCTCGACCCCGACAACACACGTAAGCCGGGTGGCCCGTACGCCAAGGCGGTCGATCAGTGGACGGAGTTGGAGAGCTTCGTCGAATCGCGCCTACGTCAGGAGTAACGGCTGCCTGAACCGGGTATACCCCGTCCCGTATGAGCACCTCTCTGACGCTGATCCTCAGCCTCGCGCTCGGCGCGGTGATCGGCGTGCTGCTCGGGCTGCTGGGCGGCGGCGGATCGATCATGGCCGTGCCCGCTCTGGTCTATGGGCTGAAACTGTCGGTGAGCCAGGCCATTCCGGTATCGCTGGTGGTCGTCGCGGCGGCGTCCGCGGTGGGTGCCTTGCCAAAGGCCCGCGCCGGTCAGGTGCAGTGGCGGCTGGCGGCGATCTTCGCCGCCTTCGGCATCCCGGGCACGTTCCTGGGCAGTCTCGTCGGCCGCCATCTTCCGCAGCCGGTCATCCTCGTCGGGTTCGCGTTGGTGATGGTGGCGGCGGGTGTGCGGATGCTGCTCGACCGCGACAGCACGGGCACTGCCTGCGAGGTTGGCGACTCGGGCATCAACTGGAAGCGCTGCGCTCCCCGCTCGATCCCCACCGGCCTATTCGTCGGCTTCCTCACCGGCTTGTTCGGCGTCGGCGGCGGGTTCCTGATCGTCCCGGCCCTCGTGGTGATGCTCGGAGTCCAGACACCGATCGCGATCGGGACCTCGCTGGTGATCATCGTTGCCAACTCGGCGGCAGGCATCGTGGCGTATGCCGGCAGCTTCACCATGAACTGGTCGGTGACCGCCGCGTTCGTCGGTACCGCGATCGTCGGATCGCTGATCGCCGGCCACATCGGCGCCCGCATGGACACCGCGCGGCTGCAGCGGTGGTTCGCCTACCTCGTCTTCGCGGTCGCCGCGTACGTGCTCGTCGACACCCTTTTCCTGCACTCGGCAGCAACCCAACACTGAGGAGAGTCATCGTGGACCCAGCCATCGATATAGCCATCATCGAAACCAGCAGCCTGGGCGATCGCAGCTATCTGGTCAGCGACGGGGAGATCGCGGTCGTCGTCGACCCTCAGCGCGACATCGACCGGGTGCTGAAGCTGGCGGCCGAGCGTGGCGTAACCATCACGCACGTCCTCGAGACCCACATCCACAACGACTACGTCACCGGCGGCCTGGAGCTGTCGCGCGCCGTCGGCGCCGAATACATCGTGCCGGCCGGCGACGACCTGGGATATCCGCGGCGCGCGGTGCAGGACGGCGACGTCATCGACGCCGGCCCGTTCACGCTGCAGGTCATGCACACTCCCGGACACACACACCACCACGCCAGCTACGTGCTGCGGGACGGCGGCGGGACGGCAGTTGGCGTCTTCACCGGCGGCTCCATGCTGCACGGTACGACGGGCCGCACCGACCTGCTGGGCGACGAGCACACCGACACCCTGACCCACGCGCAGTACCACTCGGTGCGGCGGCTCGCCGACGAGTTGCCCGGGTCGGCGCAGGTGTACCCGACGCACGGCTTCGGCAGTTTCTGCTCGGCGACCCAGGCCAGCGGCGATGCGTCGACTATCGCCGATGAACGGCAGACCAACCCGGCGCTGACGCAGGACGAGCAGAGCTACGTCGACGAACTGCTCGCCGGGCTTTCGGCGTATCCCGCCTACTACGCACACATGGGCGTCATCAACATGGCCGGGCCGCCGCCCGTCGACCTGTCGCTTCCGTCACCGGTCGATCCGCACGAACTGCGTCACCGGATCGAGGCCGGCGAATGGGTGGTCGACTTGCGCACGCGCACAGCTTTCGCCGCCGGTCATCTCGGCGGCACCCTCAGCTTCGAGCTGGAGAAGTCATTCGTCACCTATCTCGGCTGGCTCTACCGATGGGGCGCGCCGTTAACGCTGATCGGTGACGACGAAGATCAGATCGCCGACGCCCAGCGCGAACTGGTCCGGATCGGCATCGACGAGTTGGCGGGCGCTGCGGTCGGAGAGATCGAACAGCTCAGCGCGGCAACGCCATTGCGGTCCTACCGGGTTGTCGACTTTTCCGACGTTGCTGACCGGCCCGACGGCGCGACGGTCCTCGACGTGCGTCAAACCGGCGAATACGAGGACAGCCACATTCCGGGCGCGGTGAACATCCCGCTGCACGAACTCGACGGGCGGATGGCCGAGGTGCCAGACGGTGAGGTCTGGGTGCACTGCGGCTCCGGATACCGCGCTTCGGTCGCGGCCTCGATGCTGGACGCGGCCGAGCGGACCGTCGTCCTGATCGATGACGAGTTCGAGAACGCGGACAAGCAGGGGCTGACGCGGCCCTGACATTCGTCGCGCGTCAGACCCGCAGGTCGGCGCACAGCAGAACCACCGAGTGAGCATCGGCCCGGTAGATGCTTCCCTCGACTGGCGAGCCGCTCTCGAGATCTGCGATGTCGTCGGGTGGATCCAGCGCGCTGTCCACGATCCGCCGCCACGGCAGGTCTGGGCTAAGAACCGGAGGGAGTTCGAAGACGAGAGGGTGGTCGTAGCTGTTGAGCAACCCGTGCACCATCCGCGTTCCGATCACACTTCTGACGGTGACGGCCAGCGCATGCGAGTCGTCCGACCAGTCGGGCTCATGCAGACGAACGCCATGGAACTCCACCAACGACCGTTCCAGGAACTCGACCAGCGGCAGCCGGTGCATCACCTGCGTCATGTCCAGATCGAGCCGCACGCCGAGAAGCCCGCGCACGAACCGGACGATCTCCGCGTGTTGATCCACCAACGACCAGTCGAACCAACTGATTTCGTTGTCCTGGCAGTAGGGGTTGTTGTTACCCCGCTGGCTTCGACGGACCTCGTCGCCCATCAGAATCATCGGCACGCCCATCGCGATCAGCGTGACGGCGAGCAGGTTCTTCACCAGGCGGGTGCGCATGCGCTCGACCGCGGGGTCATGTGAAGGTCCTTCTACGCCGCAGTTCGTGGAGTAGTTGTCGTCGGTGCCGTCCTCGTTGTCCTGACCGTTGGCCTCGTTGTGCTTGCGCGCGTAGGACACCAGATCGTTGAGCGTGAAGCCGTCGTGGCATGCCACGAAGTTGATGCTGTGCTCGACCTCGGCGGGCCGGTCGCTGAACAGGTCGGGGCTGGCGAGCAGACGGTTCGGCAGCAGCGGCACGGTGCCACGGTCACCGCGGCAGAACCGGCGGATGTCGTCGCGGAACTTCCCGTTCCACTCACGCCACCGGTCGCCGGCGAAAGAGCCGAGTTGGTACAGGCCCCCGACGTCCCACGCCTCTGCGATCAGCTTGGTGGCGGCCAGCATCGGATCGTTCTCGATCTCGAAGAGGATGGGCGGGTCGGCCATCGGAGCACCGGCCGTGTCGCGTGTCATGGCAGACGCGAGATCGAACCGGAAACCGTCGACGTGCATCTGGTTCACCCAGTGGTGGAGCGAGTCGACGATCATGCGCCGCACTACTGAGTGGTTCGCGTTGACCGTGTTCGCGCACCCGGTGCAATCGAGATACTTTCCCGGGTTCCCCGGCTCAAGCAGGTAGTAGGCCCGGTTGTCCAGCCCGCGCCAGCAGAATGTGGGTCCGTCGGCACCCCCCTCGGCGGTGTGGTTGAACACCACGTCGAGAATGACCTCGATGCCGGCGCGGTGAAGTGCCTTGACCATGTCGCGGAATTCGTCAAGGGCGTCAAGGGGATTCGACGTGGATGCGTAGGCGGGGTGCGGCGCGAAGAACGACACGGGGCTATAGCCCCAGTAGTTGACCAGGCCCGGCAGCGCGTCCTGGGGGTCGAACGCCTGAACCGGCATCACCTCGACCGCCGTCACGCCAAGCGACTGCAGGTAGGGAACCTTCTCCACTAGCCCGGCGTACGTTCCCGCCAGGCGACGGTCCACTCCGCTACTCGGGTGAGCCGTGAAGCCTCGGACGTGAAGCTCGTAGACGACGGTGCGCGCAAACGGCCGGCCCAGCGGCACGTCACCCTCCCAGTCATATGACGAGAGATCGGCGACCACGCTCTTCATTGCGGTCCGCGGGTCCCTGTCCGGACGCGTGCCGGCCATCCGGTCATAGTCTCGCGGCACCGCCACCGCGACCCCGTAGGGATCGAGTAGCAGCGCCGTCGCGTCGTGGCGCAATCCTCTTGCGGGTTCGAACGCGCCATGGACCCGCCACCCGTACACCTGTCCCGGCTCGACGTCGGGCACCCGCACGTGCCAGAAGTACGCGGTGTGGTTGCGTAGCGGATCGAGGGTGATCACCCGAGCCGGCTCCGAGTCGTCGACGTCGTCAAAGAGCAGCAGTTCGGCTCCCGCGGCGGTGCTGGACCACACCGAGAAATTGGTGCCGTCCTCCAGGCGACGGGCACCCAACGGCGACGGCCGACCCGCAGTCATGCTGCGACCCAGGTCCATAGCCTTCATTGTCAATGGTGTCCGTCGGCTTCAGGTACCTTTCGTGGATCGCCCGGACCAGCTGACGGCTTACGGCAGTGCGGAACGCCCGCAACGTACGCGCGGCCGCGACGAATTGCCGTCGGCTTACCAGAACCAGAACCGGAAGAACCGGCGCTCCTTCGAGGGGATGCGTGGCGGTAACCACATGGCTTATCGACAAGTCGGCATACACACGTTTGCATGAATCGTCAGACGCGACTTCGGGCTGATCGCGCAGATTACCGGGCAACCGATCGAGCGACTCGATCTCCGCACCTACCTTCACCCGATCAGCACCGCAAAGCGGGGCTTGATTACGTCGTCGATGATCGCCAGCCGCTCATCGAACGGGATGAACGCCGACTTCATCGCGTTGATCGTGAACCGCTGCAGATCGGCCCAGCCGTAGCCGAACGCTTCGACCAGCCGCAGCATCTCCTGGCTCATTGTGGTGTCGCTCATCAGCCGGTTATCGGTGTTGACGGTCACCCGGAAGCGCAGCCGGGCAAGCAGGTCGAAGGGATGCTCGGCGATGCTGCGCACCGCGCCGGTCTGCACGTTGGAGCTCGGACACATCTCCAACGGAATGCGCTTGTCCCGCACGATTGCCGCGACACGGCCCAACGTGTATGTGCCGTCGAGCTTTTCGATGATGTCATCGACGATCCGCACGCCGTGGCCGAGCCGGTCAGCCCCGCAGAACGCGATGGCTTCGTGGATCGACGGCAGGCCGAATGCTTCCCCGGCGTGAATCGTGAAGCGGCCGTTGTGGTTTCGCATGTATTCGAATGCATCGAGGTGACGGGTCGGTGGATGGCCCGCCTCCGCCCCCGCGATGTCGAAGCCGACGACTCCCTTGTCTCGGAACCGGATTGCCAGCTCGGCGATCTCCAGCGAACGGGCGGCGTGGCGCATCGCGGTGACCAGACACCGGACGGTGATCGTGCGTCCGTCGGCGCGGGCGGCCTTCTCTCCGTCGGCGAATCCGGCCAGCACCGCATCCACGACCTCGTCGAGGGACAGCCCCTCGTTGATGTGCAGTTCGGGGGCGAACCGCACCTCGGCGTAGACGACGTTGTCGGCGGCCAGATCTTCGACGCATTCGCAGGCCACCCGGTACAGCGCCGCCGCCGTCTGCATCACCCCGACGGTGTGCGCGAAGGGCTCGAGGTAGCGCACCAGCGAACCGCTGTGGGCCGCAGTGCGGAACCATGCGGACAGTTCGTCGACGGTCGTGGCCGGCAGGTCCCGATAGCCGAACCGCTCGGCGAGCTCGAGCACGGTCGTCGGACGCAGCCCGCCGTCGAGGTGGTCGTGCAGCAGCGCCTTGGGTGCCTGGTGGATCATCTCCAGCGTCAGCGGCGTCGTCATGACACGATTCTGTCGATCACCAGCGGCCGAGGGATGAATTCTCCGATCGTCCAAGCGCCCTCGAGTTCCGCCAGTGCGGGCTGCAGCCGCGACGGCGTCTCCGTATAGAGCGTGAACACCGGCTCGCCCGCCGTCACGCGAGAGCCGGGGCGCCGGTGAATCCGCACCCCCGCGCCCGCCTGCACGTGCTCGCCCGGGCGCGCCCGGCCGGCACCCAGCCGCCACGCCGCCATCGCCACCGCCATCGCGTCGACGTCGCCCACCGTGCCCCCACGGTTTGCGGTCACCGTCTCGGTGTGGGCGCCCAGCGGCAACTTCGCCGCCAGGGAGCCGCCTTGCGCGGCCACCAGCGCGCGGAAGGCATCCATGGCCGAGCCGTCCCGCAGTGTGTCCGCCGGGTCGCAGCCGTCGATGCCCGCGACGGACAGCATCTCGCCGGCCAGTGCCGTCGTCAGCTCGACGACGTCGGGCGGCCCGCCGCCGGCCAGCACCTCCATTGCCTCCGCGACCTCCACCGAGTTTCCGACCGCCATACCGAGCGGCGTGTTCATGTCGGTGAGCAGTGCCCGAGTTGCCACTCCGTGCGCAGCGCCGAGGTCCACCATCGTGTGCGCCAGCTCCCGCACCTCGGCCTCGGTCTTCAGGAACGCCCCCGAGCCGACCTTGCAGTCGAGCACCAGCGAGGAAGTCCCCTCGGCGATCTTCTTGCTCATCACCGAGCTGGCGATCAGCGGCAGGGACTCGGTGGTGCCCGTGATGTCGCGCAGCGCGTAGATTTTTCGGTCCGCCGGAGCCAGCTCCCCGGCCGCGAAGATGGCCGCGCCTACATCGTAAAGTTGTTGGCGGATACGGTCTTTCGACAACTCCGCACTGAACCCCGGAATCGACTCGAGCTTGTCCAGCGTGCCGCCGGTGTGCCCGAGCCCCCGTCCGGCGGCCTGCGGCACCGCGCCCCCGCACGCCACAACTACCGGCACCACCGTCAGCGTGAGCTTGTCACCGACACCGCCGGTGGAGTGCTTGTCGACGGTCGGGCGCCCGACGTCGGAGAAGTCGAACCGCTCCCCCGACGCCACCATCGCCGACGTCCAGCGCGCGACCTCGTCGCGGTCCATGCCGCGTAGGAAGATCGCCATCAGCAGCGCTGACATCTGCTCGTCGGCAACCTCGCCGCCGGTGTACGCGTGCACCACCCAGTCGATCGCTTCCGCGGACAGCCGCCCGCCGTCACGCTTCGTGCGAATCACCGTCGGCGCGTCGAGCCGATCTGCTTCAACTCTGCGCTGAGGGGGCGGCCCATTCGCCGCTCGACGCCCCGGACGCAGACTCAACGGGGCCGAGCCAGGTCGTCCGGCCCGAAGGCGTCGGGCAGCAGCTGGTCGAGTGTTCGCGGGCCACCCTCCGCGGCAATGAGCAGCTGGACCCCGCCGTGCTCCATCAGCAGCTGACGGCACCGCCCGCACGGCATCAGCAGCCGCCCCGCGCTGTCCACGCACACCAACGCCACCAGGCGACCGCCGCCGCTGGCGTGCAACGCGCAGACCACCGCGCACTCCGCGCACAGCGCAAGCCCATACGAGGCATTCTCCACATTGCAGCCGACCACAACCCGCCCGTCGTCGACCAGCGCCGCCGCACCGACGGGAAACCCGGAGTATGGCGCGTACGCGCGCTTGGCGATCGCATTCGCCTTGTCGCGCAGGGTGTCCCAGTCGATGTCACCGGTCACGTGTCGCCGCTCCGCCGTCGTTCGTGGATTTCGTTTCCCCACCATAGTTCCCACCGGACGCGCAGATTACAGTCCAGAAGTCCGCGGATTGGAGGTTTCGTGAGCACGTCGGCAGGCCGCAAGACCGTCCACCGCGGTGACCCCGGGATGTGGCTGTGGGTGCTGCACCGCATCTCCGGCGCCGCGATCTTCTTCTTTCTGTTCGTCCACGTCCTCGACACAGCGCTGGTCCGGGTGAGCCCACAGGCCTACGACGAGGTGGTGGAGCTCTACAAGACGCCGGTAGTCGGCCTGTTGGAAGCCTTTCTGGTCGCTGCCGTGCTATTTCACGCGCTCAACGGGATCCGTGTGGTCCTGGTTGACTTCTGGTCACCGGGTCCCCGGGTCCAGAAGCTGATGCGCTGGACCGTCGTGGTCTTGTGGCTGGCGGCGCTGGTTCCGGCGCTGATCGTGCTGGGCGCACACATGGCGGAGCGGTTGCTGTGACCGAGCTGGAAGAACCCCGCTCGCCGCGACGACAACGCTTCGAGAGGTCCGTGTGGCTTTTCGTCCGGCTGTCCGGGATCGTGCTGGTGATCCTGGTTCTGGGTCATCTCTTCGTGACGCTGATGATGGACGACGGCGTCTACCGCATTGACTTCAATTTCGTTGCCGCGCGGTGGGATTCGCCATTCTGGCGGGTGTGGGACCTGCTGCTGCTGTGGCTGGCGCTGCTGCACGGTGGCAATGGCATGCGCGTGGTCATCGACGACTACGCCCGCAAGGACTCGACCCGGCGCTGGCTCAAGGGCCTGCTCGCGGTGTCGATGACGTTCACGCTGGTGCTCGGAACCTACGTGCTGGTGACGTTCGACCCGAACATCTCGTAAGTGATTTCGGCGCGCAAGTCCACGTTGAGCGTAGAAGAGCGCGCCGAAACCGCTGTCACACTTCCGGGTGCTGCGGCGTCTTACGGGTATGACGAACACTCGCATCCCCTCTCTGCCCCCCGAACGTACTGGCCTGCTGACCCGGCTGATGTACCGCTACGCCAAGCGCCGGTTCGGCGAAGTTCCCGAGCCGTTCGCGGTCTCGGCGCACCACCCCGGTCTGTTGATCGCCAACGCGGTCCACGAGACCGCGCTTCAGAAGGCCTCCACGAAGTTGCCCGCGAACGTCCGTGAGCTCGCGGTGTACTGGACCGCCCGTACGATCGGTTGCTCCTGGTGCGTGGACTTCGGCTCGATGTTGATCCGGCTGGAAGGCCTCGACGTCGAGCGGCTGAAGGACATCGACAATTACCAGACGTCGGCGAGCTACACCGACGACGAACGTGCGGCGATCGCTTATGCCGACGCGATGACCCGCGACCCGCACACCGTCACCGACGAGCAGGTGGCCGACCTGAGACGACGGTTCGGCGACGCCGGCGTGGTCGAGCTGACCTACCAGATCGGCGTGGAGAACATGCGTGCCCGGATGAACACCGCGCTCGGCATCACCGAGCAGGGCTTCAACTCTGGTGACGCGTGCCGGGTCCCGTGGGCCGACCGGGCGGCCGATCTGGGGGCACCTCCCGCTCGCGGGGGACGCTCGCGCGAAGAGCATCTGTCCTGAGCGGCGAAGCGCTGAACTTGTCCGGGTTGGCCACGTCCCACACCGCATAAACCTTGCCGTCGCGCACCGTGGCCACCGTGATGCGCGGCTGCACCGGTTCGTAGCCCTCGCCTCCCGGCGCAGGTTCGGTGTACGCGCCGAGCTGGCCGTTGACGAGGGCCAGCCGGCTCGTCGCCAACCAGTTCGGGCCGTAGCGGCGCGCCAGCCCGAACAGGAACCTGGCCACCTTGTCGGGACCCTTGATCGTGCGAATCGCGGTTCGGGCCTTACCATTCGAGTCGCCGACGAGCGTGACGTCGGGATGCAAGAGCCCGATGACCGCATCCATGTCACCGGCCGCCATCGCCGCCAAGAGACGCCCGACCACCTCGTCGTGGCGTGAGTCGACGGGGCCGGAGTGCTCGCCGACGATCCGGCGCGCCCGCGACGCCAGCTGGCGCGCCGCCGCGTCGGTCACGCCGAGTACCGACGCAATCTCGTTGAACGGCACCCCGAACCCGTCGTGCAGCACGAACGCCACCCGCTGATCCGGCGTCAGCCGCTCCAGCACCACCATCGCCGCGTACCGCGCGTCCTCGTGCGCGACGACCGCCGACAGCGGCTCGTCGGGATCCGTCACGACGGGCTCGGGCAGCCATTCGCCGACATAGGTCTCGCGACGGCGGGCCGCCGACCGCAGCCTGTCCAGCGCGAGCCTGCTCACCACCGTCGTCAGCCACGCCCGCAGGTCGTCGGGCTGCTCCGAGACGCCCTGCCATCGCAGCCATGCGTCCTGCACGGCGTCCTCCGCGTCGGCGAATGTCCCGGTGAGCCGGTAGCCGACCGCAAGAAGGTGAGGCCGCAAGGCCTCGAACTCGTCGACCCGCTGCGCTGCGGTCACGTCGCCCAGCCTAACGAGAGCCCCGCCAGGCGTGGATTCCATCGTCAGATTGCGGGCTGGAAAACAGATCCGTTGTCCGTGCGCACAACCGCAACGGAAACCGTAGTCTGCCTGCCATGAGCAAGGCGAACTCACCCTCGAGCCCCGCCCACGAGGGGGGCGACCGTCGAAAGCAAGGGGCTCAAAGGCGGAGCGCTGGGCCTGCTGTCCAGCGTCGTCGTCGGCATGGTGTCGACCGCTCACGCCTACAGCCTGGCTGCCACGCTCGGGCTGATCGTCGCCAGTGGTGGCGCGTTGCTGTACCGGCCGCACCCCGGGCCGCGCGGCGGTGATCTCCACCTTCCTGCTGCTGGCCACCTACGCTTTGGTGACGGTCGCCGCGGTCGCGTTCGCCGGCACCGGCACCGAGGGCATTGGGCTCGGCAACGACGAGAACGCCTCCGACGTGTTCGCCGCAATCGGGCCGGATCTGTTCGGCGACAGCGTACTTGGGCATATCGGGCTGCTGTTGCTGTCCGCGTCGATCCTGACGTCGGCGTCGGCGTCCACGCAGACGACGATCCTGCCGACCGCGCGGACCACGCTGTCGATGGGCGTGTACAAGGCGCTGCCGGAGTCGTTCGCCAAGATTCACCGCCGCTTCCTGACACCGAGCAGCTCGACGATTCCGATGGGCGTGGTCTCGATCGTGTTCTACGTGCTGTTCACACTGATCAGCCAGAACCTGTTGAGCGCGCTGATCGGCTCGGTGGGCCTGATGATCGCGTTCTACTACGGGCTTACCGGGTTCGCGTGCGTGTGGTTCTACCGCAAGACACTGAACAGTTCACTGCGCGACTTCTTGATGCGGGGCCCGGTGCCGCTACTCAGCGGGGTGTCGCTGACCGTGGTGTTCATCTACGGCCTGCTGCAGTACGCCAAGCCCGACTGGCTCGTCGACGACGACGACAACAACGTGACGATCCTGGGGTTCGGCGCCGTCGCGGTGGTCGGGATCGGCGCGCTGGTGCTGGGCGTGATCCTGATGGTGGTGTGGTGGGCAATGTCGCCGCCATTTTTCCAGGGCCGCACGCTGCCCCGGCGCAGCGCAGATCTGGTACTGGAGCCGGCGACCGCGGCGCTGCCGACATTCGGCCTGCCCGACTCGGGTGACATGCCGACCGTCATCGCGCCCGACCTGTCGAACCTGCCGCCGGGCGAAGTGGCCGTCGACCCCGAGACGGGCAAGGAGTTCACTCGCGACCCGTGAGCAGACGCAAAATCGCGCAAATAGGGCTTCGGTAATGCGATTCCGCGTCTGTTCGCGTGGAATCACGACGAAATCCGTGCAGAATCGTGGACATGCCTAAATCCGGGGGACGGATCGGCGTGTCGCCGGTTCAGTTGCGGGCCGCCTCCGCAGCGGTCACCAGCCAGGCCGGCGTGCCGCTCGACGACCTGTCCAAAGCGATCATCGAGAAGTTGCAAGAGGACGGCCGGCGGTCGTATGCCGGTATCGGCAAGGCGATCGGGTTGTCGGAGGCCGCGGTGCGTCAGCGCGTGCAGCGGCTGATCGACGCCGGGGTCATGCAGATCGTCGCGGTCACCGACCCCATGCAGCTGGGATTCGCCCGTCAGGCGATGATCGCGATCCGTTGCACCGGCGACACGATCAAGCTCGCAGAGAAACTGGCGGAGCTGCCGTCCATCGACTACGTGGTGCTGACGGCCGGGTCGTTCGACGTGATCGCCGAGGTGGTCTGCGAGGACGACAACGATCTGCTGGAGTTGCTGAACTCCCAGATCCGCACACTGCCCGGTGTGCTTTCCACGGAGACCCTTGTTTACCTGAAACTTGTTAAGCAGCAATATAACTGGGGTACACGATGACAATTGCCGATATCTCCCAAGACATTTCGGCTGACTTGTCGGCGAAAGCCGACCGCCACCTGTGGGGTCATTTCGCGCGGCACGGCGCCGGCATCACGCCGCCGATCATCACCCGCGGTGAGGGTGTGCGGATCTGGGACAGCCACGGCAAGAGCTTCCTCGACGCATTGTCGGGGCTGTTCGTCGTGCAGGTCGGCCACGGCCGCGCCGAACTCGCCGACGTCGCCGCCCAGCAGGCCAAGCAGTTGGAGTTCTTCCCGTTGTGGTCGTACGCGACGCCGCCCGCGATCGAACTGGCCGAGCGACTCGCGCACTACGCGCCCGGCGACCTGAACCGGGTGTTCTTCACCACCGGCGGCGGTGAGGCGGTGGAGACGGCATGGAAGCTGGCCAAGCAGTACTTCAAGCTGACCGGGAAACCCGGTAAGTACAAAGTGATTTCGCGGTCGATCGCCTACCACGGCACCCCGCACGGCGCGCTCGCGATCACCGGCCTGCCGAACTTCAAGGCGCCGTTCGAGCCGCTGCCGCCGGGCGGATTCCGGGTGCCCAACACGAACTTCTACCGCGCCCCGGCTCATCACGACACCGACGAGAAGGAGTTCGGGCGGTGGGCCGCCGATCGGATCGCCGAGGCGATCGAACACGAGGGTCCGGACACGGTGGCCGCGGTGTTCCTCGAACCCGTGCAGAACGCGGGTGGCTGCTTCCCCCCTCCACCTGGCTATTTCGAAAGGGTGCGCGAGATCTGCGACAGGTACGACGTTCTGCTGGTCTCCGACGAGGTGATCTGCGCGTTCGGCCGGATCGGCTCGATGTTCGCCTGTGACGACTTCGGTTATGTGCCGGACATGATCACCTGCGCGAAGGGCATGACGTCGGGCTACTCGCCGGTTGGCGCGATGATCGCGTCCGACCGGCTGTTCGAGCCGTTCTCCGACGGCAAGACCATGTTCACGCACGGGTACACGTTCGGCGGTCACCCGGTGTCGTGCGCGGTGGCGCTGGCCAACCTCGACATCTTCGAGCGCGAGGGCCTCAACACTCACGTGAAGACAACCGCGCCGGCGTTCCGGACCACGCTGGAGAAGCTGTACGACCTGCCGATCGTCGGCGACGTGCGCGGCGAGGGCTTCTTCTACGGCATCGAACTGGTCAAGGACAGGGCCACCAAGGAGACCTTCAACGACGAGGAGTGCGAGCGGCTGCTGCGCGGGTTCCTGTCCTCGGCGCTGCTCGACGCGGGCCTGTACTGCCGCGCCGACGACCGCGGCGACCCGGTGGTGCAGCTCGCCCCGCCGCTCGTCAGCGGCCAGGACGTGTTCGACGAGATCGAGCAGAAGCTGCGCCACGTGCTCTCGGAGGCCTGGCGGCGCCTGTAGATCACCTGCAGATGTAGCCCAGCCGTAACCCCGCGGCGGCGGGTCGTGACCTCTACCGTGACGTTCTTCCCGTAGCCTGGCCCGTCGATGGGTGGGATGAACTGTGCGTGGCGGCGTGCCCTGTGCGCCGTCTCGGCGGGGGCGCTCGTCGGGTTTGCGTCGCTGGTCAGCCTGCCCGTCGCGGCCGCCGAGCCGGTCGCATCCCCGGACACCACGTCGTGCCCCTACCGGGTCAGCACCCCGCCGGCCGTGGACGAGTCCGAGGTCCCGGTCGCCGGCGATCCGCCCGCGCCGCTGCCCGTCTCGGCCAAGCCAGCAGGTGGCGACGCGCTGAGCGGTTGCGGCGTGATCGTCGCACCCAACACGCCGCCGGTGCCCAACGACATCTCCGCCGAGGCCTGGCTGGTCGCCGACCTCGACACCGGCGACGTGATCGCCGCCAAGGACCCGCACGGCAGGCACCGGCCGGCGAGCATCATCAAGGTGCTGGTGGCGATGCAGGCGATCAACGAGGTCGGAGTCGGCAAGGTGGTCACCGGCACCGCCGAGGACGCCAACGCCGAGGGCACCCGCGTAGGCGTCGACCAGGGCGGCACATACACCGTGTACCAGCTACTGCACGGCCTGCTGATGCACTCCGGCAACGACGCGGCGCACGCGCTGGCGATGCAGCTGGGCGGCATGGACGTGGCGCTGGAAAAGCTCAACGCGCTGGCCCGCAAGCTCGGCGCCACCGACACGCGCGCCGCGACACCGTCCGGCCTAGACGGCCCGGGCATGAGCACCTCGGCCTACGACTTGGCCCTGTTCTACCGCTACGCGTGGCAGAACCCGATCTTCGCCCAGATCGTCGCGACGAAGACGTTCGAGTTCCCCGGCCACCCGGCCCGCCCCGATGTCCCTGGCGACGAGCCGCATCCCGCTTACACGCTCGAGAACGATAACCAGCTGCTGTACAACTACCCCGGCGCGCTCGGCGGCAAGACCGGCTACACCGACGACGCCGGGCAGACGTTCGTCGGCGCGGCTCAACGCGACGGCAGGCGGCTAGTCGCGGTCCTGCTGCACGGCACCCGCCAGCCCATCCCGCCGTGGCAGCAGGCTGCGCATCTGCTCGACTACGGCTTCGCGGTACCGCGCGGCACCAAGGTCGGCACCCTCGTCGAGCCGGACCCGTCGCTGGTGCCCAAGCCCTCCGAGGGCCAGTCCTCCGCCGCCGGCCCGGGCCTGCCCGCCGCCATGAACGAGCTGCCGGTGCGCGTCGGCGTCGCAATCGTCGGCACCATGATCGTGTTCGGCCTCATCCTCGGGGCCCGCTCGATCAACCGGCGCGCGCAGAACTAGCCCTTAGCCCGGCGTGCGGGTGGTGGCGGAATTCAGCCCAATTTCTGCCGTGGGCTTACGTTCGGCGAAAAAGTCGTGAAAGCGCAACTCCCCCAAGGGCGCCCAGCGCACCGGCGGCGAAAGCCGCACGTAGGCCGATGCCCTCGGAAGGCCCGGGCGGTGCGGCGACGACGGGCTCCGCCACGGTAACCGGAGCCACCGCAGGGTTTTCCGACGCCGTGGCAGCCCACGCGGTCGCGAACAGCACAAGCCGCGCGGTGACGTAAGCGAACACCAGCAGACCCAACACCGGC
Source organism: Candidatus Sericytochromatia bacterium (assembly GCA_050262635.1). Lineage (GTDB taxonomy): Bacteria > Actinomycetota > Actinomycetes > Mycobacteriales > Mycobacteriaceae > Mycobacterium. The sequence goes on along the minus strand of JBLNEK010000005.1, from coordinate 26,435 downwards.
CCGAACGTCGAACCCGCCGGCCCGTGCATGACCGTCCTCAGATACACCGAGCCCAACTGCTTGAACACTTCGAACCCGACGGCCGCCATCAGCCCCGCCCGCGCCGCGCTGCGAATGCTCAACGATTCCCGCGGCAGGCGCGCGATCATCCAGGCGAACAACAGCCACGAGATCAAGAGCGACGCCAACAACGACACGAACCACAGCACCACGCCCACTCCCGGCGCGTGGGCAAGTCCGAACCAGCCCAACATCCTTCGCGCCAGGCCGGTGCTCGAAACCGCTGTCAAACCGATGGTGACGACGAGCGCCACGAACGTCGACAACAGGGCCCACAGGTCGGACAGTTTGGTGCGGACGAATCCGCCAGGCTCGTGGCGCTGCTCCCACATCGCGGTCAGCGCCTCGCGCAGGTTCGCCATCCAGCCCAGTCCCGCCCACAGCGCGGCGGCTAAACCGATGACGCCCACCGACGTCCGCGAATCGATTGCGGCGTCGATCAATCCGACCAACTGGCGGCCGAGATCGCCCGACACGGCCTGCTTGACCTTCTCGTCGATCTCGGCCAGCAGGCGGGGCTGGCGCGCCAGCACGAACCCGGCGATCGCGAAACCGACCATCAGCAACGGAAACAGCGCGAACACCGTGAAATACGAGATGCCGGCGGCGAAGAAGTCACCCTTGCTGTCGCGGTACCGCTGCTGCGCGCGCATCAGGTGGTCGATCCACCGGTAGCGGCCGCGCATCCGGTCGAGGAACCCAGGCTTGTCGGCCATGACGCCTCCCGCGATCAGCTACTGGGCAGAAACCCTAGCCGCTCATAGACGTTCGCGATCGTCTTCGCCGATACGTCACGGGCCCGTTCGGCGCCGTTGCGCAGGATCGCCTCCAACTCCGTTGGGTCGCCCGCCAACTCGTCGACCCGGGCCTTGACCGGCGTGACGAACTCGACCACCGCGTCGGCGGTGTCGGCCTTGAGGTCGCCGTAGCCTCGGCCGGCGTACGCCTCCACCAACTTGTCGATCTCGGTGCCGGTGACCGCGGACTGGATGGTCAGCAGGTTCGACACTCCCGGCTTCGCGCCGACGTCGTAGCGCACCTCGCGCTCGCTGTCGGTGACCGCGGAGCGGATCTTCTTCGCAGTCACCCTCGGGTCGTCGAGCAGGTTGATCAGCCCGGCCTCGGTCGCCGCGGACTTGCTCATCTTCGACGTCGGGTCGGCGAGGTCGTAGATCTTGGCCGTCGACTTCGGGATCAACACCTCCGGCACGACGAACGTGCCGTGAAAGCGACTGTTGAAGCGCTGTGCGACGTCGCGGGCCAACTCGAGATGCTGGCGCTGGTCCTCGCCGACCGGCACCAGATCGCTGTCGTAGAGCAGCACGTCGGCGGCCATCAGCACGGGGTATGTGAAGAGCCCGACCGTCGTTGACTCGCTGCCCTGGCGCTGCGCCTTGTCCTTGAACTGCGTCATCCGCGACGCCTGCCCGAAACCCGTGAAACAGCCCAGCACCCAAGCTAATTCGGCATGTGCCGGGACATGGCTCTGCACGAAGATCGTGCTGCGGGCAGGGTCGACGCCCAGCGCCAGGTACTGCGCGGCGGTCACCAGCGTGCGCCGCCGCAGGACCTCGGGGTCCTGCGGGACCGTGATCGCGTGCAGGTCAACCACGCAGAAGAACGAGTCGAACTCATCCTGCAACGCCACCCAGTGCATCACTGCGCCGAGAACGTTGCCCAGGTGCAGTGAGTCGGAGGTCGGCTGGACGCCCGAGAAGACGCGTTTCTTGCTGCTCATGATGCGCCAATCTTGTCACGGGAGTTGAACCGGTTATCTCGAGCCATTCGCCGAGTTCTGCGCCAGGGCCGCCGATCGGTCCCGGTGACAGCCCTGGTGCAGAAATTGCGATGTGATCCGCACCGGCGCACGCTTGCGGTACCGCTGGTACCACACTTAGTGTCCCCACATGCCCTTGCGAGCACCGATCCACCTCGGTTCCGGCGAGCCGATGCTCCTATTGCACCCGTTCATGATGTCGCAGAACGTCTGGAAGAAAGTCGCCCCGCGGATCGCCGACACCGGCCGATACGAGGTCTTCGCCCCGACCATGGCCGGCCACAACGGCGGTCCCAAGGGCAGCTGGAAACTCGACAGCGCAACGCTCGCCGACCACATCGAGCGTCAGCTCGACGACCTCGGTTGGACGACTTCCCACATCGTCGGCAATTCGCTCGGCGGCTGGGTGGCGTTCGAACTCGAACGGCGCGGGCGAGCAAGAACCGTCACCGCGATCGCGCCGGCCGGGGGTTGGCATCAGTGGTCGCCGGTGAAGTTCGAGATCGTCGCGAAGTTCCTGGCCGGCGCGCCGCTGTACATCCTGGTCAGGCTGCTCGGCCCCAAAGTGCTGAGCCTGCCCTTCAGCAGATACCTCGCCCACTTCCCCATCAGCGCCTCACCGGAGACGCTGCCCGAGGGCGAGCTGCTCGGCATCATCGACGACGTTCGGCACTGCCCCGCCTACTACCAGCTGCTGATGAAGTCACTGATGGCCCCCGGGTTGATGGAACTGGCCGACACCACCATCCATACGCACCTGGTCATCTGCGAGAAAGACCGCGTCCTGCCGCACCCCCGCTACACCAGGCACTTCCACACCCACATCCCCGACATCACGCAGATCACCGAGCTCGACGGCGTCGGGCACATCCCGATGTTCGAGGCGCCCGAGCGCATCGCTGACGTGATCGTGAAGTGGGTCGACGAGCACATTCCGCCGGTGCAGGCGTCATCTGCCGGTTAGCATGCGGCGCGTTGTCGTGATCCCTGCCGTGCTGGCCGCAGCACCGACAAGAACGACCAGCCACCGGGTCACGGGTCGGCGTAATCGTCTCCGCGGCGCAGCGACAGGCCCGTTCACCGCCTGCCTCCGCGGCTAGCTCTCGGCCAGCGCCTTCTTCAGGTTGTCCTCCAGCGCGGCCATGAATTCCTCTGTGGTGAGCCACTTTTGATTTGAGCCGATCAGCAGCGCGAGGTCCTTGGTCATCTGCCCGCCCTCGACGGTCTCGATGACCACGTTCTCGAGCTTCTGCGCGAACTTCACCACCTCCAGGGTGTCATCAAGTTTGCCGCGGTGGTCGAGCGCGCGGGTCCAGGCGAAGATCGACGCGATCGGATTGGTCGACGTGGGCTTGCCCGCCTGGTGCTGACGGAAGTGCCGTGTCACGGTGCCGTGCGCCGCCTCGGCTTCGACGATCTTGCCGTCGGGCGTCATCAGCACCGACGTCATCAAGCCCAGCGAGCCGTAACCCTGCGCCACGGAGTCGGACTGCACGTCGCCGTCGTAGTTCTTGCACGCCCAGACGTATCCGCCCTCCCACTTCAGCGCCGAGGCGACCATGTCGTCGATCAACCGGTGCTCGTACGCCAGCCCGTTCTTCTCGAAGTCCTCTTTGAACTCTTCGTCGTAGATGCGCTGGAACTCGTCTTTGAACATGCCGTCGTAGGCCTTGAGGATCGTGTTCTTGGTCGACAGGTAGACCGGGTAGCGCTCCTTCAGCCCGTACTTGAACGACGCGCGGGCGAAGTCCTGGATCGACTTCTTGAAGTTGTACATGCCCATGATCACGCCGCCCTCTTCAGGGATGTTCACGACCTCCTGCTCGATCGGCTCGCTGCCGTCGTCGGGGGTGAACGTGATCGTGAACGTGCCCGCGCGGTTGACAGCGAAGTTCTCCGCCCGGTACTGGTCGCCGAACGCATGGCGGCCGATGATGATCGGCTTGGTCCAGCCCGGCACCAGCCGCGGGATGTTGTTGATGACGATCGGCGCGCGGAAGATCGTGCCGCCCAAAATGTTTCGGATGGTGCCGTTGGGCGACAGCCACATCTTCTTGAGGTTGAACTCCTTCACGCGGGCTTCGTCGGGAGTGATCGTCGCGCACTTGACGCCGACGCCGTGCTTCTGGATCGCATGTGCCGCGTCGACGGTCACCTGGTCGTCGGTCTCGTCGCGGTGCTCGATGCCCAGGTCGTAGTACTCGAGGTCGATGTCCAGATAGGGCAGGATCAGCGTGTCCTTGATGAGCTTCCAGATGATCCGGGTCATCTCGTCGCCGTCGAGTTCCACGACCGTGCCCTTGACCTTGATCTTGCTGGACATGTCCGTCCGATCCTCCTACGCATGGCGACGACGAGCGGCCCTCGCGAGCCACACTACAAGGGCGAATGCCGCACACTGGCGCAGGATTTCGGCCAGTAGCGCTCGGCGTCAGCAGTGCGCGGCCTCCAGCAGGCCGTTGAACGTCTTGCTGGGCCGCATCACCGCCGTGGTCTTCTCGCGGTCGGGATAGTAGTAGCCGCCGATGTCCACGGAATCACCTTGCACGTCGGCGAATTCGGACATGATGGCGTCTTCTTTGTCGGCCAGTGACTTGGCCAGTTCGGCGAAGTGCTCGGCCAGCTCGTGGTCCTCGTCCTGCGAGGCGAGCTCCTGCGCCCAGTACAGCGCGAGATAGAACTGACTGCCGCGGTTGTCGAGCTCGCCGGTCTTGCGCGACGGGCCCTTGTCGTTCTCCAGCAGCTTGGCGATCGCCCCGTCCAGCGTCTTGCCCAACAACTCCGCGCGCTTGTTGCCGGTCTTGTGCCCGATGTCCTCGAAGCATGCTCCCAACGCCAGATACTCGCCCAGCGAATCCCAGCGCAGGTGGTTCTCTTCCACCAACTGCTTGACGTGTTTGGGCGCCGAACCGCCCGCGCCTGTCTCGTACATGCCACCGCCGGCCATCAACGGCACGATCGACAGCATCTTGGCGCTGGTGCCCAGCTCCAGTATCGGGAACAGGTCGGTCAGGTAGTCGCGCAGGATGTTGCCGGTGGCGGCGATGGTGTCCTGCCCGCGGATCAGCCGCTCGAGCGTGTACCGCATGGCCCACACCTGCGGCATGATCTGGATGTGAAGGCCCTCGGTGTCGTGGTCCTTCAGATAGGCCTTCACCTTCTTGCGCAGCTGGACTTCGTGCGGGCGTTCGGTGTCGAGCCAGAACACCACCGTCATCCCGGATTCGCGCGCCCGGCTGACGGCCAGCTTCACCCAGTCGCGGATCGCCGCGTCCTTGGTGACGGGCATGCGCCAGATATCGCCCTCTTCGACGTTCTGGGTCATCAGCACTTCGTCGGTGTTGTTGTCGACGATGTCGGCGACGCCGTCCTCCGGAATCTCGAAGGTCTTGTCGTGTGAGCCGTACTCCTCGGCCTTCTGTGCCATCAGGCCGACGTTCGGAACGGTGCCCATGGTCCTCGGGTCGAACTGGCCATGGGTCTTACAGAAGCAGATGATCTCCTGGTAGATCCGCGAGAACGTCGACTCCGGGTTCACCGCCTTGGTGTCCTTGGTTCGCCCGTCGGCGCCGTACATCTTGCCGCCCAGCCGGATCATCGCGGGCATCGACGCGTCGACGATCACGTCGGACGGCGAGTGGAAGTTCGTGATGCCGCGCGCCGAATCCACCATGGCCAGCTCGGGCCGGTGCTCGTGCACGGCGTGGATGTCCTGGATGATCTCCTCGCGCTGCGACCCCGGCAGCGCCTCGATCTTGTTGTAGAGGTCGACCATCCCGTTGTTGACGTTCACGCCGAGTTCGTCGAGCACTTTCTGGTGCTTGGCGAAAGCATCCTTGTAGAACACCTTCACGCAGTGGCCGAACACGATGGGATGGCTGACCTTCATCATCGTGGCCTTGACGTGCAGAGAGAACATCACGCCGGTCTTGTACGCGTCCTCGATCTGCTCTTCGTAGAACTTGCAGAGCGCCTTCTTGCTCATGAACATGCTCTCGATGACGTCGCCCTCGTCGAGCTGCACCTCGGGCTTGAGCACGATCGTCTCGCCACGCTTGGTCTTCAGCTCCATCCGCACATTGCGCGCCCGGTCCAGCGTCATCGACTTCTCCCCGTGATAGAAGTCGCCGCCCTTCATGGTCGCCACGTGGGTGCGCGACGCCTGCGACCACTCGCCCATGCTGTGCGGGTGCCGGCGCGCGTACTCCTTGACGGCTTTGGCCGCGCGGCGGTCCGAGTTACCTTCGCGCAGAACCGGATTCACCGCGCTGCCCAAGACCTTGCCGTAGCGCTCCTTGATGGACTTCTCTTCGTCGGTCTTCGGATGCGCCGGATAGTCGGGTACCGCGTAGCCCTTCTCCTGCAGTTCCTTGATGGCGGCTGCGAGCTGCGGCACCGACGCACTGATGTTGGGCAGCTTGATGATGTTCGTGTCGGGCTTCCCGGTGAGCTCGCCGAGCCTGGCGAGGTTGTCCGGCACCCGCTGATCTTCGGTGAGATGATCCGAGAACTCGGCCAGGATGCGCGCCGCCACCGAGATGTCGCTGCTTTCGACGTTGATGCCCGCCGGCTCGGCGAAGGTTCGGATGACCGGCAAGAAGCCGTAGGTCGCAAGCAGCGGCGCCTCGTCGGTCAGCGTGTAGATGATGGTCGGCTGCTCGGCGCTCATGTGTGGTTGTCTCCCGCCCTGGGTTCGGTCTAGCCGGGTATCAGTATTCCGTCGAACGGCGTCGGTGTCAGGGGGTGGGTCCGGGTCGAACCGGGGTGGCAGCCGGTCCGCGACGTGCGATACGCTTCTTCTCGGTCAAGAGCGCCAGCGTCAAGCCCCGGCTTGCTGGCCGGCAACCCTCCAACCGCGGTGGGGTGCCCCGGGTGAGAGACCAGGTTGAGTAGCCCCCGCGGCTACACGGCAAGCGCGGGTCCGTGATGACGGGCCCCGGAGCAGTCCGGCGCGCCAGTGACCCTGGGCGCCGGGCCCGTCACCACAGGAGAATGAATGACGAACGAAGCCAACTGGTCGTTCGAAACCAAGCAGATCCACGTCGGCCAGGTGCCCGATGCCGCGACCAACGCTCGTGCGCTGCCGATCTACCAGACCACGTCGTACACGTTCAACAGCACCGACCACGCGGCCGCGCTGTTCGGTCTGGCCGAGCCCGGCAACATCTACACCCGGATCATGAATCCGACCACCGATGTCGTCGAGCAGCGCATCGCGGCGCTGGAGGGCGGGGTCGCCGGGCTCTTCCTGTCGTCCGGTCAGGCCGCCGAGACGTTCGCGATCCTGAATGTGGCCGGCGCGGGAGATCACGTCGTATCCTCCCCCCGTCTGTACGGCGGCACCTACAACCTGTTCCACTACTCCCTGCCCAAGCTGGGCATCGACGTCAGCTTCGTGGAGAACCCCGACGACCTGGAGTCGTGGCGCGCGGCGGCCCGGCCGAACACGAAGGCGTTCTTCGGCGAGACCATCTCCAACCCGCAAAACGACGTCCTCGACATCCCCAACGTGGCCGCCGTGGCGCACGACGTCGGCGTGCCGCTCATCGTCGACAACACGGTGGCGACCCCGTATCTGATCCAGCCGATCAGCCACGGCGCCGACATCGTCGTGCACTCCGCCACCAAGTACCTGGGCGGGCACGGCGCGGCGATCGCCGGCGTGATCGTCGACGGCGGCACCTTCGACTGGACCAACGGGCGCTTCCCCGGCTTCACCACCCCCGACCCGAGTTATCACGGCGTGGTGTTCGCCGAGCTGGGGCCGCCGGCGTTCGCGCTGAAGGCACGCGTACAGCTGCTGCGCGACTTCGGCTCGGCCGCGTCCCCGTTCAACGCGTTCCTGGTTGCCCAGGGGCTCGAAACCCTGAGCCTGCGGGTGGAGCGCCACGTGGCCAATGCCCAGCGGGTAGCCGAATTCCTGGCGGGCCATCCCGACGTGATCTCCGTCAACTACGCGGGCCTGCCCAGCTCGCCCTGGTATGAGATCGGAAAGAAGCTGGCGCCCAAGGGAACGGGTGCGGTGCTGGCGTTCGAACTCGCGGGCGGGGTGGATGCCGGCAAAGCGTTCGTCAACGCGCTGACGCTGCACAGCCACGTCGCCAACATCGGCGACGTCCGCTCTCTGGTGATCCATCCCGCGTCGACCACGCACAGCCAGCTCAACCCCGACGAGCAGCTGGCCACCGGCGTCACCCCCGGCCTCGTGCGGCTGGCCGTCGGCCTGGAAGGCATCGACGACATCATCGCCGACCTCGAGCAGGGTTTCGCCGCCGCGAAGCCGTTCAGCCGGTCGCAAAGCGGCGATCCCCAAGCGGTGGGGTCGTTCTAGTGACCACGTTCGACGTGAGCACCGTCGCGCTACCCGCCGAAGGCGACGTCGGCGTCGTCGACATCGGCGCACTGCGGCTGGAGAGCGGCCGGGTGATCGACGACGTGTCGATCGTCGTGCAGCGCTGGGGCGAGCTGTCACCCGCACGCGACAACGTCGTCGTCGTGCTGCACGCGCTGACCGGCGACTCGCACGTCACCGGTCCGCCCGGTCCCGGCCATCCCACCCCCGGCTGGTGGGACAGCGTCGTCGGCCCGGGGGCACCGATCGACACCAACCGCTGGTGCGCGGTGGCCACCAACGTGCTCGGCGGATGCCGCGGCTCGACGGGGCCCGGCTCGCTGGCGCCGGACGGAAGGCCCTGGGGCTCAAGATTTCCGACGATCACGGTGCGCGACCAGGTGGAGGCCGACGTGGCCGCGATGGCCGCGCTGGGCATCAGCGAGGTGGCCGCGGTGGTCGGCGGCTCGATGGGCGGCGCGCGGGCGCTGGAGTGGATGGTCGGCCATCCCGACAGGGTGCGCGCGGCGCTGCTTCTTGCCGTCGGCGCGCGGGCGACCGCCGACCAGATCGGCACGCAGTGCGCGCAGGTCGCCGCGATCAAGGCCGACCCGAACTGGCAGGGCGGCGACTACTACGGCACCGGCCGCGAACCGCTCGACGGCATGGACGTCGCGCGCCGGTTCGCGCACCTGACCTACCGCGGCGAGCTCGAGCTCGACCGGCGGTTCGCCAACCAGCCGCAAGCGTCGGAGAACCCGCTGGCCGGCGGGCGGTACGCGGTACAGAGCTACCTCGAACACCAGGGCGCGAAGCTGGTCGACCGGTTCGACCCGGGCAGCTACGTGGTGCTCACCGACGCGCTGTCGAGCCACGACGTCGGCCGCGGCCGGGGCGGGGTGCCGGCGGCGCTGCGCCAATGCCCGGTGCCCGCGGTGGTCGGCGGCATCACGTCGGACCGGCTGTATCCGCTGCGGCTCCAGGAGGAGCTGGCCCAGCTGCTGCCCGGCTGCACCGACTTGAACGTCGTCGACTCGGTCTACGGGCACGACGGCTTCCTGATCGAGTCGGAGGCCGTCGGGGATCTGGTCCGGCAGACCCTCAAGCTCGCATGACCGGCCAGCTCGCCCGGTCTTTGTCGTTCGGGGAGGAGGCCGCGGCCTACGAGCGCGGCCGCCCGTCCTATCCGCCGGAGGCGATCGACTGGCTGCTTGCCGCCGGCGCTCGCGACGTGCTCGACCTCGGCGCCGGAACCGGGAAACTGACGACCCGGCTGGTCGAGCGCGGACTGTCGGTGGTTGCCGTCGATCCGATCCCGGAAATGCTTGAGGTACTTCGTGATTCCCTGCCGGACACGCCTGCGCTGCTGGGCACGGCCGAGGAGATCCCGCTGCCCGCCGACAGCGTCGACGCGGTGCTCGTCGCGCAGGCGTGGCACTGGTTCGACCCTTCTCGGGCCGTCGCCGAGGTAGCCCGGGTGCTACGACCCGGCGGGCGGCTGGGGCTGGTGTGGAACACCCGCGACGAGCGGATGGGGTGGGTGCGCGACCTCGGCCGCATCATCGGCCGGGAGCACGATCCGTTCAGCTCCCGGGTACCGCTGCCTGCGCCCTTCACCGAGGTGCAGCGCCATCAGGTGGAGTGGACGAATTACTTGACGCCGCAGGCGCTTATCGACCTCGTTGCGTCGCGCAGCTACTGCATCACGTCGCCCGCCGACGTTCGCACGGCGACGCTGGACCGGGTCCGGGAGCTGCTGGCCACCCATCCCGCGCTGGCCAACTCGACGGGTCTCGCGCTGCCGTACGTGACGGTGTGCATCCGCGCGACGCTGTCCGCTTAGCATGAATTGGCTAAACCAGCTAAAATGTCCAATATGGCTACTTTGACGTTCCGCAACCGCGACGGCGAGCTGGTCGACGTGCCGACGGTGGCAGCCACTCGCTTCAAGAACGAGTTCGGTGCGGTCTTCGAGGAGGCGTCGCGTCGCGGGGCGGTCGCGATCACGAAACACAACACGCCGAAGGCGGTGCTGTTGTCGTACGACGAGTTCGAGGCGCTGACGAAGGACAGTGTGCCCGCGCTCGACGAGTTGACCGCAGACTTCGACCAGTTGCTGGAACGCCTGCAGACGTCCAAGGCGAAGGCAGCCATGGCCGCGGCATTCGATGCGACGCCTGATCAGCTCGGCCGGGCCGCGGTCAAGGCCGCGCGTCCGAAGCGGCGGCGCTGACCCCGCCACGTCTTTATGTGCTTGCCGGCGTGAACGGCGCCGGCAAGAGCAGCATCGTCGGCGCGACGATTCGAGCGGCCGGCGCCGACTACTTCAATCCCGACGAGGCCGCGAGGGCCTTGATGTCGGCGAACCCCGGCCACGACCAGGTCAAGGCCAATGCGCTCGCATGGCAAGAAGGCAAGCGACTGCTCGAGCGGGCGATCGCGGAACGCCTCGACTTCGCCCTCGAGACCACCCTGGGCGGCAACACCATCCCGCGCTTACTCGTAGACGCAGCGTCTCAGGGCTTCGAGGTGCGCATGTGGTACGTCGGCCTCGACAGTCCACAAGCACACATCGCGCGGGTGAGACACCGTGTCGAGGCAGGCGGCCACGACATCCCCGAGGCCGCCATCCGGCGCCGGTGGCGGCACAGTAGGCAGAACTTGATACAGCTGCTGCCCGCTCTCACCGAACTGCGGGTGTGCGACAACTCCGCCGACGCGGACCCTGCCACCGGCCGTGCACCGCGACCAGTGCTGGTGCTCCACGTCCAGCGCGGACGGGTCGTCGGACCGGACGATCTTTCCGCGACCCCGGAGTGGGCGAAACCGATTGTGGCTGCGGCTCACTCGCGCCGAGTGTGGGTTTAAGCCACGCCCCGCCGCAGAAAGCGTGGATCAATCGAACATTCGGCAAGCCAGAGACACCCGGCCGCCCGCAGCGCATCACATACGCGGGCGATCACGACATGCGGTCGGTAGCGCAGCAACTCGTTGTTGACGCGGACGATCCGCCAACCACGTGCGCCGAGTCCGGCGGACTTGTCGATGTCGGCGGTTCGTCGGGCGGGATCGGTCCAATGCTGAGGACCGTCGTATTCGATACCAACCAGGCAGTCCTGGTAACCCATGTCGATGCGCCACGACCCGACGCGAATCTGCGTCGTGGGTCTCGGTAAACCGGCTCGGATCAGCAGCAGGCGTGTGCGGGTCTCCTGCGGCGACTCCGCTCCTGCGTCCATCAGGTCGACGACCTCGCGCAGCTGGACGATGCCGCGCGCCCCGCGATGGCGCCTTGCCACCTCCTCGACCTGCTCCCGCCTCAGCCTCGTGGCGTTGGCCAGCGCGTCGACACGAATCACCGCTTTGGTCAAGCCTTTTCGCCGGCCGAGGTCAAAAGCTGTGCGGGCGGGGGTAGTTGCCGGGACACCCTGCGCCACACATCGTTCCCCGGGCTGCAGTCTCTCGCGGTGCACCACGATGCCGTCGTCGTTGCTCGCGGAACCCCGGATGAGCTCGGCAGGTAGGTCGGCGTCGATCCAGAGCGATCCGTGCAGCGCTGCCGCGGACAGCCCCGCAACGGTGGCTGATCTGCCAGACGCCAACCATGCGGCGACGGCCCGGGTCTGCGGGGTCAGCCGATATCCCCTCGGCACGTACACGTTGCGGTGCACCATCTCGAAGCGGCTGTGCAACGTCCGCTTGGTTACCAGTCTTGCGGCCACTGCCTCGGTGCCGAGGAAGGGCCCGTCCAAAGACGACATCCTGATACGACGCATGTGGGCAGTCGCTCGGTTTCCCCGCCGAGTGTTGGATTAGGCCACGCCCCGCCCGCGAGGAGCGTGAATTACCTCGACACTCGGCGGAACTACCGCGTGCCGAGCGGGTCGATTGTCCACGCGATGTAGATCACCACGGCGCTGACCACCGCCATCGTCGCGAAGTCGGTCATCCGCCGGCGGACGACGAGCAGGCCCGCCTGCTTGTCCGTTAACAAGAGCCGCAGCGCCGCAGCGACGCCGACGCCGATGCCGATCAGCAGCGAGCCACGCCGCCAGAAGTCCGCGACCACGAGACCGAATGCGGCGAGGAAAATCGCGAAGATCACCAGAATCGGCCACTGCGCCTGCACCAGCCGACGCGCCGTGTCCCGCAGCGTCATGAGTTCTCTGCTCGCTCAACGACATTCGTCAACAGGAACGCCCGCGTCAGCGGGCCGACGCCACCGGGGTTCGGCGACACGTACCCGGCGACCTCCCAGACGTCCGGATGCACATCGCCCACAAGCGTGCCGTCCACCCGCGACACCCCGACGTCGACGACCGCGGCACCGGGCTTGACCATGTCGGCCGTCACCATGTTCGGCACGCCGACAGCGGCCACCACGATGTCGGCCTGCCTCGTCAGCGCAGGTAGGTCACGAGTTCCGGTGTGGCACAACGTGACTGTGGCGTTCTCGGAGCGGCGCGTGAGCAGCAGCCCCAGCGGCCGGCCGACGGTCACCCCGCGGCCGATCACCACAACATGCGCGCCCGCGATCTCCACCTCGTAGCGGCGCAGCAGATGCACGATGCCCCGGGGCGTACACGGCAGCGGCGCCGCCTTGCCCAGCACCAGCCGGCCAAGGTTCGTCGGATGCAGGCCGTCGGCGTCCTTGTCTGGATCGATGCGCTCCAAAGCGGCGTTCTCGTCCAACTGCCTCGGCAACGGCAACTGGACGATGTAGCCGGTGCATTCGGGGTTCTCGTTGAGCTCGTCGATGGTCTCGTCGAGCTTGGCCTGGCTGATGTCGGCGGGCAGGTCGCGGCGGATCGACGTGATGCCCACCTTCGCGCAGTCCGCGTGCTTGCCCCGTACGTAGGCCTGCGACCCGGGGTCGTCGCCGACGAGGATCGTGCCCAGTCCAGGGGTGCGTCCGGCGGCCGTCAGCTTCTGCACTCGTTGCGTCAGCTCGGCGAAGATCTCGTCGCGGGTGGCCTTGCCATCGAGCACTGTCGCAGTCACGGACCTCAGTCTGACATGCTGCACAGGTGTCGAGCCCGCCCGCCGATGAGCGCTTGCGCGAAGAGCAACCAACCAACGTGTTCTCACCGGCCAAGCTGGGCCCGGTCAGGCTGCGAAACCGGATCATCAAGTCGGCGACGTTCGAGGCCGCCACTCCCGACGCGCTCGTGACCGACGACCTGATCGACTACCACCGCCAACACGCGGCGGGTGGCGTAGCAATGACGACGGTCGCCTACTGCGCAGTCACCGCCGGCGGACGCACCGAGCCGGGCCAGATTTACATGAGACCCGAGGCGGTGCCGGGCTTGCGGCGGCTGACCGAGGCGGTGCACGCGGCGGGCGCGGCGATCAGCGCGCAGATCGGCCATGCCGGACCGGTGCGCGCAGGGCCCGCCGACAAGGCCAGAGCCCTGGCGCCGGGCCGCTTCTTCAACCCGATCACCTTGCGGTTCACCAAGAAGGCGACTCGCGAGGACATCGAGGGCGTCATCGCCGCCCATGCCGACGCGGCACGGCTGGCGATCGACGCCGGGTTCGACGCCGTCGAGATCCACCTGGGCCACGGCTACTTCTGCAGCTCCTTCCTCAGCCCGCTGACCAACCGCCGCTCCGACGAATTCGGCGGCTCCCTGGAGAACCGCGCGAAGGTGGCCCGCGGCGTCGTAAGAGCGGTGCGCCAGGCCGTCGGCAACCAGATCGCGGTCACCGCGAAACTCAACATGTCCGACGGACTGCGCGCCGGCATCAGACCCGAGGAGGCGCTGACCACCGCGAAATGGCTAGAGGAGGACGGCGGGCTCGATGCGATTGAACTCACAGCCGGCAGCTCGTTCGTCAACCCGATGTACCTTTTCCGCGGCGACGTGCCGCTCACGGAGTTCGCAGGAGTCTTCCAGCCGCCGATGCGCTGGGCAGTGCGCGCGGTCGGCAAGAAGATCCTGCGCGAATATCCCTACCGCGATGCGTATTTGCTGGACCTCGCCCGCACGTTCCGCGCCGAGCTTTCGATGCCGCTGATCCTGCTGGGCGGCATCACCAACCGCGAGACCATGGACCTCGCGATGGCCGAGGGGTTCGAGTTTGTCGCGATGGCCAGAGCGTTGCTGGCCGAGCCCGATCTGGTGAACCGGATCGCTGCGAACGGAACCACCGTGCGGTCCGCGTGTACCCACTGCAACAAGTGCGTGCCGGCCGCGTTCCGGTCGCGTCCGGGCGTCCGCACCCACTGTGTTCTCACCGGCGCGCCGGGTTAGCTGTACCCAGAGCCTTCGACCCGCCTCGCACCGCGAGCAAATACCTATAGAGTTACTGCCGATGAGCCGACCTTCGCCGCCCGCGCTGACCGTTCGGACAGACGGATCGCAACGAACGTTCGCGCCGGGCCACGACGTGGTCATCGGTCGCGACCTGAGAGCCGACGTCCGCGTCGCCCATCCGCTGGTGTCACGCGCGCACGTGGTGCTGCGTTTCGACAACGACCGCTGGGTCGCGATCGACAACGGCAGCTTGAACGGAATGTTCGTCGAGCACCGCCGGGTGCCGACAGTCGACATCCGCGACGGGCAGACCATCAACATCGGCAACCCCGACGGCCCGCGGCTGACGTTCGAGGTCGGCCGCCACCAGGGCGCGGTCGGACGGCCGCCGCAAACGACGGCGGTGCCGATACCGGCGGGCGCGGACGCGACATGGAAGGGGGCACAGGCGCAGTCCGCCGCGCGCGCCCCGGCGGCGTATCCGCCGAGCACGCCGCCGCCGCAATACCCGGCCGGGCCACCCAGCGCCCCGCAGATCCGTCAGCCGAGCGGGCCGAGTGGGCTGAGGCCACCTAGCGGCCCGCAGAGCCGCCCGCCGAGCGCACCGCAACAACCGGTGTCCCGGCCGCCGTCACGCCCGGCCCAGCCCGTATCGCGGCCGCAGTCGGCCCCGCCGGTGTCGCAGCCGAACATCCAGGCCACCCAGATCGGCCCTGCCGCCCGCCCCACCGAGGCCGCCGGGCAGAACCTTGCTACGAGCATGATCCGGATCCTGCGCGGGGGTGCCGCAGGCCAGGCGCCGGCGGGGGCGATAACCATCGGCCGCGCGACCGACAACGACATCGTGATCCCCGACGTGCTGGCGTCGCGTCACCACGCGACGCTGGTGCCGACTCCGTCGGGCACGGAGATCCGTGACGAACGCAGTATCAACGGCACGTTCGTCAACGGCGGCCGCGTCGAACGCGCCCTGCTGGGCGAGGGCGACACGGTCACCATCGGCAACGTCGACCTGGTGTTCAAGGGCGGTACGCTGGTCCGCCGCACCGAGACCGAAATCGACACGCGCACAGGCGGTTTGGAGGTCCGCGGCGTCAGCCTCGAGGTCGAGAAGCGGATGCTGCTCGACAACATATCGATCTCCGCGCGGCCCGGCACCCTCACCGCGGTGATCGGCCCGTCGGGCGCCGGCAAGTCGACGCTTGCGAAGGTGGTCGTCGGCACCACCAACCCGACCACCGGCAAGGTGTTGTTCGAAGGCCACGACATCCACGCCGAGTACGCCTCGTTGCGCAGTCGTATCGGCATGGTTCCGCAGGATGACGTCGTGCACGGGCAGCTCACCGTCAACCAAGCGCTGGGCTACGCGGCCGAGTTGCGGTTGCCGCCGGACACCACGAAAGAAGACCGGCATCAGGTCATCGCGCAGGTGCTCGAGGAACTCGAGCTCACCCAGCACGCCGAAAAACGCGTCGACAAGCTGTCCGGCGGGCAGCGCAAGCGCGCGTCGGTGGCGATGGAGCTGCTGACCGGACCGTCGCTGCTGATCCTCGACGAGCCGACCTCGGGTCTGGACCCGGCGCTGGACCGCCAGGTGATGACGATGCTGCGCCAGCTCGCCGATGCCGGGCGCACCGTGCTGGTGGTGACGCACTCGCTGACCTATCTGGACGTGTGCGATCAGGTTCTGCTGCTGGCGCCCGGCGGCAAGACGGCGTTCTGCGGGCCGCCGTCGGAGATCGGTTCGTCGATGGGCACCACGAACTGGGCCGACATCTTCAGCAGCGTCGCCAGTGACCCTGAGGGCGCCAAACTGCGGTTCCTGGAACGTCATCCGGCACCGCCCGCACTGCCGGAGACCGAGAAGCCGGCGGACCTGGGCAAGCCTGTGCATACGAGCCTGTGGCGGCAGTTCTCGACGATCGCGCGCCGCCAAGTGCGGCTGATCGTCTCGGACCGCGGCTACTTCATCTTCTTGATGCTGCTGCCGTTCATCATGGGCGCGCTGTCGCTGACGGTGCCCGGCAGTATCGGGCTCGGCAAGGTCGCGACCATGGAGACACCCACCGGCATCGTCGCGACGGGCGACGCGCCGAACGAGCCGGGACAGATCCTGGTGCTACTGAACGTCGGTGCCATCTTCATGGGCACGGCCCTGACGATCCGGGCACTCATCGGCGAGCGGGCCATCTTCCTGCGTGAGCAGGCGGTCGGATTGTCCACTACCGCATACCTGTTGGCGAAGGTCATCGTCTTCACGGTATTCGCGGTGGTGCAGGCCGCGATCGTCGTCGCCATCACCGTCATCGGGAAGGGGTGGGGCCCGGGCGCGGTGACCAAGGGAGCACTGCTGGGCAGCCGCAACCTCGAGTTGTTCGTCGACATCGCGTTCACCTGTGTGGCCGCGGCGATGGTCGGGCTCGCATTGTCGGCGATCGCGAAGTCCAACGAGCAGATCATGCCGCTGCTGGTGGTGGCGATCATGTCGCAGCTGGTGTTCTCCGGGGGGATGATTCCGGTGACCGACAAGCCGCTCGACCCGCTGGCATGGTTCACCCCGGCCCGTTGGGGGTTCGCATCGTCGGCGTCGACGATCGATCTGATATCGATGGTGCCCGGGCCACTGACACCCAAAGACTCGCACTGGAAACACACTCCGGGAGCGTGGCTTTTCAACATGGCGATGCTCGCGGTGATTTGTGTCGGCTACACGGGTTTCGTTCGCTGGAAGATCCGGCTCAAGAGCTCTTAGCTCAACAACCCCGTCGCAGACACTTCTTCATGGTTTAATCCGGCGACGCCTTTCAGACCATGTGAGGCACGGACGCCAGGAGATTCCGCGTGAAGAAGTCGGCTGCAACCCTCGGCGTCGCGATCGCCGCCATCTCGTTGTCCCTCGGCCTCGTCGCCTGCGGCAAGGATTCGAAGTCGGAGAAGACGACAACGTCGACGTCCACGTCGACGTCCACCTCAGCGGCGACGACTTCGTCGGCACAGCCCACGTCGTTCCAGTCGTTCGACGACTACCTGAAGGCCAACAACATCGGCGAGACCGTCGTCAAACGCGGCACACCGGGTGCGCCCGTCGTCGACCTGCCGGTGCCCGAGGGGTGGAGCACGCTTCCCGAGAGCGACGACGCGCCCTACGGCGGCATCATCCTCGACGCTCCCGCCGATCCGGCGGACCCAGCGAAGTTCAAAGCGCTGCTGGAGAAGCTCAGTGGGAACGTCAACACCGACGAACTGCTGGCCGCATCAGTCAGCGATCTGCGCAGCCAGCAGAATTTCGACGGTGGTGAGGGTCAGAAGGGCGAGCTGAGCGGCTTCCCCGCCTTCCAGATCCTCGGCTCGTACACCAGTGACCAAGGGCGGCAACGGATAGGCGCTCAGAAGACCGTTGTCATTGACGGCAAGGACGGAACCTACCTGCTCGCACTGATCGGCCAGGGGCCCGAGGCCGACGCCGACGCAATCCGCAACGCGACAGCCGTGATCGACGAAAAGACCACGATCACACCCTGATTCGGCAGGAGAACTTCCCATGAAGAGGCCAACAATTGTCGTCGCGGCCGCCGCGATCGCGCTCGTTGTCGCGGGCTGCGGCTCGGACTCGAAGTCGGAGAAGACGTCGACATCCACCTCGACGTCGACATCGACGTCTACCTCCACGTCGACGGCGACGACGTCCGCGCGGGCGTCGGGACCCAACGAGACCATCGCCGACTACATCAAGCAGAACAACATCCAGGAGACGACGGTCACGCACAGCACACCGGGTGCGCCGAAGATCGATCTGCCTGTCCCGGAGGGCTGGTCACAGATACCGGAAAACCCTGATGCGCCGTACGGCGGCATCGTGTTCGACGCGCCATCGGTGCCCGACGACCCGCCGAAGGTCCTCGCGATCCTCTCGAAACTCACCGGCAATGTCGACACCGACAAACTGATGTCGTACGCACCGGGCGAGGTGAAGAACCTGCCCGGCTTCGAGGGCGGCGACGGCAGGAAGGACACCCTGAGCGGTTTTCCCGCCTACCAGGTCGGCGGCATGTACACCAAGAATGGTGGGACCCGGCTCGTCGCCCAGAAGACAGTGGTGATCCAGGGCAAGGACGCCATCTATGTGCTGCAGCTGAACGCCGAAGGCCCGGAAGCGGATTCAAGTGCGTTGCTGGACGCGACGGCGGCGATCGACGAGAAGACGACGATCACGCCCTGAGCCGACGCCGGTTCGCTGGCTACGGGTCGACATGGCGAGGCCGGCCGCGAGCGCACCCACGACTTCCTCACGCTTACCATCACCGGATGTCGCCGCCTTCAACGGCGACCACGCCGCCGGCGTCCTGCGCGGCGAGCGTCTGAACTTCGCGGCCCGTGACGAGGCAGTTGCGCAGTACCGCATGCGATTTCGTTAGTCCGGGGTTCCAGCTTGGGTGTCGAACCGCTGATGATCGCCGAGCGTGGGCACTAGGTACGTCCAGAGTTCAATATTCGTCCACAAGCCCCACGGTCGACGGCCGTTCTGCACCGGGGTCGTCGGGGATGGCACTGACGATGCCGAACCGGTCGACCGCGACCCCGAAGTGATCTGGAACGCAGTTAGCTCGATCATCATCGCTTTCTATCCGCCGGTAGTATCCGCGCATGGGACAGCTCCCGACTTATCAGGCCTAACAGCGGGATTCGCAAAGAATTCCCGTCAGCGTGCGGGCGTCAACTGCTCCAACGCGTACTCGGCTATCGCGATCAGCGCACGTCTGGCCGAATCACGTTGGCGGGCATCGACATTGATCACGGGCACACCCGGCCGTAGCGAAAGCGCCTTGCGCACCTCCTGATTGGGATAGCGAGGTGCGCCGTCGAACTCGTTGACCGCGATCAGGAAGGGCAGCCCGTGCGCCTCGAAGAAGTCCACGGCGGCGAAGCTGTCCGCGAGCCGGCGCACGTCGACGAGGATGATCGCCCCAATTGCGCCGCGCACCAGATCATCCCACATGAACCAGAACCGGCGCTGCCCGGGAGTGCCGAACAAGTACAGGACAAGGTCCTCGTCGGCCAGCGTGATGCGGCCGAAGTCCATTGCGACCGTGGTGGTCTTCTTGTCCGGCGTGCCCTCGAGCTCGTCGACTCCGACCGACGCCGTCGTCAAGATCGCCTCGGTGCGCAACGGCATGATCTCGGAGACCGCGCCGACGAAAGTGGTTTTGCCCGCACCGAATCCGCCGGCGATCACGATCTTGGTCGACGCAGGAGTGTTAGAGCGCGCGGAGGCCACGCAGTGCCCTTCCGATCAGCTCGCGGCGATCCTCCACCGACGAGTCGTCGTCGAGAGTCTTCAGCACGCGCACATGCCCAGTTTCCACCAGATCGCCGACCAGCACGCGCGCCACGCCGAGCGGCACGTCGAGGCGTGCGGCGATTTCGGCCACCGACGGGTGGGTGGCGCACAGCTTCACGATGTCCCCTCGTAGGTCGTTGGGCGGCCAGTCGTCACCAGAGTCGACTGCCTCGATCGACGCCTCCAACGGCAACGAAACGTTGGTGCTCGTCCGCCCAGCCGTCAGAGTGTACGGCCGTACCAGGTTCGGTTCGCTGCCGGGGTCCATTGCGCCTCAGGAGTGCTGGGGAGCTCGTCGCGACGATTTCACCACGCCACCAACGCGTTCCACCATGATCGCCATCTCGTAGCCCACCTGCCCGATGTCGCAGGACGACGACGCCAGCGCCGCAAGGTGCGAACCGTCGCCCACTCGCATCAGCAGCAGGTAGCCGCTTTCCATTTCGACAACCGACTGCAGCACCCGGCCGCCTTCGAACAGCTGCGCCGCGCCGGTGGACAGGCTCGCCAAACCCGAACTGACAGCAGCCAGCTGCTCGGCCCGGTCGACCGGTAGGTGCTCGCTGGCGGCCACCAGCAGCCCGTCGGCGGAGACGAGCACTGCATGCGATACGCCGGGGACGTCGCGGGCGAACGCTGACACCAACCAGTTCAGGTCGTGAGCCGGCCGCGTCATTCGGCACTCTCCGACTGCTCCGGCTGTACGTCCTCGCGGGCATGGCTGCGGCCCGCACGCACCCCGCCCCAGTGGCTGGACAACGACGCCCGGACGGCATCCGGGTTGGGGGCGGCCGGTTCTTCGTCGGGCTTGCGGTGCGCGGCACCGTTCGGCTGCGCGCCCGGCACGGCTTCGGTCGAACCGGGCACCAGCCGCGCGCCGGGATCGCGGACCGGCAGGCCCGACTCGGTGCGCTCCTCGACCGCCACGTGCTCGGCCTGCGCCGCGGCCTCCCAGCCGCTGTCCCACACCGACTCCCACGACTGGAAGGGCTGCATCAGCTCCTGCGGGTCGATCAGCCACTCCGACACCATCTTCTGGAAGATGACGTCGGAGTCGCCCTGGGCAGCAGCAGCCTCCTTAGTGGGCGTGACGATCCCGCTGGCGCCGGGGGCACGGTGCGGCAGCGCCGATTCCTCGTCCTCTACAGGCTCGTTGCGGTGCGGCTCGACGATCTCGGCCGGTCGACGTGCCTCGTGCATCGCTTCGGCCCGCTCTTCGGGGCGAGGCCGGCCCGGCACGCCGGGCCGGTGGATCAGCTCGGCCGGGACGAACACCCCGACGGTCGTGCCGGACTGCGGCTCTCCGGCCACCGAGCTGCGCAGCCGCACCACGAGCCCGTGCTGCGCGGCGAGCCGGCCCACCACGAACAAGCCCATGTGCCGGGCGGTGTACGGCGTGACCTCTCCCCCGGACTCCAGGCGCGTGTTGGCCATCCGCAGGTCGGCCTCGGTCATTCCGAGGCCGGAGTCGCTGACCTCGATCACCAGGCCGCGGTCGCCGGTCTGCACGGCGGACACCCGCACCTCGGAACCGGGCGGCGAATAGCGCAGCGCGTTGTCGAGCAGCTCCGCGAGTAGATGAACGACGTCCCCTGACACCGGCCCGACTACCGCGCTGTCCGTGACGGCCCCCGTGACAACGCGTTGGTAGTCCTCCACCTGCGAGGCCGCCGCCTTGACGACGTCGGCGACCGGCACCGGCTCGGGCTGCTCGCGATGCAGCTTCGCGCCGGCCAGCACCAGCAGGTTGGTGCCGGTGCGGCGCATCTGCGCGGCGAGGTGGTCGAGCTTGAACAGCGCGTCGAGGCGTTGCGGGTCGTCCTCGTTGCGTTCGAGCTCGTCGATCAGCGCCAGCTGCTGGTCGACCAGCGAGCGGCTGCGCCGCGACATCGTCTCGAACATGTCGCTGACGTGCAGCTGCAGCCGCGACTGCTCTGCCGCCATCAGCACGGCCTTCTCGTGAAGGTCGTCGACGGCATGGGCAACCTGGCCGATCTCCTCGGTGGTGTACACCGGGATCGGCTGGATGGGTTCGGGCTCTCCACCGCGGTGGATTCGCTCCACCTCGTTGGGCAGTTCCTCGTGCGCCGCGCGCAACGCGCCTTCCCTCAGCCGACGCAGC
Source organism: Candidatus Sericytochromatia bacterium (assembly GCA_050262635.1). Classification (GTDB taxonomy): domain Bacteria; phylum Actinomycetota; class Actinomycetes; order Mycobacteriales; family Mycobacteriaceae; genus Mycobacterium. The sequence continues at coordinate 4,547 of JBLNEK010000005.1, read as the reverse complement.
GGCCGCACCAGCGACCGCGCCATCAACAGCACGACGAGCACCGCGAGAAGGATCGCGACGACGACGATCACCAGGTCGCGGATCGCGGCGGTTCGCGCGGACGACGCCCGCTCGTCGGTGAATGTGGTGATCGACGACATGGTGTCAGTGATCGTCCTCTTCGCGATTTTCCCGGTGGCCTGAAGGGACGCGACCAGCTCCGGATTGCCGACGAGCACAGCGGCCGGGTCGGCGATGACGGCCATCCGCGCGGCCATCTGATCCTGCAGGTCCTTGGACGCCGGAGAGCCGAGCGCCTGGTTCAGGCCGGTCAGCTGTGTGCGCAGGTCCGGGTCGGAAATCTCACCACCGCGGGCTACGAGGAGCTGCTGAATGAAAACCTGGCCGCGCACGCCGACGGCGCGGCCCAACCCCACGGTCTGCGTGCGTACGTTCTCGTCGTCGACCCGGACCGAACCGACGATCGCGTCTTGGGTGCTCGACAGGATCGGCATGTACGTCGTCACCGTGTCGATCAGTCCGATGCTGTTGGACGCGGACCGGTCCAGCAGGGCGGGGCCGCTATTGAGCATCGTGGTGATCGCCGCGCGGACATCAGGGTCGACGGCGGTGCCGGATAGTCTGCGCTCGAGCTCGGCGCGGGAATCGTCGAAAATCTTGCGCGCCACAGGGCCCTCGGCTCCCGAGGAGTACGCGAGCAGCGCGCTTTCCAGTGAGCCCGTGTAATCGGCGATCGGGCCCACCATGTCCGCCCGCTGGGCGGCTTCGTCGGAGTTGCGCCAGTCGGTGAAGCTCTGATACGCACGCAGGCCGCCGAACGCAGCGGCGATCACGATGGGAATGACGGCGATTGCGAGCACCTTCCACGCGACCGGCCAATTCGACGGAGACCACGATGACGGGCGCTTGACCGGTGCTGCGGCCGGCTTTTCTTTTCCTCCGTCCGGCGGCACCGGTTGCTCGAACATGGTCATCGGTGCGCGCTCTTATGGGTGATGTACTGAATATGCGCCTGGCTCATGGATTTTCCTGCTTTTGTCGGCCCCGACTTCGGGCGGCGTGTTGACCGCCTGGCAATTCGAGGAGTATGCCAGTCGTCGCCTGCTGCCACCATCGTTCTTACTGAACAGACAGAGTTTGCAAGCCTCGCGCCGCAAGAGAATTCTACGTGGGCGGATTTTCGTGCCGGAAGGGCAGCCGGTTTGTCTTCCTATTGTTTGCTATTCGCGTTAATGCCCGCCGCGCGCGATCATTTGCACGTGTTCCACGTGATGTTTTACTCGCCGCAAATCGCACCCAATACGGGCAACGCAATTCGGATGGTCGCCGCAACCGGATGCGAGTTGCATCTCGTCGAACCGCTCGGTTTCGACCTCTCGGAGCCGAAACTTCGCCGGGCGGGTCTGGATTATCACGATCTCGCGTCAGTCACGGTGCACTCGTCGCTCGCCGAGGCGTGGCATGCGGTGTCGCCGGCCCGCGTTTTCGCGTTCACCGCTCACGCCCGGGCCTCGTTCGCCGACATCTCCTACGAGCCGGGTGACGTGTTGCTGTTCGGGCCGGAGCCTTCCGGATTGGACGCGCACACGGTGGCCGACCCGCACATCACCGCTGCGGTGCGGATTCCGATGATCGCCGGACGCCGATCGCTGAACCTGTCCAACGCCGCGGCGGTCGCGGTGTACGAGGCGTGGCGCCAGCACGGGTTCGCGGGGGCGCTCTGACTCATCCCTTGGGGGAGCCGGCGCGCAGGCACAGCCACGCCGCATCGGCGAGGATGTCCGCGTCGGCATCGTCCGGAGGATCCGCGATCACGCCCAGAAGCCAGGCACGGACGAGCTCCTGAGCGGGACCCAGCCAGAGGGCCTGGCTCTGCGCCGGTGTGAGCGGCCGCAGGGTTCCGTAGTGCGCATGAGGGCGCCACCATGCCCTCAATGTCGAGGCGAATTTTTCATTGAGGTTTTTCAGCTCGGGCTCGGCAGCCCGTAGCACCGCGGGCTCCGTCATCGTGATCAGGTAGCGCGCCATCTGCGGCTGGTCGGTGCACCAGTGCAGGTGCATACGCACGATCGCTCGCACGGCTGTTTCCGCATCGTCGTGGCGGTCGAGTTCTTGGAGGAAGACCTCTTGATACCGGGCTGCGCAGTCGACGTACACGGCCCCGGCGAGTGCCTCCTTGGTGGGGAAATGGTGAAAGACGCTCCCATTGCTGGCCTTGGCGTCGTGCTGGATCTCCTTCAGCGTGGTGCCGGTCACGCCATGGGCGAGAAAGCGCCTCAGCGCCGCCCTGACGATCGAAGCGCGGCGATCCGCGACGCTGGCCACAGTGCTAGAGTATCACTCTAGTAATAAAGATTGCTGCTCTAGAAATGAGGACGTGATGAACCGCGAGCGAGCCATCGAGTTAGCACAGCGACTCCTCGATTCATGGAACACACAAGAGGTCGAGCGCGTCGTCGACTGCTACACCGACGACGTCCGTTACCGCGATCCGAACACTCGCGGGTTCGTCGAAGGCTCTGATGCGCTGCGCCGCTACCTGACGAGGCTCTTCGAGAGGTGGCAGATGCACTGGGCCCTGCGCGAGACGTATCCCTTCCACGGCGCCGAGGGCGCCGCCGTTCTGTGGCGCGCCACTCTTCGCCCACGTGGTGGTGACGACGAGGTGCAGATCGACGGAATGGACCTGGCCCTGGTCGAGGGAAATCGACTGAGCCGCAACGATGTCTACTTCGATCGGGCGGCCCTGGCGCCGTTGGTCAGCACGACCGCATGAGCTGAATGCCGGATCACCAGCTGTCGAAATGCGCGATCTGCTCGACTGGCAGCCGCTTGGCCGGCTTGAAGTCGGTGCCCTTGGTGTAGGCGATCGGGAACAGACCGCCCTGCCGGTAACGCTCGTACGGGATGCCGAGCAGCTCGGCGGCCCGGCGCTCGCCGTCGCCGAGCAGATGCAGCGTCGTCCACGCCGAACCCAGTCCGCGCGACCGCAGCGCGAGCATGTAGCTCCACGCGGCGGGCAGCAGCGACCCCCAGAATGAGGCACCCGCCAGCGTCGCCTCCTCGACCGAGCCTTCCAGGCACGGCACCAGCAGCACCGGCGCCTCGTGCATGTTCTCGGCCAAGTACATCGCCGACGACACCACCCGGTCCCTCTGTTCGGCGCGGCTGTCGCCGTCTGCGTACTGAGGCGCCGGCATCCGTCGATACTCGTCGAAGTTGGTGCGGTAGATATCCGCGAGGACCTTCTTCTTCTCCGCATCCTCGACGAACACCCACTGCCAGCCCTGTTGGTTGGAGCCCGTCGGCGCTTGGACCGCCAGCTCGAGGCATTCCATCAGCACCTCGCGCGGCACCGGCCTCTCGAAGTCGAGGCGCTTGCGAACCGAGCGGGTGGTGGTCAGGACTTCGTCGACGGTCAGGTTCAGGGCGGTCATGGTTGGAGACTACAGTCCTTGCATGGCAGCCGAATTCACGCAGGAAGTCGTCGACAGACTCAACATGGGCCGTGACGGCTGGTTGACCACCGTGGCAAAGTCCGGGCAGCCGGTCCCCCGATTGGTGTGGTTCTTCTTCGACGGTGCGGAGTTGACGGTGTACTCGATGCCCAACGCCGCGAAGGTGGCGCACATCAAGGCGCATCCGCGAGTCAGCTTCAACCTGGATTCCGACGGCGAAGGCGGCGGGGTGGTGGCGGTCGGAGGCGAGGCGAGGGTCGAGGCGGTCGACGTCGATCCCGTCACTGATAAGGCGTATCAGGACAAATACGCCGACTACGCACGCAGCCTCGGGTTCACCGAGGAGTTCCTGTCAGCGTTCAATACTCGGCTGAAGATCAGCATCGACAAGGTGTGGACGACGCCGACCGCTGAATGACGCGCCGCGCGGGTCAGCGGAAATCGCGGGATTTCGAGCCGATGGCCAGCTCGATGCGCCCCAGCCGTTCGGCCACCACGGTGACGGCTCCGGTGGCGTTCTGCAGCTGACCGCGGATCAACATGGCCGGAGCGGTCTGGGCGATCCTGCGGTGACGGGCCCACACGCCGGGTGTACACAGCACGTTGACCATCCCGGTCTCGTCCTCGAGGTTCAAGAAGGTCACACCCCGCGCGGTGCCCGGTCGCTGGCGGTGTGTCACCGCCCCGGCGATCAAGACCCGGGTGCCGTCGGGCACTTCCAGCAGCTGGTCGGCGGGGATGACGCCCAGCGCATCCAGGTCGTCGCGCAGGAACTGGGTCGGGTAGCTGTCCGGGGATATGCCGGTGGCCCACACGTCGGCCGTCGACAGCTCCAACTCCGTCATCCCGGGCAGCGCCGGGATGTGCGACGACGACCCGACGCCCGGCAGCCGGTCGGGCCTTTCAGTGGCCGCCGCACCCGCCGCCCACAGGGCTTCGCGCCGGGTGATGCCGAAGCACCCGAGCGCGCCCGCGGTGGCCAGCGCCTCGGTCTGCGGCACCGACAGTTGTACCCGCTGTGTCAGGTCCAGCAGAGAAGTGAGCGCTCCGTTGGCCTTTCGCTCGTCAACGATCTGCTCGGCCAGCTCG
>JBLNEK010000004.1:0-12280 GCA_050262635.1 Candidatus Sericytochromatia bacterium | reverse complement strand
CCGCCGCTACCACGTCTACGACAGCCGCCGCAAGATCGACCCACCACCGGCTCCCAACCGGGCATCTTCGAATGAGTCAACGACCCCACCCAAGCGGGCATCTTGACATGAGGCACCAGGACCGCGGACCGGTGATCCAGGGCTGCTCAACCGTCGTGGCGAGGCGGTCCCGCCGGCCGGGCAGCCGCGCGGCGCGGCCTACGGGCCCGCACCGACGGCGCCGTGGCGGTGTCGTCATCCTCGTCGTCGTCCTCGCCGGAGTCGGAGTCCTCGTCGGAGTCCTCGGAGTCGGAGTCGGACACGATGTCGAGGTCGTCGTCGAGGTCTTCGTCGTCCTCGTCCAGGTCGACGTCGATCTCCTCGTCTTCGTCCTCGTCTTCCTCTTCCTCGTCTTCCTCTTCCTCGTCGGACTCGTCTTCGTCTTCGTCTTCGTCCTCCAGATCCTCGTCGGCGAGGTCGACGACCTCCTCCTTCAGCTCGTCCGGCGACTCAACGGCCTCCGCCAAGTCTTCGTCGGCTCCCTCTTCGTCCTCGCTGCGCGCGGCGGCCATCGCCTTGAACAGCGGGTGCTCGCCCGGCGCGTGCGCGGGCACTTTGGCGATCGCCGGCTCCTCGGCCCGGCCCTTGCGCGAGCGCTTGCCGCGGCGCCCACCGCTCTCCTTGCGCGCAGGCGTGGACTCGACGGGGTCGGCGTGCAGCAGGATCCCCCGGCCGGCACAGTGCGGGCAAGGCGTCGAGAACGCCTCGACCAACCCGGTGCCCAGCCGCTTGCGGGTCAGCTGCACCAGCCCCAGCGACGTCACTTCGGACACCTGGTGCCGGGTGCGGTCGCGGGCCAGCGCCTCGGTGAGCCTGCGCAGCACCAGGTCGCGGTTGGACTCCAGCACCATGTCGATGAAGTCGATCACCACGATGCCGCCGATGTCGCGCAGCCGCAGCTGCCGGACGATCTCCTCGGCCGCCTCGAGGTTGTTGCGGGTGACGGTCTCTTCGAGGTTGCCGCCGGAACCGGTGAACTTGCCGGTGTTGACGTCGACGACGGTCATCGCTTCGGTCCGATCGATCACCAGCGTGCCGCCGGAGGGCAGCCACACCTTGCGGTCCATCGCTTTGGCCAGCTGCTCGTCGATGCGGTACACCGCGAACACGTCTGGGGCCGTCCCGGCTTCGGAAGAAACAGCGCGCTCGTATTTGGTCAGCCGCGGAACCAGTTCGGGGGCAACGGAATTCACGTACTCGTTGATCGTGTTCCAGGCGTCGTCGCCGGAGACGACCAGCCGGGAGAAGTCCTCGTTGAATAGGTCGCGGATGACCTTCACGAGCACGTCGGGTTCCTCGTAGAGCGGCACCGCGGCGCCCGCTGCCTTGGCCTTGATCTCCTCGGCCTTCGCCTCGATCTGCTTCCATCGCTCGGCCAATCGGTTCACGTCGGCGCGGATGTCCTCTCCTTTCACACCCTCCGACGCGGTGCGGATGATTACGCCGGCGTCGGACGGCACGACCTCGCGCAGGATCTCCTTCAGCCGCTGGCGCTCGGTGTCGGGCAGCTTGCGACTGATCCCAGTCGACGATGCGCCCGGCACGTACACCAGATACCGCCCGGCCAGCGAGACCTGCGTGGTGAGCCGCGCCCCTTTGTGCCCGATCGGGTCCTTGCTGACCTGCACGACGACGTAGTCGCCAGGCTTGAGCGCCTGCTCGATCTTGCGCGCGCTGCCGCCCAGACCCGCGGCGTCCCAGTTGACCTCGCCCGCGTACAGCACGCCATTGCGGCCGCGGCCGATGTCGACGAACGCGGCCTCCATCGAGGGCAGCACGTTCTGGACGATGCCGAGGTAGATGTTGCCGACCAGCGAGACCGAGGCGGCGGATGTCACGAAGTGCTCGACGAGGACGCCATCCTCGAGCACCGCGATCTGCGTGTAGCGCGCGCCTTCGTGCGGCGGCTCGTTGCGCACCTTGTCGCGCACGACCATCGTGCGCTCGACGGCCTCGCGGCGCGCGAGGAACTCGGCCTCGGAGAGGATGGGCGGGCGACGCCGGCCGGCGTCCCGCCCGTCGCGGCGGCGCTGCCTCTTGGCCTCTAGCCGGGTCGAGCCGGAGATGCCCTGAATCTCGTTGTCGTCAGCCCGATCGGACTTGTCGGATCGCGGCGCGCGCTCGTGCACGACGGTGTTGGGCGGGTCGTCGGGCGAGCCGTTGTCCGAGTCTTCGCCGGAGCCGGTCTTGCGGCGGCGACGACGACGCCGTCGGCGGGTCGCACCCTCGGTCGCCGACGTCTCCTCGTCGGCGTTCTCCTCGTCCCCTTCGTCGGACTCGTCGTCGGTGTCGTCGGTGTCGTCGGTGTCCGTGTCGTCGCCGTCGCCTGAGCCCTGCTCGCCGCGGCCACGGCCCCGGCCACGGCGCCCGCGGCGGCGACGCCGACTCGCAGGCCGCTCCGCCTGCTCACTGTCGTCGGATTCCTCGTCGTCGTCTTCGCCGTCGTCTTCATCGTCCCGCGTCACGGGCCGGACGGGCTCCGGCGCCACGAACAGCGGCATGTAGTCCGGCCTCAGGGCAGGGACGCTGCTCTGTTCCGGCGCTTTGGTGTCGCCGCTGGTGTCGGATTGATCGTGTAAGAGGTCATCGTCAGCCACGTAATCTCCTAGAAGCCCCCGGGCGCGTCGGTGACGCGGCCACGCGAGGGCTGTCGCTATGAACTCGGGCGCTTGTCCCGAGTTTGTAGGTCTTCGCGCCGAGTGGCCCGGGAGCTCTCGGCACCTGGTGCGAATGACGGCTGTGACGGTCCGCGCCGCATCGCGGATCGCGACCGTCGCGCTCGCCTAAGTCTTCATTCGGGTTGTCAGCACCCTGCGGCGCCGGCGACCCGCAGCAAGTATCCCATACTGCCGCCGAAACGCGGCCAACTGCTACCGATCGGGGAACCAGAGTGCGATCTCGCGGGCTGCAGACTCGACCGAGTCCGACCCGTGGACCAGGTTGTTCTGCGTTTCCAGCGCGTAGTCGGCGCGGATGCTGCCCGGTGCGGCCTTCTCGACCGGGTCGGTGCCGCCGGCGATCTGGCGGAACGCTGCCACGGCGCGCGGGCCCTCCACGATCGCGGCCACCACCGGTCCCGAGGTGATGAACTCCAGCAGCGAGCCGAAGAACGGCTTGCCCTCGTGCTCGGCGTAGTGACGACGAGCCAGGTCGTCGGTGACGGCTCTGAGCTCCAGCGCGGCCAGCGACAGGCCCTTGCGCTCGATTCGGCTGACGATCTCGCCCACGAGTCCGCGTCGCACGCCGTCGGGCTTGATCAGGACTAGGGTCCGCTCCACGGCGCACAGACTAGTCGACGGCCTCCGGCGGGGACTCCTGCTGGCCGGGCAGCAGCCCGCGCTTCTGGCGGCGCAGCACCTCGGCGCGCAGGTACGCCAGTAGCAGCCACACTCCGGTGAACAGCACGCCGATGAAGCCGATCGCGGGGTCCGCGACGAACCCGGCCAGCAGCACCACCTGCACGGCCAGGTTGACCCAGATCGCCCACGAATGGCGCTGCAGCGCCGGAAGCACCGCCAGCACCGCGGCCACCGCGATGACGAAGACGACCGTGGCGTCGGACACCGAGCGCCCGACCACAAGGACGACGGGGAGCGCCAGCAGCACGACGACCGCCTCGAGCAGCAGGACGCCGGCCATGACGCCGCGGAAGCTCTTCCACGGGTCCCGGGGTGTGCCTGGTTGGCTCATACGGGGTCCTTCCCGAACAGCGTCCGGGCGGAGCCCGCGGTGACCACCGACCCGGTGATCACGACGCCCGCGCCCGAGTAGCCGTCCTCCGCACCTGCTTCCTCGACCAGTGCGGTGGCCGTCTCGATCGCGTCCGCGAGCGTCTCCGCCCGCACCACGCGGTCGGGCCCGAAGCGCTCGACCGCGACATCGGTCAGGATGTCCACGTCCAAGCCGCGCGGCGAGCCGTTGCTGGTGACGACGATCTGGTCGAACGCCGGCTCCACCGCCGCGAGGATTCCCGCGACGTCCTTGTCGGCCATCACCGCCAGCACGCCGACGAGGTAGCGGAAGTCGAACTCCTCGGCCAGCGCTGCGGCCAGCGCGGCGGCCCCGGCCGGGTTGTGCGCCGCGTCGAGCAGCACAGTCGGGGCCGAGCGCACCCGCTCGAGCCGGCCGGGGCTCGTGACGGCGGCGAACCCGGCGCGGACCGCGTCGACGTCGAGCTGGCGCTGAGCGCCCGCGCCGAAGAACGCCTCCACCGCGGCCAGCGCGATCGCCGCGTTGTGCGCTTGGTGCTCCCCGTGCAGCGGCACGAACATGTCGGAGTACACGCCGCCGAGCCCCTGCAGCGTCACCACCTGACCGCCGACCGCAATCCGGCGGTCCAGCACCGCGAACTCCGAATCCTCCCGCGCCACCGCCGCATCGGCGCGCACGGCCGCGGCGAGCAGCATCTCCATCGCCTTGGGGTCCTGGCGCCCGATGATCGCGACGGTATCGGTGGGGTCGAGCGACTCTGGCTGGCGGGTGATGATGCCGGCCTTCTCGGCGGCGATCCCGGCGATGTCGTCTCCGAGGTAGTCGGTGTGGTCGACGCTGACCTGGGTGATGACGGCCACCGGTGCGTTCACGACGTTGGTCGCGTCCCAGCGGCCGCCGAGGCCCACCTCGACGACAGCGACGTCGACGGGGGCGTCGGCGAACGCCGCGAACGCCATCGCGGTGACCACCTCGAACTTGCTCATCGCCGGGCCGCCCCGGGCCTGCGACTGCGCGTCGACCATCTGCACGAACGGTTCGATCTCGCGATAGAGCTCGACGTAGCGCGCGGGGCTGATCGGTTCGCCGTCGATCGCGATGCGCTCGACCGCCGACTGCAGGTGCGGGCTGGTGGTACGCCCGGTGCGCCGGTTCAGCGCCGTCAGCAGCGCGTCCACCATGCGGGCGACAGAGCTCTTGCCGTTGGTACCGGCGATGTGTATCGACGGGTAGCTGCGTTGCGGCGAGCCGAGCAGGTCCATCACTGCGCTGATGCGGTCAAGGCTCGGGTCGATTCTTGTTTCCGGCCACCGCTGGTCCAGTAGGTGCTCGACCTGGAGCAGCGCGGCGATCTCGTCCGGCGTGGGCTCGGTCACGGGCGCACGCCTCGTCGCCGAAATTGCATTCCACGTGGTCCGCACTCGCACTTTTTTGCGCGGAATGCAATTACGGCGCACGCACTCACAGCGAGGCCAGGCGGTTGGTGATGCGGTCGACCTCTTCACGGGCCAGCTGCTGGCGCCCGCGGATCTTCTCGACGACGTCGGCCGGCGCCTTCTGCAGGAACGCGTCGTTGCCGAGCTTGGCCGACGTTGTGGCCAGCTCCTTCTGCGCCGCTGCGAGATCCTTTTCCAGCCTTCGCTTTTCGGCCTCGACGTCGACGCTGCCCGACGTGTCCAGCTCGACGACCACGGTTCCGCTGGAGAGTCGCACCTCCACGGCAGCCGTCGGTGTGAAGCCGTCAGCTGCATCCGTCAGCCACGCCAGCGACGTCACGGCCGGGATCTGCCCGGCGAGGCCGGCGTCGACACCCGAGAGCCGCGCGGAAACCTTCTGCCGGTCCGCGAGGCCCTGGTCGCTGCGGAACCGACGCACTTCGGTGACCAATTTCTGCATGTCCGTAATACGCTGCACCGCAACATGATCCAGCGTACGGCCGGAGGACTTGGGCCATTCGGAGATCACCACCGACTCGCCTGCCGTCAGCGCCTTCCACAGCGCCTCGGTGACGAACGGCATCACCGGGTGCAGCAGCCGCAACAGCGCGTCCAGCGCCTCGGCAAGCACCGCGGTGGTGTGCTGCACCCCGTTGTTGAGTTGCACCTTGGCCAACTCGAGGTACCAGTCACAGAACTCGTCCCAGGCGAAGTGGTACAGCGACTCGCAGGCGCGGCTGAACTCATAGCCGTCGAACGCCGAATCCACCTCGGCGCGAACCTGTTCCAGCCGGCCGAGGATCCACCGGTCGGCGTCGGTGAGCTCCGCCTCGTCAGGCAGCGGCGCGGGGCTGGCGCCGTTGATCAACGCGAACCGCGTCGCGTTGAATACCTTGGTGGCGAAGTTGCGGGACGCGCGGGCGTGGTCCTCTCCGACGGACAGGTCGCCGCCGGGGCTGGCGCCACGGGCCAGGGTGAACCGCAGTGCGTCGGCGCCGAACTTCTCCACCCAGTCCAGCGGGTCGATGCCGTTGCCGCGCGACTTGCTCATCTTGCGCCCGAATTCGTCGCGAATCAGCCCGTGCAGAAACACGTTTCGGAACGGTGCCTGCGGAGCGCGGGCCCCGTACAGAGTGATCGCGTCATCGGCGGCGACGAACATGCCGAACATCACCATTCGCGCGACCCAGAAGAACAGGATGTCGTAGCCGGTGACCAGAACGTCGGTTGGATAGAACTTCTCCAGCTCGGGAGTGTGCTCCGGCCAGCCCATGGTCGAGAACGGCCACAACGCCGAGCTGAACCAGGTGTCGAGCACGTCGGGGTCCTGTTCCCAGCCCTCGGGCGGGTTTTCATCCGGGCCGACGCACACCATCTGCCCGTCGGGCCCGTGCCAGATCGGGATGCGGTGGCCCCACCACAACTGCCGGGAGATACACCAGTCGTGCATGTTGTCGACCCAGCCGAACCAGCGCGGCTCCAGGCTCTTCGGGTGGATCACGACGTCGCCGTTGCGCACGGCGTCGCCCGCGGCTTGGGCCAGTGAATCGACCTTGACCCACCACTGCAGTGACAGCCTCGGCTCGATCGGCTCGCCGCTGCGTTCGGAATGCCCGACGCTGTGCACGTAGGGCCGCTTCTCCGAGACGATACGGCCCTGTTCGGCGAGCGCCTCGCGCACCTTGACCCTGGCCTCGAAGCGGTCCATGCCGTCGAAAACGGTTCCGGTGTCGGCGATTCGGCCGCGCGGGTCCATGATCGTCGGCATCGGCAAGCCGTGCCGCACCCCGATGTCGAAGTCGTTGGGATCGTGCGCCGGTGTGACTTTGACTGCGCCCGTTCCGAATTCGGGGTCGACGTGTTCGTCGGCGACCACCACCAGCTTGCGGTCGAGGAACGGGTGCGGCAGCGTCGTGCCGACCAAGTGGCGGTATCTCTCGTCGTCGGGATGCACCGCGATCGCGGTGTCGCCCAGCATCGTCTCCACCCGGGTGGTCGCGACGACGATGTGGGGTTCGTCGTCGTCGGTCGAGCCGTACCGGAACGAGACCAGCTCCCCTTGGACGTCGAGGTAGGAGACCTCGAGATCGGAGATCGCGGTCCGCAGCACGGGCGACCAGTTGACCAGCCGCTCAGCCCGGTAGATCAGTCCCGCGTCATAGAGGCGCTTGAAGATGGTCCGCACGGCGCGCGAGAGCACCTCGTCCATGGTGAATCGGTCTCGGCTCCAGTCCACCCCGTCGCCGAGCGCGCGCATCTGCCACCCGATGGTGCCGCCCGAGTCGTGTTTCCAGTCCCACACCTTCTGGATGAACAGCTCGCGGCCGAAGTCCTCTTTGGTCTTGCCGTCGACGGCGAGCTGCTTTTCCACCACGGTCTGGGTCGCGATGCCGGCGTGGTCCATGCCCGGCAGCCACAGCACCTCGTAGCCCTGCATCCGCTTGCGCCGGGTCAGCGCGTCCATAAGCGTGTGGTCCAGCGCGTGCCCCATGTGCAGGCTGCCCGTCACGTTGGGCGGCGGCAGCACCATGGAATACGTCGGCTTGCTGGTGTTGGCGTCGGCGGTGAAATACCCGGCCTCGACCCAGCTCTTGTAGAGCTCGCTTTCCCAAGCCGCAGGATCCCATGTCTTCGGGAGGGCGGTCACCCGGTCAAGTCTAGAAATCCCCGCCGAGCAGACGTAAAAGCCCCCGAAAACCACCCCGCGGAGGCGCTTTTGCGTCTGTTCGTGCGGAGGAATTACCTCCCGCCGCGAATCAATCCGCCGAGAATGTCGCCGACCGAGGCGCCCTTGTCGCCCAGCACATTGCCCAGGATGTCGCCCATCGGGTTGTCGCTCTTCGGCGACCCGCCGCCGAGGATGCTGCCCAGAATGTCGCCGAGGCCGCCCTGCGATCCCGATGACTGCGGGGCGGGTTGTGCACCGCCCTGCTGCAGCCGTTTGGCGATGTAGGACAACACGATCGGCGTGATGATCGGCAGAAGCTTCTGCAATAGATCGCTGTTGCCGGCGCCCGCGTTGGAGAGGGCACTCGCCACGTGCGACGTGTCGTTACCGCCGAAGATGCGAGCGACCTCCTGCCGCCCGGCCTGCTCGTCCACCTGGTCGAGGCTTACGCCGCCGTCGACCAGATCGCCGGCGCCGCGCTGGGTGACGGCAGACTCCAACTGCCTCGAATCGATGTCTTCGGCCGCCACGTTGTGTTGGATGCCGCCGACCAGCGTGGGCACCAGGGTCCTGACGGCGCTGCTCACTTCGCCTTCGTCGACGCCCAGTCTTTCTGCGATGTCGGCTATTGGAATCTGGTTGATGAGGTCGTCGAGGTCTGCCATCGCTCGACCATAGTCCGGCGTCAGGTCAGCCGGACCGTATCCAAAGACACCCCCGCCTTCGGGAAGCGAGCGATCAGGGCGTCGCCCATCGCGGCCGCCGGCGTCAGGACCCCGTACAGATCCGAGAGCTTGTCGCGGTCCAGAGCGAGCGCCAACGCGCTCTCGCCGAGCAGCACCGACGTGGCCTTGTAGCCGGGGTCGCCGCGCTGGGCCATCGTGGCGCAGTAGCGGGCGCCGGCGGTCGTGGTGGTGTACGTCTCGACGGTGTAGTGCCCGCTCTCCCGCTTGGCCTCGCTCGGACCGGTTCCGGGTTTCGGCACGACACGCTCGACGATCCGCCGCGGCAAGAATCGGAAGAACCGGCTGCCGAGGCCGAAGCCGACGACGGAACCGCCCGTCGCGAAGGCGGCGGCCACCGGCGCCACCCGCGACGAGCCCACGGTCATCACCTCGGTGTAGCGGAACTGCCTGCCGTACGGCCAGCCCAGAAGCGCGTTGCTGCGCCGGACTGTGCGAGTGTTCGGCAGCGCCATCACGAACCCGGTGGTCCAGACGCCACCGAGTTCCGGGGCGATGTCGCGGCCGCGTCGCAGCGACACATCGGGCAGCGAACCGACGTCGGGTTCGGCGGCCCTGTCCGGCGACAGCAGGTAGGGATCGGCGAGCATGCGCCGCACTTCCGGGTTACTGGACGCATCCCGCATGATCTCGAGCATCGACGCCAGGGTCCCGCCGGACACTCCCCCGGCGAAGCGGCGCACCACCAATGTCGTATCGGTCAGCTCGCCGGTGCCGTCTTCGAGGGCCTTGCGGTAGAGCGCATAGACGGTCAAATCCGACGGGATCGAGTCGAAGCCGCACGAGTGCACGATGCGGGCGCCGGTGTCGACGGCCTGCTTGTGAAATAGGTCGATGCTGCTGCGGATGAACTGCGGCTCGCCGGTCAGGTCCGCAACGTCGGTGCCGGCGCCCGCGCACGCTTCCACAAGCGGCAGACCGTATTTCGCGTACGGTCCGACCGTCGTCACCACAACTCGGGTGCGCTCGGCCATCGCCTGCAGCGTCGACGGCTTGGACGCGTCGGCCGTCAGCAGCGGCCAGTCCTTGGCTGTCTCCCCGAGGGTGTCTCTGACCGCGCGCAGCTTGTCGGTGGAGCGGCCGGCGAGCGCGATCCGGGCCGGCGACGCGGCGCGGGCGAGGTACTGGGCGGTCAGTTTGCCGACGAAGCCGCTGGCTCCGTACAGCACGATATCGAGTTCACGATCGGTCATCCCTCGAACTTACGCAGCGCGATAAGTTCGGCCTATGGCGAGGCAGCTTGCGGTCGTGGGTGCGGGCATCGCCGGGCTGGCGGCCGCTGTCGCACTACAGCGACGGGGCTTCGGCGTGACCGTGTTAGAAGAGCGCACCGACGCGTCGAGCGGGGCGGGCATCAGCATTTGGCCCAACGCGCTGGCGGCGCTCGACGAGATCGGGCTGGGCGACGCCGTGCGGGGCGCGGGCGGGCGCGTCACCGCCGGCGCGATGCGCTGGCGCAGCGGGACATGGCTGCGCCGTCCGCACCCGGACCGGATCGTCAGAGCGCTGGGAGAGCCGCTGGTCGTCTTGAGGCGTGCGGCACTGACCGGGATCCTGCGGGACGCGCTCACGCCGGGCACGCTGCGACTCGGCGTCGGGGTCATCGACATCGCGGACGCCGACGAGGGGGTGCGGCTGCGTCTGTCCGACGGCAGCACCGTCGAGGCGGACGCGGCGGTCGGGGCCGACGGCACGCGATCGCTGTTCGCGCGTCAGCTCAACGGTCCGCTGCCAGACACCTACGTCGGCTACACCGCGTGGCGCGGGGTGGCCGACTGCTCGATCGACTCGGAGCTGGCCGGCGAGACCATGGGACCCGGCGTGGAGTTCGGCCACGTGCCGATGGGTCCGTCGCACACCTATTGGTTCGTCACCGAACGCGCGGCCGAGGGCACGGCCGCACCGGACGGCGAACTCTCCTATCTCAGGCGCCGGTACTCGTCGTGGGCGCAGCCGATCCCGGACATACTCGAGTGCACTGACCAGGCCGTCGTCCTCCGCCACGACCTCTACGACCGCACCCCCGCGCGGGTGTGGGCACGCGGCCGGATCGTGTTGGTCGGCGATGCCGCTCACGCGATGCGTCCGCATCTCGGGCAGGGCGGCTGCCAGGCGTTGGAGGACGCCGCAATCCTGGCGTCCTTCGCCGATGGCACCACCGACCTGCCCGGGGCGTTCGCCCGGTTCGCCGATTTTCGCCGGCCTCGGGTGACGCCGCTGATCCGCGAGTCGGCAATGCTGGGCCGGATCGTCAACCTGCGACCCGCAGTGCTGTCCGCCGCGGCGAGCTGGGCCAGCATGCTCTCCCCCGAACCTGTCCTCACCCGGCATCTGGCGTCGATCGCGTCGCGGCGCGCGTTCGCCATGCCGACGGACCGCGACGTGGCATCCGCATGACCGGCGTTTCGCTCGGTGGGCTCACCGTCGAGGCGGAGAGCCCCGCCGCGGTCGCCGAGTTCTGGAGTCGTGCTCTGGGCGGGACGGCGACGCGCATGCTCGACGGCAGCGTGTGCGTCCGCGGGGACTTTCCCGAAATGCTCTTCTATCCGCAGGCCCGCCCGAAGTCGGTCAAGAACCGTGTCCACCTCGACACGTTCGTGAGCTCGCTCGACCCGGTGCTGGCGGTGGGCGCCACGGTTCTCGACGAATACTTGCCGACTCGGGTCACGATGGCCGACGTCGAGGGCAACGAGTTCTGCGCGTTCATCGACCCCGCCGGCGGCCCAGGCCCGCTCGCCCGGGTGTTCGCGGTATGCACCGACAGCAGCCGACCGGAAGAACTGGCGACCTGGTGGGCACGGCTGGTGCAGGCTCAGGTCGGCCAGGGCCCGGACGGCACCCCGCGCTGGCTGCGC
Source organism: Candidatus Sericytochromatia bacterium (assembly GCA_050262635.1). GTDB lineage: Bacteria > Actinomycetota > Actinomycetes > Mycobacteriales > Mycobacteriaceae > Mycobacterium. The sequence continues at coordinate 828 of JBLNEK010000004.1, read as the reverse complement.
GGCTCGGCGGGGTGGTCGGGGCTGGTGTGGAAGTTCGTCCGCAATGCCGACGAGCGGGTCGTGCCGAACCGCTGGCGCTGGACGGTGCGGGCCGACACCGCGGAATTGGTGGCCGCGGGCGCCACGGTCGTCGAGGCCGGCGTGCTGGTGGACCCTCAGGGCAACGAGTTCAGCGTCACCGAGTAGTAGCCGGGCCGAACATCTGCAGCGGCGCGGTGAGCGTCGTGCACAGCAGGTCGAGCCTGATCCCGGCCAGCGCGCCCACGTTCTGGCATCCGCCCGTCTGCTGCGCCGACACGGTGCGAATGGTCGTCGGCGTGCGGGGTGTCGTCGCGGTGGTGATCGGACTGCCGGCGTAGGCGCCGCACTTGGGCCATGCGCCGATCCCCTGGGTGCGCAACACGTTCTCGGCGACACGGATCTGCTCTGCGCGGCTGGCCGTGGCCGGCGAGCCGACGCCGCCGTTCGCCGTCCACGTCGCCTGCTTGAACTGCAGACCGCCGAAGTGGCCGTTGCCGGTGTTGGATGTCCAGTTGCCGCCGGATTCGCACTGCGCGATCGCGTCCCAGTTCACGCTGTCGGCATGCGCGGTGGCCGTCGAGATCATCATCGGCACCCCGAATAGCGCTCCACCGATGGCGGCCGTCATAACAGCCTTGCGAATTCCCGACATTTCGATCCCTTTCACCGAGCCCCCGAAACTGCGGTCGATGAGGTGATCGGGACCAATTGGACAGTTGTTACTGGGGTGGCTGCCGTTAAGAGATGTTTTTAAGTTAAGAAACGCATATAAGGAGTCGGGGGGGGGGGGGGGGGGGGGGGGGGGGG
>JBLNEK010000003.1:0-34628 GCA_050262635.1 Candidatus Sericytochromatia bacterium | reverse complement strand
TGCGGGCGATGTTGATGTTGTGCGTGACGATGAGGATCGTGGCGTCGATCTGCGCGTTGATGTCGATCAGCAACTGGCTCAGATAGGCGGTACGGACCGGGTCCAGACCGGAGTCGGGCTCATCGCAGAGGATGATCTGCGGATCGAGCACCAGTGAGCGGGCCAGCCCCGCGCGCTTGCGCATACCGCCGGAGATCTCACCCGGGAACTTCTTCTCGTCACCTTCCAGGCCCACCATCGCCAGCTTCTCCATGACGACGTCGCGGACCTCGCTTTCCTTCTTCTTGGTGTGCTCGCGCAGCGGGAACGCGGTGTTGTCGTAGAGGTTCATCGAGCCGAACAGCGCGCCGTCCTGGAACATCACGCCGAACAGCTTGCGGATCTCGTAGAGCTCCTTGGCCGAGCTGTCGATGATGTTCGTGCCGTCGATGACGATCTTGCCGCGCTCGGGCCGCAGCAAGCCGATGAGCGACTTCAGGAACACCGATTTGCCGGTACCCGAGGGGCCGAGCAGCACGCTGACCTCGCCCGGCGGCAGGTCGAGCGTGACATCCTCCCAGATGACCTGGGATCCGAAGGACTTGGTCAGCCCCTCCACCTGAATTCCGATGCCCACGGTGATCCTTCCGCCAATGATTTGCCGCCACGTGCCTCCCGTTAGTGGCTTGAGTCACTCTAGCCTACGTCGGAACCCCCGGATACTTATAGAGCCAGGTTGTGACAACAAAAAGAGCCGCCCCAAAACTGGGGCGGCCCTTCTCGCGCGAGCTACTTGACGGTGACCGTGGCGCCGGCAGCTTCGAGCTTGCCCTTGGCATCCTCGGCGGCCTCTTTGGCCACCTTCTCCAGCAGCGGCTTGGGCGCGCCGTCGACGAGGTCCTTGGCCTCCTTGAGGCCCAGGCCCGAGACGATCTCGCGGACGACCTTGATGACGCCGATCTTCTTGTCGCCGGCCGACTCGAGGATCACGTCGAACTCGCTCTGCTCCTCGGCAGCCTCGGCCGGCGCGCCACCGGCGGCGGCACCGGGAGCGGCCGCGACGGCGACCGGCGCAGCGGCGGTGACCTCGAAGGTCTCCTCGAACGCCTTCACGAAATCGGACAGTTCGAGCAGCGTCATTTCCTTGAACGCGTCGAGCAGTTCGTCAGTGGACAGCTTGGCCATGGGTGTGGGTCCTTCCTCTTATTCCAGGTTTGATGGGTTATGCGGCTTCTTCGCCGGACTTCTTCTGTTGCAGCGCGGCGGCCAGCCGTGCGACGTGCGATGCCGGGGCGTTGAAGAGGCCGGCGGCCTTGGTCAGGTTCCCCTTCATCGCGCCGGCGAGCTTGGCCAGCAACACCTCGCGCGACTCGAGGTCGGCGATGCGCTCCACCTCGGCGACGGTCAGCGGGTGGCCGTCCATGTAGCCGCCCTTGATCACCAGCGCCTTGTGATCCTTGGCGAACTTCTTCAGCGCCTTGGCGGCGTCCACCGGCTCGCCGGTGACGAACGCGATCGCGGTCGGACCGGAGAAGAGCTCGTCGAGCCCGTCGATCCCTGCCTCCGTCGCCGCGCGCTTGACCAGCGTGTTCTTGGCGACGGAGTAGGTGGCGGAGTCGCCGAGGGAACGGCGCAACTCGGCGAGGTTGGACACCGACAGGCCGCGGTACTCGGTCACCAGCGCGGCGGTGGCCTGCGTGAACTGCTCGGCGATGTCGGCGACGGCGGCGGCCTTGTCAGCCTTTGCCATTCATGCCTCCTTGGGTGGTCGTTAGCCCCCTCGGAAGACCGTCGAGATCGCCGGCGGGAAAAGCCAAACGCCCCGACGCAGGGGTCGGGGCGCGCATGTGCCTCGTCCGCCTGCGTGGGCCGCCGGGCCTCTGATGAGCCGCTTGCGCGAAGAACAACAGACGGGTCCGGACCTTCGACCGAAAATGCTTTCGGTGACCGACGGTCTTCGGTGGAGCCGTCCCAGGTTATCTCAACACCGTCCGATCAGCCAAAACCCGGCCCGACCAGGGCTGCCGCAAACTCGAGCACGCCCTATTCGCATAGCCTGGCGGGAATTCGCTCACCACCCGGCGGCCGTGATCGAAACTTGTGCGCTGAAAACCCGCGATTTCGCTGTCTTACTCGACATTTTCGCCTACGATAATTTTGCTAGACAGCCCATGCCGGAAGGGGACCGCGATGTTGCTGATAGCCGCCATCGCGGCACTTGGAGTCATCACCGTCTGGATCGTCAGCGAACTGCAGGATTATGCCGAGCGCAGGGTGGCGCGCAAGCACCAGAACGACTGACTCTCACACGTCGACCAGCGCGGCCGCGCCCACCAGTCCCGCATCGCCGAGCTGCGCCGGCACCACCGCGACATTGCGGATGAAATCCAGTCGGGCGTAGGTGCCCAGCGCCTCGCGCACCGGACCGAACAGCACCGCGCCCGACTTGGCCACACCGCCGCCGATCACCACGAGATCGAGGTCGCACACCGCCGCCACCGACGCGATCATCGCGGCGACGGCCGTGCCGCCGCGGCGGAACGCCGCCAACGCCACCGCGTGCCCGGATGCCGCGGCGTCGGCGAGCTGTTTGGCGTCGGCATCCGGGCCTGCCGCCCAGCCGTGCTCGCCCGCCCACCGCACCATCTGCGGCCCGGCGGCGATGGCTTCGACGCAGCCGCGCCCGCCGCACGCGCATGGCTCACCGTCGAGGTCGACGACGACGTGGCCGACGTGCCCGGCGTTGCCGGTCGCGCCGTCATACGGGGCGCCGTCGAGCACCAGCCCGCCACCTACGCCGGTGGACACCACCATGCCGAGCAGAAACTGCGTGCCCCGCGCGGCGCCGTGCCGGTGTTCGCCGAGTGCCATGCACAGTCCGTCGCCACCGAGACGCACCGGCACACCCGGCACCAGATCACCGACGCGGTCGACGATCGGGAAGTCGCGCCAGCTCTCGATGTTGAGCGGGCTGACCGTGCCGCCCGGAAGGTCGATCGGACCGGCGGAGGAGATGCCGACGCCGCGCACGGTCTCGCCCGACGTCATCTCGGCCAGCTGCCGCACGACCGCCCACACCGCTTCGGCATCGCCGCGTGGCGTGGGCAGTCGCGCCTTGCGCACCAGCTCGCCCTTCGAATCCACAAGTCCCGCAGCGATTTTCGTGCCGCCGATGTCGAGGGTGAAAGTGAGCGCCATCAGTGCCGGTGGGTGTTGTCGGGCTGACGGGGGTCGCCGGGGTGCTCGTAGCCGGGCGCGAGGACGACGACGGCGGCGCGGCGCGCGTCGAGCCAGACTCGAAACGCTCGGCGCCGGGCAGCCGCGCGCAAATGCCCGGCGACGGCAGCCGAGTCGGGGAAGCGTCCCGGGTTGCGGGTTTGGTAGCCGGCCACGTCGGCTTCGGTCACGGTCACGTCAGCGGTGACGCGGACGAACAACGCGCGGCCCAGCGGCATGGCCAGCGCGGCTGCGGTGATACTGCCGATCTCCAAGCGCGCGGATTCGTCGGGCAGCAGCTCGTTTTCGGTCGGCGCAGCTTCGGCCGTCGCGTCGAGCGCGGCGGCCTCTGAGGCCACCACGCGTTCGGTGACCAGGATTTGGGTCAGCCAGCGGCGCAGTTGACGGCCCTCGCTGGTACCGGCCGGGGGCAGCGCCGCCGCGGCCGGGCCGGCGCGCAGCAGCGCCTCTCGCTCGTCGACCTCATCGACGGTGACCGGAACCCCGGCCACTGTGGCCGCCGTAGAGCTCACCGGACCGTCACCTTCACCGCGGGGGAGTAGACGAGCCGGCCCGCGCAGCCGACGCGGACCAGCGCCCACCACTGGCCCGGCTCGGCCCAGGCGGTCGGGGTCACGTCGAAGCCGAGCTCGACCGTCCCGCCGGCGGGCAGCGTCGCGCCCTGCGCGGCCGGGCCGGCCCACTCCCAGGTACCCCACGGGCTGATCAAGTGCGCCTCGACGGACAACTCTGCCCGAGCGTCGGTGCCCACCGTCACCGCCAGCCGGGCTTCGCCGCCGGCCGCGACGTCGACGGGTTCAGGTCCCTGGACGAGGCGCAGCGGGCACCGGTCGGCCGGATCGCCGACGGACACCAGGCAGACGTCCTCGACCACCTGTCGCCACGCCGTCGGCATCGAATTCGCGTCGCTTCCCGTGACGGCCAGCTCGGCACGCACCGGGTACAAACCCGGCCGCGTGCCGGCGGGCACCGCGAGTTCGACGTCGGTCTCCAGGTGCTCCCCCGGCGGCAGCACGAACGGCAGCGCGCCCGGTGTCGCGGACCACCCGTCCGGATACACCAGCCGCACGCGTCCGTGCAGTGCGGCGTCGCTGCAGTCGCTGGCGGCGGTAAGCCTCAGCAGGACTTGCGAATTCGGGGCAGCGCTGAGTTGCTGCGGGTGGAGGTGCGCGACAGCGGGCAGGCCCCCCAGCGGTGCGGGGCCGCGGTTGTGCAGCCAGTACCGCGCGTAAAGCGGTTGCGCGGCCTCGGCATCCGGGGCCAGCACGGTGCGGTCGGCGTCGATCAGCTTGGGCTGGTTCAGCCGGGTCAGGAAGGTCGCGATCTCGAAGCCGTGCAATGCCAGGCCGTCGGACGCCATACTCTTCACGCGAGGCTGCTCGAGGAGATCGACCCGGGACGCCGACGCAACCCTGCGCAGGCCGGACCGGATCGTGACATCCGTTGTTCTTCCCAGGGTTTCGACCAGGCGCACCGCCACGCCCTCGGATGGGTCGACGTGCTGGCCGCTGCCGGCGGCGAGCGGGTTGCCGGCGGCTTTCAGCGCGGCCAGCGCAACGGTGCCGGCAGGATCGACTTCGAACAACGAGCCGAAATGCGGTAGCCCGCCGGCCTTTTCGCTGCCCTCGACCGCATGCAAGCGGTGGGAGAACTCGGCACTGCGAGACGGTAGGTTGGCCTGCCGCCAGTCGCCGTCACCGGATACGACCGCGTAGTCGAAGGTGTGGGTCCAGTGCTGCAGCTGGAAGTTCGAGCCGTCCGCCGCGGTTCGTCGTGGCGGGTCGATCCACACTCCCGACGGCCACCCGGTGCACGACCGCATAAGCGACATGTGCAGCGTGCCGTCGGAGTCGACGGCGAACCCCGGCATGCCGCGGTTGAGCAGCGCGACTGTCCGTGACTCAAACGGCTCGAATGTGGTTGGCGCTTCCTGGGTTACGACGATCTCCGCATCCTCGAGGTCGTCGACAATCGCCGCCAGAGCGTCGTCAAGTCGCGTGGACGCGATCACCAGCACCGGCAGCGCGCGGACACCGCGCAGGTCGGCGCCGGGCCCCCACTGGGCGGCGAGCGGGGCCGCTGCCGGTACCAGGACTCGCGCGGTTCCCGACGCGTGCAACTGTCGCTTGAGCTCGCCCGCGTACCCGGGATCCGCAGCCGCCAAAACCTCGGCGGTGAAGGCGTTTTCGTCAGGGCCGCCGACGGCGACCCGGGTGTCGGGAAGATTCGAGTCGACGTCGAGCGCGCCGTATCGCGGTCGGTCCGCGCTGCTGCAGGTCGCCGTGACGCCGGCCCGCGCCAGCGCCACCATCAGCTCGCGCACCAGCTCCGGCGCATCCGTCGGCACCACCACCTCGGCCACCGAGACGGCGCGCACTTCCCCGCCCACCCGGATGCGCACCGCCGACGACAGCCCGAACCAGCCGTAGGCGGGATTGTCCAGCGTCCATGGATGCTGCGCCGAGTCGACCGCGTCCTCGCTGCCGCGGTCGTGCATCAAGCCGAAGCCCCGGCCGATCACCGCGTCGCCCACCTCGCACACCGGCAGCGCGCCGGGCACCGGGCACGGCCAGCGCAGCCGCACCAGGCGGTCGGCGCCGGTGAACTCGTCGATCGTGGTGCGGCAGTCAACCCGTGCGATGCCGGCCCACAACGTCAGCGTTTGTGTGTAGCGCAACTGGTCGCCGACCCTGCCGCGCACAACGATTCGCTGTCCCACCGCCGCACGGTATGCCTGCACAGAATCCGCCGGGAACGCCGACGAGCACGTCAGCGGACCCTTCGGGATCAAATGCCAGGGACCTTCGCCGAAGCGCGGATGCGCCGGGTATTCGTCATACACCGCGAGTTCGTTTCCCACGCGGCCGGCGGCTACGAGTTCCCGCCCGCAAGCAAGCTCGACGAGCGACGACACCGCCCCGCCCCGCGCCGGATCCACGGCAAGCCGATAGTGCCCATTCACGATCTCGTTGCCGGGCAACACCTCCCAACCGGAGTCGGCACCAGAAGCCCGGAGTCGATACGCCCGCCATCCGACCGAGGGCACGTCGCGCGCCAGCCAGCTCACCGACTTTCCGTCGTGCTCTACGAGGGCGGGCACTTCGGTGCCGTCGGTGGCATCGACGACTCGCACGCCGGGTCGGAGCAGTTGCGGCACTCGGGCAGTGACGATGTCGGTCCTGTTGTTCGCCAACGGGTTCCATACCACGACCGACCCGTCGACGACACTGGACAGCAGCGCCAGGGCGTTGTCGCGGACCGTGACGCCGAGGTCCCACGCGTTGCGCCAGCCGGTCAGCAGGTCGAGGTACACCTGGTCGGACTCCGACCCGGTGATCCCGTCGTGATGGGCGCCGTACGCCAGCTGCACCCACGCCTTGGCCAGCGCGGCCTGCGGGTACGTCGCGCCGCCGAGCAGGCTGGCAAACACCGCGAACCGCTCCGCGTCGAGGACAGCGTTCTCCGCGGCTCGGTTGGCCTGTTTGGTGTCGATGTACGACACGTCCTTGCCGGTGTAGATGGGGTTCATGTCGCGCGTCTGCGGCAACGGCCGCGCGCCCGTTGCGTCGAGTTCTGTTCGCACCGCGGCGAAGAACTCGCGGGGCAGCGCGCACACAAACTTCGGCCAGGCGTAACGGGCGTTCCAGTCACGGTGGATGTCGGTCACCCACTTGTTCGGCGGCGTGTAGTCGGTGCCGACCGGCAGCAGCACATTGCGGGTCAGCGCAACGGTTTTCAACGTGAGGAATAGTTGGAATGCCGCTGCTTCGGCTTCGGCGAGCGTCGGCGCCGAGTCCAAAGACCAGCCCGCCCCGTAGTGCGCGGGCATGTAATGGGTGAGCAGACCCCGTCCCGACGGCGCGATCCACTCGAACTCGCTCGCGAACTGCATGCGACGCGGGTCGCCGGCGCTGGAGATCGGGCCCCACTGGTGATGCGGGCCGCGCGCCCACGAGCTGGACGTCAGTCCGGCGTCGGCGGCGATGCCGGGGAACTGCGGGTCGTGCCCGAAGACGTCGAGCTGCCAGGCCGTCGACGGGTCGGCGCCCAGTACGTCACGCTGAAATCCGCTGCCGACAACAAAGTTTCGGATCGTCGTTTCGGCGCTGGTGAGGTTGGTGTTCGGCTCGTTGTACGCGCCGCCCATGATTTCGATGCGGCCGTCGGCGATCATGCGGCGCAGGTCCGCACGGTCTTCGGGGTGGGTGTCCCAGTACGGCTTCAGGTAGTCGACCTCGGCAAGCACGAACTTGTACTCCGGTTCGCGGCGGGCCATCTCCAGGTGCGCACTCACCAAGCCGAATCCGTGCATCTGGCGGTCCGGCGGGTCGGCGGTCCACACGCTGGTGTAAGCGCCCTGCGTGTTCCACCAGACCGGGTCGTAGTGGAAGTGGCTGATCATATACATCGTCCAGCCCGGCTCGGCGACGGTGAAGCCGAACGGGGTCGTGGTGCCGTCGGCGACCACGCGGGCTTCGCGCTGTCCGCCGGAAATCGGGTCGACCACCTCCACCGGCACTTCGGCGACGCCGTCCGACCACCGCGGCTCACCGGCCGTCGTCAGCCCGTCGCCCTCAACGCGCAACGCCGACGGCCGCTCGCGGAATGTCACCCGCACCAGTTGCAGAGGCGCATCGGTCGGACCCGCGAACAGTTCTGTCGACTCCGCGGAGATGACGTGCACGCCCAAAGGCTACGGCCACGCGCTCCCCCTTCGCCGCGAGCAGACGGAAAAGCGCCCTCAGGTTCGGCGCGTCGGGGGCTTTGCGTTCACCCGCACGCAGGAGCTGCCCCGAGCTAGGGCCGAACTCGCGACACGTCCGCGATGAGCGCCCGGTGATCCGACACCGACATCGTCGGCGCGCTGACGCTGTCCCCCCGCAGGGTCGGGTCGTCGGTGAGGATGTGGTCGAGCTGCCGGTCGGGCGCGGCGGCCGGAAACGTCAGCGCCTCGGCGAGCGGCCGCAGCCCCGTCCAGCGGCGCGGGGCCGGCGGCGGCATGTTGAGGTCACCCATGAGCACCCGCGGGCACTCGAAGCCGCGCAGGTCGCGGATCAGGCTGCGCAGCTGCACGCGGTTCCAGCCCGGCACGAACGACAGGTGGGTGTTCGCGACGGTCATCGGCCCTAACGGCGTGTCCAGCCGGGCGATTACGGCGGCGCGGGGTTCTTCGTCGACGATCTGCACCCGGTTGGGCCCCGGCAGGTACATCGGGAAGCGCGTCGGGATCCGCGGCAGGCGCACCACTTGCCAGCTCTCCGCGGGAAATCGTGACAGCAGCGCGATGCCGTAGGCGGCGGTGCCGGGCTGCTCCTCGCCCGTCGCCGCCATCCACGTCGCGCCGGGTGTGCCCGCGATCGCGGCCACGAACCGGTGGCTGACGGCACCCATCGCCTCGGCGGCGACCGCCGTCAGATCCGACCTTCCCGACCGCGGCTGGTCGCAGTCAACCTCTTGCAGCGCAAGCACATCCGCGTCGAGCTGCTTGACCGATGCGACCAACCGGTCTAGCTCCACTGCACCGTCGTGGACACTGCGTCCGTGCAGGATGTTGAAAGTGGCCAGCCTCATGGGTACTACTTACCCGAAATGGCCGGAAGCTCATCCCTACCGCCGCGCAACGACGAGCTGCGCGACGCGCTGAAGCGCGCAGCCTCCGCACTCAAGGCCACGGGCCCGGACTTCGCTCTGGCCGGCGGTTATGCGCTGTGGGTGTACGGCGGGCCGGAGCCGGTGCACGACGTGGACTTCGTGGTCGCGGAGTCGGACGTGGAGGCCGCGGCGACGGCACTGGAAGACGCGGGCTTCCGGATCGAGCGGACGCCGGAGGACTGGCTGTTCAAGGGTTGTGTCGCAGACGAATTCGTGGTCGACGTGCTGCACCGGCTGAACGGCGTGCCGGTGGACAAGGAGACCATCCGCGCGGCCGAGGTGCGCGAGGTGCTGGCGATCGCGATGCCGGTGTTGTCGGCGACGCACGTGGTGACCGAGAAGCTGTGCGCGCTCAACGAGCACCACTGTAACTTCGCCGCGTTGTTGCCGAGTGTGCGTGCGGTGCGCGAGCAGGTCGACTGGGACAAGGTCCGCGCGGACACGGCGAACAACGACTTCGCGGCCGCGTTCTTAATGCTGACTGACCGACTGCGCATCACTCCCGCACCTCCCCCACCTCCCGCAAGCAGACGCAAAAGCCCCTAAAGACACCACGTGTTGGGGGCTTTTGCGTCTGCTCGCGCAGGAGGGGTGACCGCCGCACGTCGCAACCGCTCGGCGACGACCGCGACGGCATCGGCCACCTCGGCGGGCTCCAGCACCTCGAAGTTGGCGCCCACCATCGCCAGATAGATCGCGATCCGCTCGGCGTCGTCAGCACCGGCCGTCACTACGCACGCGTCCGGCCCGTCTGGCTCGACCGTCGCCGAGCCCGCCGAAAAGTGCTGCGCCACAACGTCGTACGAGGCGAAATAGCGAACCTTTGCGACGAAGCGGTATGGCGACGCGGTGATCGACCGGCCGACGAACGTGACCGCGTCCGGCGCGTCGCGGGGAGTGAACAGGCTGCCGGCAGCGCGGACGGCGGACATCCGGTCCAGGCGCAGGCTGCGCCAGTCCTGCCGGTCGCGGTCGTAGGCCATCAAATACCAGCGCCTGCCGGTGGTCACCAGCTGGTACGGCTCGAGCCGCCGTTGCGTCGCGCGCCCGGCACGGTCGACGTAGTCGGCGGTCACGTGCTCGTGGTCGCGGCATGCGCGGGCCAGGGTCATCAGCAGGTCGGGTTCGACGGACTCGGCGGGCTCGCGGGTGAGCGTCACCGTCGCGTCGTGCACGGCGGCCACCTGGGAGCGCAGCCGGGAAGGCAGCACCTGGTCGAGCTTGCTCAGCGCCCGCAGCGCCGCCTCGCCCACTCCGGCGACGGTGCCGCCGGCGGCCAACCGCAGGGAAACGGCGACCGCGACGGCCTCGTCGGGATCAAGCAGCAGCGGCGGCAGAGCACCGCCCGCGCCGAGCCGGTAGCCACCGCCGCTGCCCTTGCTGGCGTGCACCGGATAGCCGAGGTCGCGCAGCCGTTCGACGTCGCGGCGCACGCTGCGTGTGGTGACGCCGAGCCGCTCGGCCAGTTCCTCTCCGCTCCACACCCGCCGCGACTGCAACAGGCCCAGCAGCTGCAGCACCCGTCCGGTGGTCTTCGCCACGGGTCCAGCATGTCAGAGTCAGAGGACAGAAACGGTCCGCTATGAGTGGCAGTCTAGGCACATGGACATGACGACGCAGTTTGCGGACCAGCTCGATATTCATTGGCGCGGCCAACTCCGGCCGCGGCTCGACGGGCTGACCGACGGGGAGTACTTCTGGGAGCCGGTGAAGGACTGCTGGACGGTGCACGGGGACGGGACGATCGACTTCGCGTATCCGCCGCCCCGACCGGAGCCGTTCACGACGATCGCGTGGCGGATGGCCCACGTCATCGTCGGCGTGCTGGCGATGCGCAACCACCACCACTTCGACGGCCCGCCCGCGGACTATCAGTCCTGGAGCTATGCCACCGACGCGCGAACCGCGCTGAGCCAGCTCGACGATGCCTACGCGCGCTGGATCACCGGCGTGCGCGGTCTGGACGCGGCGGCGCTGGGGCGGCCGTGCGGGCCGGCCGAAGGACCCTACGCCGAGTACCCGATGTCCGCTCTCGTGTTGCACATCAACCGGGAAGTCATTCACCACGGCGCTGAAATCGCTTGCGTCCGTGACCTTTACACCCACTCACGTTAGGAGCGCCCATGCCTGCCCTTGCCGGACCGGTTGGCGACGAACGCGACGCACTGCGCGAGTTCGTCGCCTACCACCAGAGCGCCTTTTTCGCGGTCGCCTACGGCCTGAACGACGAGCAGGCGCGGTCGACGCCGTCGGCCAGCGCGCTGTCGATCGGAGGGTTGATCAAACACGCAACCGGTGTCCAGCGGACGTGGATGCAGCGGGTCAGCGCGGCGCCCTCGCCGCCGGTGCGCGACGGGCGGCCGTTCGAACAGCGCCGTGCCGAATTCGCCGACGAGTTCGTAATGCGCGAAGACGAGACGCTGCGGCAGCTGCTCGACGCGCTCGCCGCGCAGAATGCCGAGACTTTGCGTCAGCTAGAGGGCGCGGACCTCGACACGCCGGTTCCGGTCCCGACGGACGCGCCGTGGTTCCCGGCCGACGTCAAGCAGTGGTCAGTGCGCTGGGTGTTCCACCATTTGATCAACGAGCTGGCCCGCCACTCCGGGCACGCCGACATCATCCGCGAGTCGATCGACGGCGCCACGATGTACGAGTTGGTGGCCGGGCTCGAAGACTGGCCGGAAACCGACTGGCTCAAGCCCTGGAGGCCCTCCTCGTAGCGCGCCGAGACTACGCCTTTAGACAGATTTCGGCCGAAATCCATCATTTTCCGTAGTCTCGACGACGGGCGGACGACGGGCGGACGCCGGGGCCCCGCTCACAGATTATGAATACCCTAAGAAGGTTTGGCACACTGCCTCTATGAGCTCTACCAAGCATCGCGAGGTTGCCAAGCTCGACAGTGTGCCGCTTTTCACCGAGGCCGCCCGTATCGGTGCGGCCGGCTGGCACGTATCCAGAGCCGCCGGCAGGCTGGCCGGAAACCTGTTCAACAAGGGCCGCTGGCAACAGAAGGTCATCAGCGAGGTTCCGCACGTCTTCGCCGACCTGGGCCCCACCTACGTGAAGTTCGGCCAGATCATCGCCTCCAGCCCGGGCGCGTTCGGCGAGCCGCTCAGCCGCGAGTTCCGCAGCCTGCTCGACGCGGTGCCGCCGGCCGACCCCGATGAGGTGCACACGCTGTTCGTCGAAGACCTCGGCATGGATCCCGCCGAGCTGTTCGCCAAGTGGGACGACCAACCCTTCGCGTCCGCGTCGATCGCCCAGGTGCACTACGCCACGCTGCACACCGGCGAAGAGGTCGTCGTCAAGATCCAGCGCCCCGGCATCCGTCGCAGAGTGGCCGCGGACCTGCAGATCCTTAAGCGCGGCGCGCAGGTTGTCGAGCTCGCCAAGCTCGGCCGGCGGCTGTCCGCCCAGGACGTCGTCGCCGACTTCGCCGACAACCTCGCCGAGGAGCTCGACTTCCGGCTCGAAGCGCAGTCGATGGACGCCTGGGTGGCGCACATGCACGCCAGCCCGCTCGGCAAGAACATCCGGGTGCCGCAGGTGTACTGGGACTACACCACCAGCCGGGTGCTGACCATGGAGAAAGTGCACGGCATCCGCATCGACGACGCCACCGCGATCCGCAAGGCCGGCTTCGACGGGACGCAACTGGTCAAGGCGCTGCTGTTCAGCGTGTTCGAGGGCGGCCTGCGGCACGGCCTCTTCCACGGCGACCTGCACGCCGGCAACCTCTACGTCGATCCCGACGGCAAGATCGTGTTCCTCGACTTCGGGATCATGGGCCGCATCGACCCGCGCACCCGCTGGCTGCTCCGCGAACTGGTGTACGCGCTGCTGGTCAAGAAGGACCACGCCGCGGCCGGCAAGATCGTCGTGCTGATGGGAGCCGTCGGCACCATGAAACCGGAGGCCCAAGCCGCGAAGGACCTCGAGAAGTTCGCTACGCCGCTGACCATGAAGTCGCTCGGCGACATGAGCTACGCCGAGATCGGCAGGCAGCTCTCGGCACTGGCCGACGCCTACGACGTGAAGCTGCCGCGCGAGCTGGTGCTGATCGGCAAGCAGTTCCTCTACGTCGAGCGTTACATGAAGCTGCTGGCGCCGAAGTGGCAGATGATGTCCGACCCGGAGCTCACCGGCTACTTCGCGAACTTCATGGTGGAGGTAAGCCGCGAACATAAGGATGAGGTCGACGCGTAGTGCGGAGCAGGATTGGCACCGCCCCCTCGGGCGACATCGAGATCCACTACGAGGACATGGGCGACCCCAACCACCCGGCCGTGCTGCTGGTGATGGGCTTGGGCGCGCAAATGTTGTTGTGGCGCAAGGAGTTCTGCGAGAAGCTGGTTGACCAGGGCTTGCGCGTCATTCGCTACGACAACCGCGACGTCGGGCTGTCCACCAAGCTGCAGGCCCGTCGTCACCCCGGACCGATCGCGCCCAAGATGATCAGGCACTTCCTCGGCGCACGAAACCCCGCGGTCTACACGCTGGAGCATATGGCCGACGACGCCGCCGCGCTGCTCGATCACCTCGAGGTCGACAGAGCGCACGTGGTCGGCGCGTCGATGGGCGGGATGATCGCGCAGATTTTCGCCGCACGGCACAAGCCGCGCACGCAGTCCCTGGGCGTCATCTTCTCGAGCAACAACCAGCCGCTCCTGCCGCCACCCGGCCCGAAGCACCTGCTGGCCATCCTGCAGAAGCCCAAGGACGCGTCACGAGAAGCAATCATCGAGAATGCGATTCGGGTGAACAAGATCATCGGCAGCCCGGGTTACCCCCGCCGCGACGACGCGATCCGCGCCGAGGCGATCGAGGGGTTCGACCGCTCGTACTACCCGGCCGGCTTCGCTCGCCACTTCGGCGCGATCCTGGGGACCGGCAGCCTGCTGCGCTACAACCGCGAGATCGAGGCGCCGACCGTCGTCATCCACGGCAAGGCCGACAAGCTGATGCGGCCGTTCGGCGGGCGGGCTGTGGCCCGGGCGATCCCCGGGGCGCGGCTGGTGATGTACGACGGCATGGGCCATGAGCTGCCCGAGGAGCTGTGGGACGACATCATCGGCGAGCTCAAGACCAACTTCGGCGAATCGCGTTGACCAGCGGCGCGCCGGGCGATTCGGGGGCCACGGCCTGATCGACTACCATTTCCGCTCGAACGCGTCGGCGCCGGCCGCGTCGTTCGGGGCCTGTCTTACCGGTCCTCAACAGCCAGAAAGGCAACACGAAAACATATGGCGCAATCGCCTGACTCCCTGAAGCCACGTTTCGACGATGTGCAGGCCCACTACGACCTGTCCGACGACTTCTTCCGTCTGTTCCTCGATCACTCGCAGACGTACAGCTGCGCGTTCTTCGAGCGCGACGACATGTCGCTCGAGGAGGCGCAGATCGCCAAGATCGACCTGTCGCTGGGCAAGTTGGGACTGCAGCCGGGCATGACGCTGCTCGACGTCGGCTGCGGCTGGGGCGCGACGATGATGCGCGCGGTCGACAAATACGACGTCAACGTCGTCGGCCTGACGCTGTCGGAGAACCAGCACGCGTACGTCGAGAAGGTGTTCGCCGAGTCCGACAGTCCGCGCAGCAAGCGTGTGCTGCTGCAGGGCTGGGAGCAGTTCGACGAGCCAGTCGACCGGATCGTTTCGATCGGAGCGTTCGAGCACTTCGGCCAGGACCGCTACGACGACTTCTTCCGGATGGCCCACAGGGTGCTTCCCGACGACGGCGTCATGCTTTTGCACACCATCACCGCGCTCACCATGAAGCAGATGACCGAGCGCAACATTCCGCTGACGTTCTCGCTGGCCCGCTTCGTCAGGTTCATCATGACCGAGATCTTCCCGGGCGGGCAGCTGCCGACGATCGAGATGGTGGAAGACCGCGCGTCGAACGCCGGCTTCACCGTCACCCGCACCCAGTCGCTACAGGTGCACTACGCGCGGACGCTCGACACCTGGGCCGAGGCGTTGCAGGCGCGCAAGGACGAGGCAATCGCCATCCAGTCCGAAGAGGTCTACGACCGCTACATGCACTACCTCACCGGTTGCGCGAAGAACTTCCGCGCCGGAAACATCGACGTCAATCAGTTCACGCTGGAGAAGTAGGAGAACGACCATGGCGGACCAGAAGACGGACAAGAGGTTCGTCAAAGCGGACGACGACATGACGCCGCACTTCGAGGACATCCAGGCCCACTACGACCTGTCCGACGACTTCTTCGGGGTTTTCCAGGATCCCACGCGCAAGTACAGCTGCGCGTATTTCACCGGACCCGACGTCACGCTGTCGGAGGCGCAGATCGCCGACGTGGACCTGAACCTGGACATGCTGGACCTCAAGCCGGGGATGACGCTGCTGGACATCGGCTGCGGATGGGGCGTCACGCTCAAGCGGGCGATCGAGAAGTACGACGTGAACGTCATCGGACTGACCCTGTCGAAGAACCAGCAGGCATACTGCACGCAGTTGCTGGACAAGCTGGACACCGACCGCAAATACGAAGTGCGCCTTGAGGGTTGGGAGCAGTTCCACCAGCCCGTCGACCGCATCGTGTCGATCGAGGCGTTCGAGCACTTCGGCTTCGAGCGCTACGACGACTTCTTCAAGAACTGCTTCGAGATCCTGCCCGACGACGGACGGATGACGATCCAGAGCAGCGTCGGCTACCACCCGTTCGACCTTGCGGCACAAGGAAAGAAGCTGACGTTCGAGCTGGCGCGGTTCGTCAAGTTCATGATCACCAAGATCTTCCCCGGTGGCCGGCTGCCCACCACGCAGATGATGATCGAGCATGGTGAGAAAGCCGGATTCGTTGTGCCCGAGGCGAAATCGCTTCGCACGCACTACATCAAGACGCTCGGACTGTGGGCCGACGCGCTGGAACGCAACAAGGATAAAGCGATCGCGGCGACCAGCGAGGAGAACTACAACGACTACATGCGTTACCTCAAGGGCTGCCAGTACTACTTCATCGACGAGAGCATCGATGTGAGCCTGGTGACGTACCTGAAGCCCGGCGCCGCGGCCTAGCTTCCGCGGCCTAGCTTCCGCGAACCAGTTACGCGGCGGCTCGCGTCGCGTTGGCCGCCGGGGTCGACGAGCTCTGGCCTTGCTGCTGCTGCTCGCCCGCGCCGGGGTTCGACGTGCCGGTCGTGGTGCCGGTCGTGGTGGTCGTGGTGCCGGTCGTCGTGTCGGTCGTGGTGCCGGTCGTGGTGGTCGTACCAGTCGTGGCCGTGGTGCCTGTCGTCGTCGTCTTGGATTCCCCTTGCCCGGGCTTCAGCTCGATGACGTCGGCCAAATTCCCATCGTTCGTCTTCGTCGTCGACGTGCTACCCGAGGTGGTTGTGGTGGTCGTCTGGTTGGTGATGCTGAATGCCGAGTTCAGCACCTCGTCGGTGGCCTGCTTCTTCGGCTCGACCTTCACCTCATTCTGCGGCTTGACGTCGACCTTCAGGGGGTCGGTACTGCCGTCGGCACCCAGCTTGGAGTCGACCTGGACCTCGTTGTCCAGCTTCTGGTCGAGCTTCGGATCTTCCCCGGAGTTGTCGAGCGAGAAGCGCCTGAGCGACGCGTTCTGATCGATCTTCGCGCTGTTGTCCTCGACGGCAGCGAGAGTCGACACCGGTCCGCCCGGCGCCACCGGTGCGGGCGCGGGTGTGGAAGCGGAGCCGGTGATGTCCTTGACGAACGCCTCGATGCCCTGGCCGACCGCGGCGACGAGGTCGATCGCGAGCTTGATCGGGTTGAAGAACGGGATCAGGTTCATCGTCCGCGGAATGCCGGGGTTGGCCACCCGGTCATAGCCCAGGTCGATCAACACCTTTAGGGCCGGCTGGATCAGGTCGACGAACGGCTTCACCAACGGCGTGATGCCTATCGAGTCGGCCAGATCCATCACCGGCTGAAGAATCGGCAGCGTTCCCCGCCACGGGATCAAGACGAATTTCGCATCTTGGTACGTGCGGCAGTCGGATCCGGAACCCTCCGTGCAGTTCGACAGCAGATCCTGGATCGTCTGGGCCAGGGTGGTGTCGGTGTATCCATATGGCAGCGCGCCGGTCAGGTCATTCTCGTTGGGCACCAGATAGTTGCCGTGGACGTACTGGAATGCCGCCAATGCATTGAGGACCGCCAGAGGGTTCCACCAATTCAATGGCGCGTCCCCCACGGGGTCGTACTCGAAGACGTAGTTGGTGCTCTTGATACCGATGTTCGTGGGCAGCTGAGGACCGAACGTGACGTTGAGAATCGGGACAGTCAGGCCGGGGATGAAGTTGAACCGCGACCACAGGCCTTGCGGATTGCCGATGTTGCCGATTGTGACTACCTGGATCTGGTCTTTCTTCGGGGAGTTGGCGAGGTTGTACATCTCGTTGGTGACGACCTGCCCGCCTTGCGAGTAGCCGAACAGCACGACCTGCTCATTCGGGTTTGCGTTGAACACCTGGGCGAGTGCGGTTTCGAGGCTTGTCACGCCCGCTGCAACCGACACATTCCAGGTGTCGCAGGACAGGCCGGGACACCAGTCGGGTAGGGGAATCGGCCAGAAGGAGGCGGGGTAGGGGACGCCAACGAGCGTGCATCCGGCGTCATTATTCGGGCACCCCGAATCGGCAGGAGAGATGAATCGGGCCCGGGCGTTCTGTTGGTAGATCGGTATCTGGTCGATGTTGTGCGTTCCCGTGCCGGGCACGATCAGTGCGGTCGCGGCCAGCGTGATCGCCGACGTCATTACCGCCGTGACGGCGACGGCAACCGCGGCCAGGAACGACAAGACGGCAAGGACTATTGCGCGAGTCGCTTTACGCATGCGTAGACAAAATCACAGGGCCGAAGCGACCGGCAGCGGATCGGCAAAGAATCTTGGCTTTGCTAGCACTTTTCGTCTGCAACAACCGCGACACCCCGTGCTCGGCCCGTCCACACCCCACCTAACATGGCGCCATGGCTGAAGGTCGTCTCGCAGATCCGAACCGCACACTGGGCACCGACCCCCGCTCCGACCCGCGCATGGTCGCGGCTCTCTCGCCGTTCGGTCTCGACGGTCTGCTGCCGCCTCCGCCGGTCACATCGGACTCGCCACTGGCCGACCGGCGGGCCTATGCCGCGCAGGCCGAGGAAGTGATCGTCGCGATGCTCAACGCCCTGGCGGAGAAGGTGCCGGCCGCCGAGGGCGTGACCACCGAGACCGTCACGATCAAGGGCCAGGACGGTAACGACGTCACGCTGTACATCAGCAAGCCGTTGACCGCGACACCGCCGTTGCCGTGCATCTTTCACATCCACGGTGGTGGCATGGCGTTCGGCAGCGCGACCGACCTGGGCTACGTCCGCTGGCGCGAGAACCTCGCCGCCACCGGCCTGGTGGTAGTCGGCGTCGAGTTCCGAAACAGTGCGGGAAAGCTCGGCCCGCACCCCTATCCGGCGGGGCTCAACGACTGCGCGGCGGGCTTCCACTGGACCGCCGACCACCTCGACGAGCTGGGGGCCTCGCACATCGTGGTGTCCGGCGAGTCAGGCGGCGGAAATCTGACGCTGACGCTCACGCACAAGGCCAAGCGCGAGGGTTGGCTGCACGAGATTGCCGGCATCTACGCGCAGTGCCCATACGTCTCTAACCGGTATCTCGAGCAGCCCGACGAGCTCCCCTCGCTGAAGGAAAACGACGGCTACATCTTTAGCTGCGTGGAGATGGCGGCAAACGGGTCGTTGTACGACCCGGACAACAAGCACGCGGATGACCCAGCGTGCTGGGCGGGCAGCGCGACCGAGGCCGACCTCAAGGGAATGCCGCCGCACGTGATCGCCGTCAACGAGCTCGACCCGCTGCGCGACGAGGGACTGCTCTACTACCGCCGACTGCTGCGCGCAGGAGTTCCCGCGATCGGCCGGATCATCGCCGGTACCTGCCACGCAGGCGACATGATGTGCGGCGCGGCGATGCCCGACGTCTACAGCGCAACCATCCGCGACATCAGCGGCTTCGCGCACTCCCTCATGCCGAGCGTCCGGTTATGACACGCAAATTTCGAAAAAGCGTGCCATAACTAGACATTCGGCCGTTGACGCCTACGCCTCCGCGAAATTACGCGTCACCGACGGGTCCACCGGAATGCCCGGGCCCGTCGTCGTCGACACCGTGATCTTCTTGAGGTACCGGCCCTTCGACGCGGTCGGCTTGGCCCGCAGCACCTCATCGATTGCGGCGCCGTAGTTTTCGACGAGCTTGTTCTCGTCGAACGACGCCTTCCCGATCACCAGATGCAGGTTGGCCTGCTTGTCGACGCGGAAGTTGATCTTGCCGCCCTTGATGTCGGCGACGGCCTTCGCGACGTCCGGAGTGACGGTGCCGGTCTTCGGGTTCGGCATCAACCCGCGCGGCCCGAGGATGCGAGCGATGCGCCCCACCTTGGCCATCTGGTCCGGCGTCGCGATCGCGGCGTCGAAATCCAGGAACCCGCCCTGAATGCGCTCGATCAGATCGTCGCTGCCGACGATGTCGGCGCCCGCGGCCTCAGCCTCAGTAGCCTTGTCCCCCACCGCAAACACCGCGACCCGCGCGGTCTTGCCGGTCCCGTTGGGCAGGTTCACGGTGCCGCGGACCATCTGGTCGGCCTTGCGCGGGTCGACGCCGAGCCGGATTGCGACCTCGAAGGTGGCGTCCTGGTTCTTCGACGACGTCTCCTTGGCCAGCTTCACCGCGGCCAGCGGCGAATACAGTTGGCTGCGGTCCACCTTCTCGACGGCGGCCTGATATGCCTTGCTGTTCTTGCTCATTGTGTTCCAATCACTCGTTGGTTGTGGTCAGTGATGATGCTCTTCGCGCGAGCGCTCATCGGCCGGGCCGAAGCGGGCCCTCCCACGGGGGTTGATCTATTCGACGGTGATGCCCATCGACCGGGCAGTGCCGGCGATGATCTTGGCAGCGGCGTCGATGTCGTTGGCGTTGAGGTCTTCCTTCTTGGTCTCGGCGATCTCGCGGACCTGGTCCCACGACACCTTCGCGACCTTGTTGCGGTGCGGCTCAGGTGAACCCTTGTCCACGCGAGCCGCTTTCAGCAACAGCTTCGCCGCGGGCGGCGTCTTCAGCTTGAAGTCGAAGCTGCGGTCCTCGTAGACGGTGATCTCCACCGGCACGACGTTGCCGCGCTGGTTTTCGGTCGCGGCGTTGTAGGCCTTGCAGAACTCCATGATGTTGACGCCGTGCTGGCCGAGCGCCGGGCCGACCGGCGGCGCGGGGTTGGCCTGCCCGGCCTGGATCTGAAGCTTGATCAGCCCGGCGACCTTTTTCCTCGGGGCCATGTGTTTCTCTCCTTGCTATCGCGATTTCGGCGCGCTTTTCTACGCTGAGCGTCGATTAGCGCGCCGAAATCTCAAATTTTGGCGACCTGGTTGAAGGTCAATTCGACAGGTGTCTCGCGGCCGAAGATGGACACCAGCACCTTGAGCTTCTGCTGTTCGGCGTTGACCTCGCTGATCGACGCCGGCAGCGTCGCAAACGGCCCGTCCATGACGGTGACGGACTCGCCGACCTCGAAGTCCACCTCGATCGGCACCCGCTCGATTCCGCCCGTCTCGGCGGCGGCACCGGCCGCCGCGGCCTTGGTCGTCTTCTTCGCGGCGCCCTGCGGCAGCAGGAACTTCACCACTTCGTCGAGCGAGAGCGGCGACGGCTTCGACGTCGCGCCGACGAACCCGGTGACGCCGGGCGTGTTGCGCACCGCCGACCACGACTCGTCGGTGAGGTCCATCCGCACCAGGATGTAGCCGGGCAGCACCTTGCGGTTGACCTGCTTGCGCTGGCCGTTCTTGATCTCGGTGACCTCTTCGGTGGGCACCTCCACCTGGAAGATGTAGTCGCCCACGTCGAGGTTCTGCACACGGGTCTCGAGGTTGGCCTTCACCTTGTTCTCGTAGCCGGCGTAGCTGTGGATGACGTACCACTCGCCGGGCTTGGAGCGCAGCTCGGACTTCAGCGCTTCGGCCGGATCAAGCTCTTCTTCCGGAGCCTGATCCATCACATCGACGGCCTGACCCGCAGGCTCGTCGGCGCCGGGCTGCTCCTCGGAGAAGCCCTCGACGCCGTCAGGAGTTGTCACGGTCCTTGTCCTTCCCTACCTCAGCTTGAATGCCCATTCACCGGCGAACACGCCCCGCACGAGAGCCGCGAGACCGATGTCGACGACGAAGATCAGCGCAACCATGAAGACCAGGAAGAACAGCACCACCGCGGTGTAGTTCACCATCTGCTTGCGGTTGGGCCAGATCACCTTGCGCAGCTCGGCGATGACCTGCTTGAGGTAGGTGAACACGAAGGCCAGCGGATTGACCCGGCCCTTGTCGCCCTTCTTGGCGGTCTTGGCCTTCTTCTTGCCGCCGCCCTTGGCCTCGTCGGTTTTCTCGATCGGCTCGGCCTCGACGGCCTCGGTCGGCTGACGCGACCGCTTGCCGGTCGGGCGCAGCGGCCGGGTAGCAACCGCGGTCCGACCACCGGTGTTGGTGGTTTCCTCGCCGTCGCCTGCGGCGCCGGCAGCCTCGCGCTCGTCGCTCACCGCGTGCCCTTCCGCTCGTGTGTTGTGTGTCCACCTTCCAGTGTCCACGATCGATCTGTCTTCGGTTCAGCAGGGGCGACAGGACTTGAACCTGCAACCTGCGGTTTTGGAGACCGCTGCTCTGCCAGTTGAGCTACGCCCCTCGAGGTTGGCAGGCCAACCTGTTCGCGCCGGGGCCCCACACAATTCGCGCGCCCCCCGTGCGGGCGATCTCTCACCGACGGACAGCGCGCTGAAGTGGGGAAACCCCGAGGTCCGAGTGTACATCGGCTCAGAGGAGAGTTACTAATTCCGTTACGCGCCGACGGCCGTCCGCACCACCTGACCGGTGTCCGGGTCCCATTTCGCCGAGATCGAGTTGTCGCCCTCGTGTCCCATCAGCGTGGTGAAGGCCTCCATGACGACCTCGCCGTCTTCGGTCGCGACGACGTTTCTGGTGGTTACGATGTCCGCACCGAACCGCTCGTCCACCGACTCGACGTACATCGTCCCGTAAAGCGTGTCGCCGGCGAGGATCGGCCGGTGGAACAGGAACTTCTGATCCACCTGGACGATCTGCAGGGTCTCGAAGCCGAGGTCGACGTGCTGAAAGAAGTGCCGCTGGATCATCACCGCGAAGATCGACATGAACGTCGGCGACGCCACGATCGCGTCGTGTCCGAGTTCACGCGCCGCCTCTTCGTCGTGGCTCGCCGGATCCGTCGCCTTGACCGCCGCGGCGTACTGGCGGACCTGCTCGCGCCCGACGACGAAGGAGTCCGGATATTTCCAGACCATCCCGCGGATATCTGTCTTCAGCGCCATCGGCTATGCCAGCTTCGCGGTTGCGACGGCACGCCCGAATATCTTCTTGCCTCCAGTGGTGGCCGACAGCGCGATCGTCACCGACTTGGTCTTTGGATCCGTCGACTTCACGCGGCCGGTGAAGACGATGTCCGCACCGCGGCCGTCGTTCGGCACCGGCACGACGGCTGTGAATCGGACGTTGTACTCCGTGACGGCGCCGGGATCACCGACCCAGGAGGTCACGTAGCCGCCTCCCAGTCCCATGGTCAGCATGCCGTGAGCGATCGCGGTGTCCAGCCCGACCTGCTTGGCGATGTCGTCGTCCCAGTGGATGGGGTTCAGGTCCCCGGAGACGCCGGCGTAGTTCACCAGGTCTTGCCGCGTCAGCGTGATCACCTTTTCCGGAAGCTGATCGCCGACCTTGACCGAATCGAATTCACGCAATGGCATCGCTGAAGCCCTCTTCTCCTTCTCCGTCACTGCGGCCGACGAGTGTCGTATAAGTCTCCATGACCATTTCACCCTTGTCGTTGGTCACGATGTTCTTGGTCACGATGGTGTCGGTGCCGAACGACTGCCGAATCGAGTCGACGTAGACGTCGCAGTAGAGGCGGTCGCCGACCTTGATCGGCTGCAGCCACTTCAGCACCTGGTCCACCTGCACGATTTGGGCGTCGGTGACCGTCACGCCTGCACTTTGAAAGAACGCGGTCTGCGCCTGATACCCGAACACCGAGATGAATGTCAGCGGTGCCAGCAGACCGTCGTATCCGAGTTCGGCGGCGGCGTCATCCTCGAAATACGCATCATCATCGTTCTTGACGGCGGCGGCGTACTCGCGGATCTTCTCCCGGCCGACCTCGTAGTAATCGGGGTACCGGTAATGCATCCCGACGATCTTGTCGGACAAAGACACAGCTGGGCCTACCTCAGCGAGTCTCTTTGTGAGCCTGGTGCTTGCCGCAGTTCGGACAGAACTTCTTCAGTTCGAGCCGGTCTGGGTCGTTGCGGCGATTCTTCTTGGTGATGTAGTTGCGGTGCTTGCACACCTCACACGCCAAGGTGATTTTCGGCCGTATGTCCGTACTGGAGGCCACTTCAGTTGCCCTTCTTCGTGCTTGTTGTGTTGTAGCGATGGCCGGACTCGAACCGGCGACCTAACGATTATGAGTCGTTCGCTCTAACCGACTGAGCTACATCGCCCCGGCTTATTGCTCCTCGCGTCCGCGGGGCTGTCCACCGAGCCCCCTAACGGAATCGAACCGTTGACCTTTTCCTTACCATGGAAACGCTCTGCCGACTGAGCTAAGGGGGCTTGACCCGCTAATAGGCCTTGTAGAGGGTACAGCGTGGCTGCCTGGGCCGCCAAACAGCAGGTCGGCGCGGCTGACCACCGCCGCGGCGACCCTTCTTAGCGCAACGCCGGCCCGCGGGGCCGGTGAGGCCGAAGTGGCGGTCGTTGCCATTGGGCCCGACTGCGTTCGAACCTGCCCGCGTCGTAGCGACAAGTTCGCCTTACATTGAGTCGATGACCGATGGCGCGACTCGGGTGGCGGTGTACCTCGACTTCGACAACATCGTCATCTCGCGGTACGACCAGGTGCACGGCCGCAACTCTTTCCAGAGGGACAAGGCCAAGGGACTGCAGGCGGAAAACCTCAAGAAGGCGATCGTCGACGTCGGCGCGATCATCGACTTCGCCTCGTCATTCGGGACGTTGGTGCTCACTCGCGCGTACGCGGACTGGTCCGCTGACGTCAATGCCGGCTACAGCGGGCAGCTCGTCGCGCGTGCGGTCGACCTTGTGCAGCTGTTCCCGGCCGCTGCCTACGGCAAGAACGGGGCCGACATCAGGCTTGCGGTCGACGCGGTCGAAGACATGTTCCGGCTTCCGGATCTGACGCATGTCGTGATCGTCGGCGGCGACTCCGACTACATCGCGCTCGCTCAGCGCTGCAAGCGGCTCGGACGGTACGTCGTGGGCATCGGCGTCGCCGGGGCGAGCAGCGGATCGCTGGCCGCCGCGTGCGACGAATTCGTCACCTACGACGCACTGCCCGGTGTCTCGAGCCCGCCGAAGCAAGACCCGGAGAAGCGGACAGGTCGGGCGTCACGGGACGCACAACAGGCGGCGACCAACCTCCTGGAACGGGCGCTGCGGATCGGGCTGCAGAAGGACGACACCGAATGGCTGCACAACTCCGCGGTCAAGGCGCAGATGAAGCGCATGGACCCGTCGTTCAGCGAGAAGTCCTTGGGGTTCCGGTCTTTCAGCGACTTCTTGAGGTCACGCAGCGAGGTCGTCGACCTCGATGAGAGCAGCACCACGCGGCTGGTGCGGTTGCACACCGACGCCTGACATGTGCGAAGCGCGCCGCCGGGCGCAGCCCGGCCACACCCGCTTCGTACGCTGAACGCATGGCAACCGACGATCGTCTGTACTTTCGCCAGCTGCTCTCCGGCCGCGACTTCGCCCGAAGCGACATGATCGCCCAGCAGATGCGCAACTTCGCGTATCTGATCGGCGACCGCGAGACCAGGGACGCCGTGGTCGTCGACCCCGCCTACGCCGCCCAGGAACTCGTCGACACGCTCGAACAGGACGGCATGCGCCTGTCCGGCGTGCTCGTCACGCACCACCACCCCGACCACGTCGGCGGCTCGATGATGGGCTTTGAGCTCAAGGGGCTGGCCGAACTGCTCGAGCACACGGAAGTGCCCGTACACGTCAACACCCATGAGGCGCTGTGGGTGTCGCGGGTGACCGGGATCCCGCTCACCGACCTCACCACGCACGAGCACGGCGACAAGGTGGCCATCGGCGACGTCGAGATCGAATTGCTGCACACCCCCGGTCACACGCCCGGCAGCCAGTGCTTCCTGCTCGACGGCCGCCTGGTGGCCGGCGACACGCTGTTCCTGGAAGGCTGCGGCCGCACCGACTTCCCCGGCGGCGACATCGACGCCATGTACCGCAGTCTGCACCAGCTCGCGCAGCTACCCGGCGACCCGACGGTGTTCCCCGGCCACTGGTACTCCCAAGAGCCCAGCGCGCAGCTGTCGGAGGTCCGCCGCACCAACTACGTGTTCCGGCCGACCAGCCTGGAGCAGTGGCGAATGCTGATGGGAGCCTGACATGGGAGACCTCGACATGGGAAGCAAAGTCCACTTCACCGTCGACGACGAGGTCGCGACGATCACGATGGACGACGGCAAGGTCAACGCGCTGTCACCGGACATGCAGCGCGAGATCCACGAGGCGCTCGACCAGGCTGAACTCGAAGGCGTCAAAGCAGTCGTCATCGGCGGCAACAACCGGGTGTTCAGCGGCGGCTTCGACCTGCAGGTGCTGAAGGGCGGCGGCGAGCAGGCAATCGAAATGCTTGCCGGCGGTTTCGAATTGGCCGCGCGGATACTGGCCTTTCCCAAGCCGGTGGTGATGGCCTGCACCGGGCACTCGATCGCGATGGGGTCGTTTCTGATGCTGTCCGGCGATCACCTGATCGGCGCGCCGTCGCACCGCATCCAGGCCAACGAGGTCGCGATCGGGCTGATCATGCCCGGCCCGGCGCTGGCGATCCTGCGACATCGGTTGACACCGGCCGCATTCCAGCGCGCCGTTGGCCTGGCCGCGGAGTTCAAAGGCGAAAGTGCGGTCGCCGCAGGTTATCTCGACGAGCTGGTCGAAGCGGATATGGTGCGTCCGCGCGCGCACGAGGTCGCCATAGCCCTCTCCAGCCTCGACGCGCACGCTCACAAAGAGAGCAAGCTGAAGACGCGCGCCGGCGTACTGGAAGAGATCCGCGCGACGATCGCTGCCGAGTTCCGCCCCGATTAAGCACGCTCGTGCCCGCCCGGCCGCGCTAGATCTTGCGGTTCTCCGACTTGATCATCCAGGCCAGCTTCTCCAGCGTGTCGATGATCTCGTGCAGCAGGTCGGCGGTCGACGGGTCCTCGGCGTCGACGTCGTCGTGGACGGCCCGCAGTGTGTCGACGGTCGCGTAGACGCGCGTGGTGATCAGCTCGACGACGTCGGCAGTGTTCTGCTCGTAGGCCGGGAACTGCGGGAGAGACGTCGTCGCGGCCACGGTGTCGGACCGGCCGTCGGGCACCGCGTCGAGCGCGCGCATCCGCTCGGCGATGGTGTCGCTGGCGACCCGCGCGGCGTCGACGACCTCGTCGAGCTGCAGGTGCAGGTCGCGGAAGTTAGTGCCGATGACGTTCCAGTGCGCCTGCTTGCCCTGGAGCTGAAGTTCGATCAGGTCGACGAGCACGCGCTGCAGATGGGCGGCCAACTGCGGCGTCGCCTCGGCGTTGCGGATCTCGGATTCGGTTCGGCGATTGGTTGCTGAGCTGCTCATAACATGTTCAACAAGCTGCGGCGATGAAACCATCCGCACGTCGCTGAGACTTAGCTCACCGCCATGCTGCCAGCCGTGAACTGGATCGAAGACCGCTGGACCGACCTGACGAACCTCGGCGCCGGCGCCTGGCTCGCGATCGCGCTGTGGGCGGCCGTGCTGCTCGGAGTCGTGGCGCTCGTCCTCACGTTCCGGCAGCTGAGGCGGAACCGCGAACTGCAGCTCGAGGAGATCCGCCCGCATGTCGCGATGTTCATGGAATCGAACGCGTCGGACTGGCAGCTGATCGAGTTGGTGGTGCGCAACTTCGGCAAGACCGCGGCGCACGACGTGCAGTTCGCGTTCACCAACCCGCCGACCGTCGGGCGGTACGAGAGCGAGCACGACGGCATGGTGAGTGTGGCCGAGCTGGCGTTGCCGTCGACGATCCCGGTTATCGCGCCCGGCCAGGAGTGGCGGACGGTGTGGGACTCGGCGATCAGCCGCGCGCAGCTCGGCGGGTCCATCGAGTGGCGGTTCACGGGAACGGTGAGATATTTCGATGCACCGGCAAAGGGCAAGCGGCGCCGTGAGTTCAGTCGAACGTCGTGCTGGACTGGGACGACCTGCAGCCCGTGCGAGAAACAGAAGCTGGAGCTGCTGCGTGCGCTACTGACGTACTTTCATTATGCGAGCCAGGAGACCCGCGCGGAGGTCTACCAGACCGAGATCGACGGCATCCGCCGCGCGACCGAGACCGTGAAGGAGCGGCTGCAGAAGCGGCAGCTGGAGGACCCGACGGACGTGCGGATGCGACCGCTGAGTGCGGGTCGTCATCACGAAAACGCCTAGAACTCAGGCGTTTCGCGCGGTCATCCCTCCGTCGACGACGACCATCGCACCCGTGATGTAGGACGCCGCCGGCAGACACAGGCTCAGCATCATGTGCGCGACCTCGGCAGGTTCGCCGTAACGGCCAAGTGCCGTGCGGCGTTTCGCGAAGATCGTCTTGTGCTCCTCGGGGATGGGCTCGGTGATTCCGGTCTTGATCGGGCCGGGACAGATGCAGTTGACGGTGATGCCTTCGCGCCCGAGATCGACAGCCAGCGCGCGCGTCAAACCCACCACTCCGTGCTTGGCGACGGCGTAGATGCCGTTGCCACGGGTCGCTCCCATCGCCTCGGTCGACGCGACGTTGACGACGCGCGGGCACGACGACTGCCGCAGATACGGCAGCGCGGCGCGGACGATCCGCTGGTGCGCGGTCAGCATGACGTCGAGCTGCTGATACCAAGACTCGTCGTAGTTTTCGTCGTCGAGCGACGTCGGCCGTACCATCCCGGCGTTGTTGATGACGAAGTCCAACCCGCCCAGTGCGTCGGAGGCCCGGACCACGGTCTCGGTGACGGCGCCGGGGTCGGCGACGTCGAGAGTCCACGCCCGAGCGCGCCCGCCGGAGTCTCGAACTTCGGCTGCCACCTGCTCCACTGATGGCGCAATATCGGCCAGCGCCACGTGCACTCCCTCGGCGGCGAACACGTGCGCGGCGGCTCGGCCGATTCCGCTGGCCGCGCCGGTGATGAAGGCCCGTCGCCCGTCGACGGACCGGCTGAGATTCGTGACCTCCACCATCCGGCCGACGTTAGTCCCTGGCCTACTGTGAAGCGGTGAATTCCGAGCGGCCGCCCGTCGACGACGCCGACCACGTGAACCCCGAAGTGGCTCCGCGTGAGGAGGAAGACACGTTCGACCGGACGGTCGACGAGGGCTGTCAGCGCCTCGGCCGGTCGTGGATACAGCTCGCTGTCACAGGGTTCCTCGGCGGTTTCGACGTCGCGGTTGGCGTGCTGGCGCTGCTGCTGGTGCAGCAGCAGACCCACAATCTGATCGCCGCCGGGCTCGCGTTCTCGTCGGGCTTCATCGCGCTGACGTTGGCCCGAAGCGAGCTCTTCACCGAGAACTTCATGGTTCCGGTCACGGCGGTGGTGGCGAAGGCAGGCACGCTGCGAGCCTTGGGTCGGTTGTGGACGACCACGCTTGCGACGAACCTGGTCGGCGGTTGGCTGGCGATGGCGCTGCTGATCGCCGCCTTCCCCGGACTGCGGAAAACTGCCAACGAGGTCGCCGACGCCTACATACACCTCGGAATCAATTGGCACGCTTTCGCTCTGGCAGTGGTCGGTGGTGGATTGATCACGTTCATGACCTATATGCAGCAGGCCACATCCTCGCAGGCGGTCAAACTGGTGCCGGCGGTGATCGTCGGCACGCTTCTCACGGTCGGGCACGTCAACCATGCGATCGTCGGCTCGCTGGTGTGTTTCTCGGCGCTCGTGGCGGGCGCCACGTTCGGGTACGGGGACTGGGCCGGCATGCTCGGGCTGGCGATCGTCGGCAACCTCATCGGTGGGCTGGCGTTGGTCACGCTGCTGCGGCTGCTGCAACTCCCGCACAAGGTGAAGGAAGCGCGCAGCGAGCCGTGAGCGTCAGTCGACTGGTCCCGCCCCCGGCCCGGCGTGGGTGCGCCTGACCGTCGGCTCGGGGTGGGCCGCTTCGACCACCGCACATCGGACCGTGTCTCCGACCGTGGTGATGTCATCTTCGCGAACCAGCACGATCACGCAGCCGCCGAAGCCGCCGCCGGTCATGCGTGCGCCAAGCGCGCCGGCTGCCACGGCGGTGCCGGCGATCATGTCGATGTGGGCGGTGGTGATCTCGAAGTCGTCGCGCATCGAGGCGTGTGAGGCGGTCATAATCTGGCCGGCCTGTTCGAAATCGCGATTCTTTAGTGCGGCAACGAAATCCAGGACACGCTGGTTCTCTGTGACGATGTGACGGGCGTACGGGTCGCTTGGCGGCGACCGCACCTCGCGCAGTGACGCGACGCCTACATTGGCTGCCGCGCGCTCGCATGCTGCACGCCGCGCGGCGTACTCGCCAGCCACATGGCTATGGCGCTCATGGGAGTCGATCAGCAGTAGCGCGACACCGGAGGCCTCCGGGTCGAACGGCACGTGCCGCACGCTGAGGTCGCGGAAGTCGATCAGCACCGCCTTGCCCGGTTCGCCGAACAGGCCGGCCAGTTGGTCCAGCAATCCGGTTGGGGCGCCGACGTACTCGTTTTCGGCTGCCTGCGCGACGCGCGCCTGCTCGATCCGGTCGAGCCGGGTGCCGGTGGCCTCGAGCATCGCACCGAGCACCGAACATTCGAGTGCCGCCGACGACGCGAGTCCGGCTCCGATGTCGACGTCGCTGGCGATCGACATGTCACCGCCGGCCACCGGCAACCCGGCGCTGCGCATGGCCCACACGACGCCGGCGACGTATGCGGCCCAGCCGGTCACCTCGCCGGGCGCGGTGTCGAGCGGGACGTGCACCACGCCGTCGACCGCATCGCTGCGCACGGTGAGGACACCGGAACCGTTGGCCGTGAACGACGCTACGGTGCGCTCGGGCAGTGCTATCGGCAGAGCGAAGCCGAGGTTGTAGTCGGTGTGCTCGCCGATCAGGTTGATCCGGCCCGGCGCCGTGTATCTGATCACCTCAGAGCTCGCGCAGACGGGCGGCGATGGCCTCGGGTATCACGTCGTTCAGGAACGCGCCCATCGCCGACTCCGAGGCGGCGAGGTACTTCAACTTGTGTTCCTCCCGTCGGACAGACAGCAGCTCGACGTGGAAGTAGCCCTCGTGCTGGGCGGCGTTGTCGGTGTACTGGTGCAGTGCCGAGATGTACGGCAACGGATGCGAGTACAACCGGTCGAAGCGCTGGAGGATGTCGAGGTAGATGCGCGTGAAGTCGCCGAGTTCGTCGTCGTCGAGCTCAGTGAGGTTGTGCACGAGGCGGTTTGGGTAGATGTGCACTTCGACCGGCCAGCGCGCGGCGAACGGTACGAACGCGGTGACGAGCTCGGTGCGGCCGATGACGCGGCGGCCGTCAGAGACTTCGTGGGCAAGGAGATCGGCAAAGAGGTTGCCGCCGTGGGCTGTCCGGTACGCGTCGGCTTGGCGCAGCATGTCGACGGTGCGCGGGGGCAGGAAAGGGTACCCGTAGATCTGGCCGTGCGGGTGAGTCAGCGTCACGCCGACTTCGTGGCCGCGGTTCTCGAAACAGAAGACCTGCGCGACGCCGGGCAGCGGCATCAGGTCCGCAGTCCGATGCCGCCACGCGTCGACGACCAGGCGCGCATGAGCGTGACCCAGATCGGCGAAGGAGCCGAAGTGGTTGCTGGAGAAGCAGATCAGTTCGCAACGGCCATGGGCGGGCGCAGAGACGAGCATGTCGTCTGTCGTCGGCGGCTGGTCGGGTTCGCCGGTGAAGCACGGGAAGCGGTTTTCGAAGACGACGACGTCGTAGTCGGGAGCGGGCACTTCGGTTGTCAGGCCGGAGGGGTCGGGACACAGCGGGCAGTGGGCGGCGTCGGGCATGTAGGTGCGGTCCTGGCGCTGCGGCGCGATCGTGATCCACTCGCCGGTCTGCCGGTCGAAACGCAATTCCGACTGACCAAGGTCAGCTTGCGTCAGTTGCCGGCGGTCGGGGACCGGCGCGGGCGTGTGCCCGGGCAGTGAGAAGAACCGCAGCTCGCGACCGTCAGCCAGATGCCACGTCGTAGGCACGCTACGGAATCGGCCAATCTTGTTGTGGCGGAATGGGATCGAGCATCATCGCGGTTGCACCGTTCCATGCGTACCGGACGGTTTGCGTCCGGCCGTCGTCGCACGAACCGCAGGTTCGGCCGGACACGTAGTTGAGTACCACCAGACCGGGGTTCGACGCCGCGGTGTCGAGCGTCGTGAACGGCCATGTCTTTGTGGTGGCGTTGCCGATGTAGGTTCCGCGGTGAAACAGGAACACCTGGCGCGGCGACGTCGGCCTGCTCATGTCGATCGTGACGACGGCTGCCGACACGTCAGCGCACGGGTCGTAGTTGCTCTGAACGGGAATAGGGCTCCAGGGTGCCTGGGTCCGCGGTTCATGTCGGTCGTGGGCGATCGCGTTGCTCACGGCAGTGGCTTGGTCGGGGCCGCACGCCGGCGCCGGGTCGGCGTTGGCGGCGGGAACTCCGCTGAGAAGGCCCGCCACGAGACAGACCGCTGCCGAACCACCCAGTACTCGGCTCATGCTTCCCTCCGCGTCGAGCGTGCTGTGCGCGTGCCCTTGCGAAAGTATCGTGCCGTCCCGGCACGGCTGCGCCCGGTTTGGGCCGATTGGCAGGACGCATCGGGCTCACCACTGGGCATCCCGGCGCACGACGGGCCTGCGGGGGGTTTCGGGCTCCGGTCGCGAGGCATGGCGAGGCCGCTCGCAGCTGAACCAGAGGGCGGGGAACGGTCGGCGGCCTTGTCCGCGACGTGACGAGGCTGCCGAGGTTGGCGATGTCCGGGACGGCCGGATGGGCTGCACCGGAAGAACAGCACCGGCGACGGGTAACCGTTGCGAGACAGAGCCGCTGCGGTGACCGCAGCAACCCTGTCGTACCCCAGTGCGAGAATCGAATCGTGAGGGGGTACGACATCATCGGCGACGTCCACGGCTGCGCCACCAAACTGGAGCAGCTCCTCGAGGACCTTGGCTATCGCAGCAACGCCGGTACCTACGGCCATCCCGAACGGCAAGCGCTGTTCGTCGGCGACCTCATCGACCGCGGCGGTGAGCAGCTAGAGGTCCTCGAGATCGTCAAACCCATGGTGGACAACGGAACCGCCCAAATCGTCATGGGCAACCACGAGTTCAACGCAATCGCTTACTACACCGAGCACCCCGAGAACCGCGGCGAATACCTGCGTTCCCACAGCGCCAAGAACCGGAAACAGCATCAGGAGTTCCTCGACCAAGTCACCGGCGAACTCCGAGATCACTACATCGAGTGGTTCAAGACGATGCCGCTGTGGCTCGATCTCGGCGACCTGCGCGTCGTGCACGCTTGCTGGCATCCGGACTCGATGAAAGTCGTTGAGCGGGAACTTGGTTCGAACCGCTTCACCACCATCGACCAGCTCGTGAAAGCGTCCACGCAGCATCACCAGCTGTACGAGGCCGTCGAGATCCTGCTCAAAGGCCCCGAGATCAGCCTCGTCGACCGCGGCCAGCCGCCCTACCTCGACAAGGACGGCCACCGGCGCGCGGAGGCGAGGTTGCGGTGGTGGAAGGAAGGCGCGACGACGCTGCGCGATCTCGCCGAGATGGGCGGCGGCTTGACCACAGAGGATGGTCAGCCGTACCCGGAGCTACCCGACATCGAGGTGCCGCCCGAGGAGCGGTCCTACGTGTACACCGACCCGGTGCCGGTGTTCTACGGCCACTACTGGCGAATCGGCACGCCCGAGCACCTGCTGGACTGGACCGCCCACACCGCATGCGTTGACTTCAGCGCGGTCAAGGGCGGAACGCTGACGGCCTACCGGTGGTCAGTCGGCGAAGGGGCCATCCGACTGGAGAACTACGTGCCTCATACGGCCGATATCGTGGCACAACATCCTTCCCGCTGATCGCCGACCGTAAAACTTAACCAACGGTGAGAATCGGTTCCGGGTTGACTTTAGGGCGTTGCCGGGGCGTAGGCTGAGGCCAGGTTGAGTTCCCAGCCTTCCGGGAACGTCGTAGGGCATGCAGGAATACTCCTAGCCGTCTGGCCTACGTGACGGGACCACTCACACACACGTGCAATGACCTACGGAGTCGATCCCCATGACCACATCTTTCGCCGAACCATCGGCAGGCCGTGCCCGAGACCGGCTGACATTCTCGACCGAATGGGAAACATCGTCGGTGGTGCGCATCAGCACCACGGGTGAAATCGACGCGTCGAATGCGACCCGGCTCGCCGACTACGTCTTCCAGCGCTCCGCCAACTGCCTCGAACTCGTGCTGGATTTGCGTGAGGTCGAATTCTTCGGGAGCGCGGGGCTCACGACATTGATCAACATTCACGAGCGCTGCGCTCAGGCCAACGTTCGGTGGACTGTCCTGCCTAGCCGGGCCGTGTCACGCGTGCTCGACATCTGCGACCCGGAGCACACGCTCCCCCGCGCTACCGCGTAGTCGGCTGCGGCGGGCTCGCGGTGTCACTCTTCGGGTCGATCAGGATTTTCGCGTGCGCTTCGGGGTCGGCCAGCGCGTCGAATGCCGCCGCCACCCCGGACAGCCCAACGGTTCCCGTGATCAGCGGCTCGGCGTTGACCTTGCCGTCGGCGAG
This sequence comes from Candidatus Sericytochromatia bacterium, assembly GCA_050262635.1. Taxonomy (GTDB): domain Bacteria; phylum Actinomycetota; class Actinomycetes; order Mycobacteriales; family Mycobacteriaceae; genus Mycobacterium. The sequence continues at coordinate 875 of JBLNEK010000003.1, read as the reverse complement.
CATGTGCAGCGTGTCGCGGAACTCCAGCGGCGTGTAGCCGAGCACGAACCGCAGGTCGATCTCTTTGTTGATCGCCAGCGCGGGCCGGATGCGGTCGGTCTCCATGCACACACCCACCACCACCACGCGCGAGAAAAGCGGTGCGCCCGTGATGATCTGGTCGATCACACCGGGAACGCCGACGCACTCGAAGATGACAGGACGCTTCGGCGTCGCCGCGCCGAGCGCATCGGCAGCACGCCACACATGCCACCACGGGATCGGCAGCTTGCGCACCTTCTCGATGACACCGAGCACCAGGTTGAACGCGTCTGACCCGCGCTGCAGATGACCGTGACCCGGAGCCGCGGTGTAGGGCGAGTCCTCTGCGGGGTCGACGACGACGTCCGCGCCGCATGCGGTCGCGAGCGCCCGGCGACCGGGCGAGAAGTCGCTCGCGACCACGGTGCGCACGCCGTGTGCCTTCAACATGGCGATCACCGCGAGGCCGATCGGCCCGCAGCCGATGACGATCGCGACGTCGCCCTTGCCCACCTCGCCGCGACGGACGGCGTGCCAGCCGACGGCCATCGGCTCGGTGAGCGCGGCGATTTCGGGCGACAAGCCGTTGGGTACCTCGAACGCCAGGGCTTGCTCGACGAGCAATTGCTCGGCGTAGGCGCCGGGGGCGGCCGCGGAGAGCCCGGTGGGGTGCACGTCCTTGCCGCACCGCAGCAGGGGCATCGCGACCACCGGTGTGCCGGGTCGCGGGCTTTTGCGGGTGCGGGGGCCGAAATCGACTACCTCGCCGCAGAATTCGTGCCCCATCACGACTTGTTGGTTCGACCGCATCGCGCCGTCGTAACCGATTTCGGCCGCCACGTCCGCGAGTTGGT
>JBLNEK010000002.1:0-2812 GCA_050262635.1 Candidatus Sericytochromatia bacterium | reverse complement strand
TTCGGATTGGTGCGGAAGTTCGAGGACTCAGGGACAGGCAGAACCCGCGCAACCCGGCAAACGGTGCGATCATGAAGCCATGAGCGACCTCTCGGCACCTGTACCTGTCGTCAAGTGGAGTGAAAAATGGTGGGCCAACGCCAAACCTGAAGTGCAAGCGCATCGTTGCACCGCGCACCGCAAGAACGGCGACAGATGCAAACGCGCAGCGATTAACAGCGGTCGCGTGTGTACCCATCACGGCGGCAACGCCCCAGCTGTGAAAGCCAAAGCGCGCCAACGGATTGAGGAAGCCGCCGACCGGCTGGCGCGAGCTGCTGAAGATGGCCGTCGACGAAAACGTCTCCGACGCAGTCAAACTCGCGGCCATCCGCGATGCTCTCGACCGAGCGGGACTATCCGCCAAGACCGCGGTCAGCGTGGCGATCCCACGTACACAGCACAATCTGTTCACGACAGGGGTGAACTCAGAGTCGGCGGCCATTTGTTCGATGGCGTGGTCGAGGCGGTCGCGGCGGTCCATCGTGGCCAGCATCGCCTCAAAGCACGTGTCGTAAGCCAACTGCAGAGGAGCGCTGTCGACCCGCTGAGCACGCAGCCATAACTCGTGCTTGCCCGTCCAGGCCTTGCCGCCGCTGTAGATGATTCCCTGGCGCAGCAGCAGTTTCGACAACCGGTGCCGTGTGCTCATCAGGTCACCCCGGCAATCCTCACGCGTACGCACCAAATCCCGGGCGGCTTCCTGCTCGCGGGTCGGAATTGCCACCGGGGTCACATCGCCGAGCATCAACAGCCTGGCCAGATGCCGGGCATCGCGGGCATCGGTCTTGACGCGATCCCCAGACGGGCGCATCAACTTCGACGGTGCGGCCACCTCACAGGCGATCCCGGCGGCCTGCAATGACCGCGCCAGACCGAACCCGGTCGGGCCGGCCTCATACACCGTTGCCGCTGGACCCGGTAATGACTGGATCCAGGCTGTGATCTCGTCATGACTGGGCGTGAGCCGGTGCTCGAACACCTCGCCGGTCTGTCGATCCAACCCGCAGGCCACGACCGAACGTGCGTGCACATCCAAACCAACACTGATCCGAAAATGATGGTGAGTTGACTTCGGTGCGCACTTCGTGGTTTACGCGGCGGGAGTGAGTGTGACCGTGTAGCCGAGGGCTTCGAGTTGTCGAATGTGACCGCGCTTCTTGGCAGAGGAATCGACGTGTCGATTGTAGTGATCGGCGCCCAGATCCTGGTAGCGGGCGTTTGGATCATGCAACAGGTGCCAGACGATCACCAGGATGGAGCGACCGACGGCGACCACAGCGCGGGGTTGGCCACGACGCCTGGCGATGCGCCGGTAACGAGCCGCCAGGAAAGTGTTCGTCTTGCTGGTGCCGACGGCGGCCTCGCCCAAGACGCGCGCCAGGTACGGGCTGCCATGTCCCGACGAAGCGCTGCGTTTAGTCTTACCCGCCGAGGAGTTGATGCCCGGGGCGAACTTCGCCCACGAACACAGATGGCCGGCAGTCGGGAACCGCGACATATCGACCCCGATCTCGGCGATGATGGCGGCCGCGGCGACCGGGCCGATACCGGGGATCTCATCGAGATGGGCCGCCGCGTCGGCGAAAGGGGCCAGTTGCGCCTCGATCTGGGCGTCGACAGCGGCGATGTCGGCGTCGAGCGCCTCGATCCGCGACAACATGCGCGAGAGCAAGAACCGGTGATGATCGGCGAAATGTCCGTCGAAGGCCTGTTCAAGTCGATCGATCTTGCCGCGCATCCGCGCCCGCGCCAATTGGGCCAGCACCTCGGGGTCGCGTTCGCCAGCCACCAGCGCGGCCAGCATCGCCCACCCCGACACCCCGAAGATGTCTGAGGCCACCACCGACAATTTGATGCAGGCATCCTCCAACAGTTTTTCGACCCGGTTCTTCTCGGCCGTGCGCGCGGCCACCAGATCGGTGCGGTAGCGGGTCAGGTCACGCAGCCGCCGGATCGGCCATGGCGGCACGAAGCTGGGCCGCAGCATCTGCCGCTCAGCCAGCTTGCACAACCACACCGCATCCAGCACATCGGTCTTCGGTCGACCGGGCAAATGTTTGACATCGCGGGCGTTGACCAGCCACGGGTCCAACCCGTGCGCTTCCAATAGGTAGAACACGGGCTTCCAATACGACGACGTCGCCTCCATCACCACCCGTTGGACGCGCATCTCGACCAGCCGATTGGCCAGCTCAGTGAGCGACTTCGACATCGTCGAGTGGGTCGACACCTCCTGCAACCGCCGTCTACCGCCTGCCGGTGCCGGCACCCGCACACAGCACACCAACTCCGCCTTACCAATGTCCAGGGCCGCCACCCTGGCAATGATCTGCTCCTCATCATGCGATTCCGCCAACATCGCCGTCATCTCCTTATTGCACACTCACACCTGTTCATCTCGGGGTGTGGCCGCCTGCGGATATCGCATGGGGGACAACGATTCTGATCCTCGTGCTCGAACTAGCGGCAACAGTGAAGGGCCCAAAAGCGGCATCCGACTCCCGGCTCGATACACGGCCTCGCAGGACCACAGTGTCAGACGGCGTCGACAGGCGACCACCACACAATTTTCATCCCCCCAGGGCTACCGCCAGGTCAGAATGGCTCGTACGCTGAACTCTCACTGGGGCCTCCCACATCTTGTGGCTCTACCGGCCAGGACCATTTTCCTGTCGGCAACCCACGTTCACATGTGAGCGGGGCCCCAGCCCCCCATACCGTCTAGCCGCAGCGTCACTCGTCCCAATCGTCGTCCTCGTCCTCCCACGCG
>JBLNEK010000001.1:0-70806 GCA_050262635.1 Candidatus Sericytochromatia bacterium | reverse complement strand
ATCCTGCACGGCTGCCTACGCCACCACACCCGCTACGACGAACACAAAGCCTGGGCACACCGTCAACCAGGACCAAACATCCAAGCGGCTTGACAACTTACGGTCCTGGGATGTCTAACCGGTCGGCGCCCTCGGATGCTGTGACGCGGCCTCCTTGGCGCTGAGATCCGTCAGCCTCAACTGGTGTTTCGGCGGATGAGGCAGCAGTTCGCACTGTGTGACCGACAGCCCGGAGCCCACGTGCACCAGCACCCCGGCCTCGAGCGGCTGCCATCCCTGGTCGTCGTCCATCGGCTCGCTGGCGAAGACAACCGACGACCTCTCGTCAAGCTCGGCTGACCTCGCATGGATACGGTCGGTCTGCATCTCGAAACCCATTGAACGGGATTGCCTTTGGAGCATGAAGAATTCGTGAGTGTCGGGATACCGCAACGCCCACATATCAGTCGCACTGGCCAGCAGCAGATTCACCGCGTAGATCGGCACATTGTCCGCCAGCCACGTCATTGCGTCGGCTAATCCGTGCTCGACGTCACCGTAACGAGCTCGGATCGAACCGGTGATGAGGGCGAACACGCGCTCACTATCAGTCTGTCCCAGAACAAGATTCGCGATCTTCAGCTCAGCCAGCCGTGCGTCGAGGACGTCGAGCCCTGCCACCACACCGTTATGTGCGAACAGCCGGTCATCCTGCAAGAAGGGGTGAGTGTTGCGCACGTCGAGATCGCCCGTCGAGGCGTACCGAACATGAGCCACGAACGTCGTGCCACTCATCTCGTGCGCTTCACACGCGAACGCGGTGTCCTGCCACGCCGCGATCGGCTGCTTGCGGACCTCCGGCACGCCGTCGGGTCGGAACACGCCCAAGCCTGTTCCGTCCGGGTTCCGCTTGCTCTGGACGACCAGGCTGTCGGGCGCATCCAGCAGCCAGAACGTCGCCGTCACCGCTCGGCCGGCATGCAGACCGAACAGTCGGCACATATTTCGACGCTACGTGCCCCGGATGCGTCGAGGCGGTAACTGAGGCGGAAAAGTTCGAGAAAGGCTCGCCTGGACTACCGTTTCGGCGCAGGCTGGATTCATGCAAGCTCCAGAAGAGAAAAAGTGCACGTGTCGCTGTGCCAAGTGCGCGGCCGGAAACCACTGCGGCAACTACGGCAGCGGCTGCCAGCGGTTCTACGGCAGGCGCTAACCGATCGACAGCGCGATGCCGTCGAGGATGTCGTGCTCGCTGACGGTGAGCTGGTCGATGCCCGCTCGCTGCCCTAACGCGTAGGCCAGCTCTTCAACCACGATCGCCCCGCCGGCGATGACGTCCACGCGGCCCTCGTGCATCGGGCCAAGCGCCGCGCGCTGCGCCCTCGTCATGGCGATCAGCTGGTCGCACACCTCGAGCAGCTCGGCAAAACCCACCCGCGACAAGTGGATTGCCTGAGAGTCGTAGGTCGTCATCTTCTGCGCCAGCGCTGACAGCGTCGTCATTGTGCCGGCCACACCGACCCACGTGCGCGCGTCCTCCACCGGCACCTCTCGCAGCGCCTCGCCCAGCCGCTCACGCACCACCGCGCGGGCCGCCGCGACCTCCGTGGCGGTCGGAGGGTCCGAATGCAGACAACGCTCGGTCAGCCGCACGCAGCCGATGTCCGCCGAGAAGCTCGCCACCACGTCGTCAGCGCCCAGCACCAGTTCCGTTGAGCCGCCGCCGAGGTCTACCACCAGGAAAGGCGCTTGGGCGCAATCCAATTCGGCCACCGCGCCGTGAAACGACAGCGCGGCCTCCTCCGCGCCGGTGATCACTTCCGCGACGGCCCCGGGCACCGCGGCGGCCAGCACCTCGGCCGTCATCGCGAAGAACTCCTCGCGGTTCGCCGCGTCGCGTGCCGCCGACGTCGCGACCATCCGCACCTTCGGCACCTCGAACTCGCCGAGCAACGCGGCGTAGTCCCTGAGCGCCGCACGTGTGCGCGCGATCGCCTCCGGAACGAATTCGCCTGTGGCGTCGACTCCTTGGCCCAGCCGGACGATCCTCATCTCACGGTGCAATTCGTGCAGCCGGCCGTCGACGACGTCGGCGATGAGCAACCGGATCGAGTTGGTGCCGCAGTCGATCGCGCCGACTCTCATGTCCAGTCCTTCGCGACGAGAATGCCGGCCATCGCCGGCTCAGCCGCCAGCAGCACCAAAGCCTCATCACCCAACGGGTTCACCCCGCGGCCCTTGGCCAGCGAGTGCGCGATCAGCACATGCAGGCACTTGACCCGGTCGGGCATCCCGCCGGCGGAAGACGCGGTGCCCAGCGGCTCGACGGCGTCCCGCTCGGCCAGATAGCTCTCGTGGGCCCGTCGGTACGCGGCCGCCAGCTCCGGCTCGGACGCCAGCCGCGCGGTCATCTCCTTCATCAGCCCCGAGGATTCCAGCCGGCTCGCCGCCGCCGTCAGCGCGGGGTGGGTCAGGTAATACAAGGTCGGGAATGGCGTTCCGTCCGGAAGCCGCGGCGCGGTCTTCACCACGCCCGGCTCGCCGTTCGGGCACCGGTAGGCGATTGCGAGCACGCCGCGAGGTTCTCTGCCAAGCTGGCGCGCCACGGCGTCGAGATCGGTGCGATCAACCACCGGGCGGGGGCGGAGGTGGTTCCGGCGGCGGAGCCGGCGCAGCCGGGGTTGGGATGTTGTGTGGGGTGTCGGCGATGGTGCGCCACAGCGCCGTGTACCACGGGTCGTTCGACGGTGCCGTCGGTGACGACGCGCCGGGCTGGTCCGGCGGCACCGCGGCACCCGGCGGCAGCTGCACTTGGTAGGGAACGTCGCCCGGCATGACGAACCCGAGCCGCTCGCGGGCCTGCGCCGCAACGAACACCGGGTCGGCGAGCTTGGCCTTCTGCTGCTCGAGTTCCTCGATCTGCGAACGCAATTGCGCTTCGCTGGCCGCAAGCTGCTTCATTTCGGTGCGCTGCGCAAAGTACGTCCGCACCGGGCCGGCGATGGTGAGCGTCAACACGCAGATGACCGCGGCCAGAATCGCCGCGCGCCGTGCCGTGAATCCGAGCCGCTGCTCGCTCTGGCGGGCAGCCGCCGCGGCGATCGACGCGGTGATCGATTCGGTGATCGATTCGGCCGCAGGCTCTTCCGAGGGCCGCTGCTCGGGAGTCCGCTCACGTCTCGACGCCGGCGAAGGCGAGCGTTTGCGGCCCGAATCGCCGCCCCGGCTGGGACGTGAACGCGGAGAGCGTCGTTTCGGGTCGGGCCGCTTCGCGTCGGGCACTTCTCAGTCGGTCTCCAGTGAAAACCGCGGGAACGCAAGGTCTCCGGCGTACCGAGCCGCGTCGCCGAGCGTCTCCTCGATCCGCAGCAGCTGGTTGTACTTGCCGACTCGCTCGCTGCGCGCCGGTGCCCCGGTCTTGATCTGGCCGCTGCCCACCGCGACGGCAAGGTCGGCGATGGTGGTGTCCTCGGTCTCTCCGCTGCGATGGCTGATCATAGTGCGGTACCCGCTGTAATGGGCGAGCGCGACCGCGTCCAGTGTCTCAGTAAGCGTGCCGATCTGGTTGACCTTCACCAGGAGAGCGTTGCCGGCGCCCTTGACGATGCCCTCCTCGAGACGCTCCGGGTTGGTGACGAACAGGTCGTCTCCGACGATCTGCACGCGGTCCCCGATCGCCTTGGTGAGCGCCACCCAGCCGTCCCAGTCGTCCTCTGACAGCGGATCTTCAATGGACACAAGCGGATACGCGTCGAGCAGGCCGGCATAGAACTCTGTCATCTGCGCCGAGTCGCGGATCTCCTTCTCAAATGTGTAGCCGCTGTCGGCGATGAAGAACTCTGTGGCCGCGGCGTCCAGCGCCAACGCGACGTCGGTGCCCGCCTTATAACCGGCGGCCTCGATCGCCGAGAGGATCAGGTCCAGCGCCGCCCTGGTGCCTGCCACGTGGGGAGCGAACCCACCTTCGTCGCCGAGGCCGGTCGAGAGCCCTTGCTTTTTCAGCACCGACTTCAGCGCGTGATACACCTCGGCGCCGCATCGCAGCGCTTCCCTGAAACTCGGCGCGCCGATAGGGGCGATCATGAACTCCTGGACGTCCACGCCGGTATCGGCGTGTGCGCCGCCGTTGAGGATGTTGAACATCGGGACCGGCAGGATGTGCGCGTTGGGTCCGCCGATGTAGCGGAACAGCGGCAGCGCCGCCGACTCTGCCGCCGCCTTGGCCACCGCCAGCGACACGCCGAGAATCGCGTTGGCGCCGAGACGGGACTTGTCCGGGGTGCCGTCGAGGTCCAGCAGAGCCTGGTCCACCAGGCGCTGCTCGTCAGCGGACATGCCGATGACGGCGGGGGCGATCTCGTCGAGCACAGCGTTGACGGCCTTCTCGACGCCCTTGCCGCCGTAGCGCGACGCCCCGTCACGCAGCTCGACGGCCTCGTGCTCGCCTGTCGACGCACCCGACGGGACCGCGGCCCGCGCGAACGTCCCGTCGGTCAGGGCCAGCTCGACCTCGACGGTGGGGTTGCCGCGGGAGTCGAGGATTTCTCGAGCCCCGACCTGCTCGATGATGGGCACTGCGTCTCCTTCCGGCCTGGACGCACTCACCCTATAGGTGCCTAGTCACAGCGGGTGACCGTCGGCGTAGGCGGTCGCCCAGTCGCGCACGGTCCTGGCGTACTGGTCTGACAGGTTGTAGGCGCGCAGCGCCTTCATCCAGCCCTCCGGCGTGGCCAGGTCGCCTCCGCGCCAGCACAGGTATCCGGCCGCCGAGAGCGCCGCGTCGTCGAAGTTGTCCGGGCTGACGACGCCGTCGTTGTTGGCGTCGACGCCGTAGAGCCGCCAGGTTTCCGGGATGAACTGCATTGGTCCCATCGCCCGGTCGATTCCCCGGTCACCGTCGAGCAGGCCCCCGTCGCTGTCCATAATTTCGAGGTTCCCGTTGCTGCCGTCGAGCTGCACACCTCGGATCGGCGGTGAAACGTCGCCGTTGAGCGCGATCATGGCGCCGCGGTATGTGCCGTTGTGGCTTTCCACCATCCCGATCCCGGCCAGCGTCGTCCACGCGATGTGGCAGTCCGGGTTCTCCACCTCGGCCACCCGCGCCGCGTAGGCGTAGGCCTCCAGCGCGTTCGCCGGCATGTTGAGAGCGGGGGCGCGTGCTGCGGCCCAGTCGCGAAGCTGGTCGGCCGGCCGCCCGGCAGCGTGGGTGTCGATCTCGGGGACCGGATCGCCCGCAGGGGGCGGCACGCCCTCGGGAATCGGGGTGCCAAGGTGCCACGAGCAGCTGGATGCCATCAGCACCGCTGTGACCGCTGCGACGGCAACCGCCCGCAGCCACCGCGCTCTCGTCAAGCCTTGGGCCGCATCCGCCCCCGCGCGAGGGTGATTCCCCCTGCCCTCCGGCGACACCGCATCTCCTCAACCCACTCTCTTGTCCGTCACATCGTCCCATGCGACCCACAACCTTCCGCCCTCCTCTGGCACGGTAACGGACGTATACCGCCAAATTCTCAGCCTTGCTAAGGTGAGCCACACATAACTTTGGGCACCCAAAGTTGACATAAGGACAGCAACATGACTGCAGGTATCACGAGCGTGACCGCCGCCGCTCCCACACTGTCGTCTCAGCTGCTGGGCAGCGGCCTGATCGGGCTGCGTGAGGGCCTGGAGGCCGGGATCGTCGTGATGATCCTGATCGCGTTCCTGGTGAAGTCACAGCGACGCGACGCGCTCAAGTGGGTGTGGCTCGGCGTTGCGGCGGCGCTGGCGATGACGATCGGCGTGTTCCTGCTGATCCAGTACAGCGCGTACACGGTCACCGATCTCGGCGCCGAGGCGATCGCAGGCATCGCGTCGCTGATCGCCGTGGCGATCGTCACGACCATGGTGTTGTGGATGAAGAAGGCCGCGGCCGGCATGTCCGGCGAGTTGCGCGCCGAGATGGCCAAGGCACTGGAGACCGGCTCGCTGGCGGTGCTGACGCTGGCGTTTCTTGCGGTGGGCCGGGAAGGATTTGAGACGGCGCTGTTCATGGTCGGCTACGCCGAGGCCGAAACCGCTTGGCCGCTGGTCGGATTGCTGATCGGCGTGCTGGTGGCCGCGGCGATCGCGTGGGGAATGTACCTCGGCGCAGTGCGGATCAACCTGAGCAAGTTCTTCACCTACACCGGCGTGTTCCTGATCCTGGTCGCCGCGGGCATCCTCGGCTACGGCGTGCACGCGCTGCAAACGGTCGGATGGCTTCCGGGCCTGGGCGCCAACGCTTTCGACATCACTGGGTGGATGAACTGGTCGGCCTGGTACGGCGAGCTCATCCAGGGCATCTTCAACATCACGCCGACGCCGTCGGTGTTGCAGCTGGTCGTCTACGTCATCTACGTCGTCGTGGTGCTGGCGGTGTTCCTGCGTCCCAATCGCACGCCCGCGCGCCCCGCAGCCGATGCTGCGCCGTCGGCGTCTCAACCCACACCCGAAAGGTCCACGACGTGAGCCGCACTTCTTCGCTGCGCACCGGGGTAGCTGTCGTCGCGGCTGTGCTTGCGGGTGTCCCGCTGGCCGGCTGCGCCGAGAAGGACAAGAGTGACAGCTCGTCGGCGTCAGGTGCCGCGACGGAAATCACCGTCAACGCCACCGACACCGCCTGCGAGGTGTCGAAGACCGAAACTAGCACGGGCACAACGACTTTTGTGATCACCAACAACGGGACGAAGGTCACCGAGTTCTACGTCTACGGCGAGGGCGAGCGGGTGATGGGTGAGGTGGAGAACATCTCCCCCGGACTGCAACGCAAGCTCGTGGTCAATCTCAATCAGGCCGGCAAGTACCAAACGGCTTGCAAGCCAGGCATGGTCGGCAACGGCATCCGTGGCGACTTCACTGTCACCGGGGAGAACGTCACGACCGGTAGCGAAGGCCAGTTCCAACAGTCCTCGCAGAATTACAAGCAGTACGTGACCGGCGAGACCGGGGTCTTGATCGCCGCGACCGAAGCGTTCGCCGCCGCCATCAAGCAGGGCGACGTCGCCGCCGCCAAGGCGCAATACCCGACCACCCGCATTCATTACGAGCGCATCGAACCCGTCGCGGAGTCGTTCCCCGACGACCTCGATCCGCGCATCGACCGGCGCGAGGCCGACCTCGAGCCGGGCCAGCGCTGGACCGGCTTCCACCGGCTCGAGAAGGATCTCTGGGTGAGGGGTCTGCAGCCGGACACGAACGCGATCGCGGACCAGTTGGTGGCCGACATCAAAGAACTCCACGACCAGGTGACCTCGCCGCAGTACAGGATCGACGCCACGCAAGTCGCCAGCGGCGCACAGGGACTCCTCGACGAGGTGGCCATCAGCAAGATCACTGGCGAGGAGGACATCTTCAGTCACACCGACCTGTGGGATTTCCACGCCAACGTGGAGGGATCGCAGGCCGCGGTCGCGTCGGTCCGCCCTATCCTCGACCAGCGTGATGCCGCGCTCGGGAGACGCGTCGACCAGCGGTTCGCCGAGGTGTTCGCGCTGTTGGACAAGTACCGCAGGGGGGATGGCTTCGACTCCTACGAAACGGTGACCGAGCCTGCACGCCAGGAACTTTCGCGTGCGATTGACGCGCTGTCAAAGGAAGTGAGTCAAGTCCAAGGTGTCATCGCCCCTCAATAGCGACGAGTGGGAGGATGATTCCCCCGCGCACGAACGTCAGGGAATCTCCCGCCGAAAGCTGTTCGGAGCGGCCGGGGTTACAGCAGCCGTGGTGGGAGCGGCCGGCGCGGGCGCGATGGCCGGTCGCGCCGCGGCGGCGGCGCGAGACTCGACGGCGCTTCACCGGCCCATATCATTTCGCGGCGCGCGGCAGGCCGGCATCGTCACCCCGCAGCAAGACCGAATGCACTTCTGCGCCTTCGACGTCACCACCGACTCCCGGGAAGAAGTGGTGGCGATGCTGCGGCAGTGGACCCGGATGGCGGAGCGGATGACGGCCGGGGACGAGACCGTCTCGCATGGGGCGGTCGGCCTCAACCCGGATGCCCCGCCGGCCGATACCGGTGAGGCGCTTGGCCTCCCCGCGTCCGCGCTGACGCTGACGATCGGGTTCGGTCCGTCCTTCTTCGTCAAGGACGGCAAGGACAGGTTCGCCGTCGCCGACCGCAGGCCGGCCGCGCTTGTGGATCTGCCGAAGTTCCCGAACGAGACCATGGACCCGGCCCGGTCCGGCGGTGACATATGCGTGCAGGCATGCGCCAACGACCCGCAAGTGGCCGTTCATGCAATCCGCAACCTGGCCCGGGTCGCGTTCGGCACCGCGGCGGTGCGGTACTCGCAGCTGGGGTTCGGGCGCACCTCGTCAACCACGCGAGACCAGGCGACACCGCGAAACCTGTTCGGTTTCAAAGACGGAACGCGCAACCTGAAGGCCGAGGACACCGACAAGCTGAACCAGCACGTCTGGGTGGCCCCGGGCGACGGGCCCGACTGGATGACAGGCGGCACCTATCTGATCACCCGCAGAATCAGGATGCGCATCGAGAATTGGGACCGCACAGCGCTTATCGAGCAGGAGCGGGTGATCGGCCGACACAAGGGCAGCGGCGCGCCCATCGGGTATTCCGGTGAGTTCGACGACCTCGACCTGGTGAGCAGAAAGAGCGACGGAGACCCGCTGATCGACGTCGAGGCGCACGTGCGGCGGGCGTCGGCCGAGCAGCTCGGCGGCATCGAGATCCTGCGTCGCGGCTACAACTTTACCGACGGCTCAGACGGTTTCGGCCACCTGGACGCGGGACTCTTCTTCATCGCGTTCGTCCGCAACCCGTTGACGCAGTTCGTCCCGATGCAGGCGCAACTCGCGAGCAGGGACGCGCTGAACGAGTACATCACCCACACCAGCTCCGGGGTGTTCGCGTGCCCGCCCGGGCTGCCCGAGAACGACCGGTCGGCGTACTGGGGCGCTGGGCTCTTCGGTTGACCGTGATCGACTCTGCGGACAGGGCGAAAAAGTCCGAGTTGACGATGCGCTCACCGCAGAGTCAACGGGGCTCTGGTGCCGCGTCGGCGTCGCTCAGGATCGGCATCTGTTCGGCCGGGAACTCTTCCTCGATGACTTGATGTGGCGAAGGCTCGGGTGTCTCGACGGGAGCCGGCTCGGGCACCTCAACCGGACCCGGCTCCGGAACCTCGGCCGGGCCCGGCTCGGGAATGCGGTCAGGTGCGGGCTCAGTGCCGACCGGAACGGGCCATGCCGCCCGCCACTCGTCCTCGGTGATCGCGTCCAAGACGGCGACGTCGAGTTCTTCGGCCACCCGGTGCCCGCGCCGCGCCGCCGCTACGGCCTTCTCGGCCGCCCGTACCGCATCCATGAACGCCAGAACCTCTGTGCGCAAAGCGTTTTCGGCGTCGATGTCCGGGCCGACAGCGACCGTCGTCAGCGTCGGAGGAACCAGGTCGCGCGGCAGCCCCGCGTCGCGCACCCTGCCGAGCACCTTCTGCGCCAGCGCCAGCGCCGGCTGACCCGTCGGCACCCCGTCCAGGCACGACCCGCGGGGCTTTTCCTGCGCCTTGCGCTCGTCCCACTCGGCGATCTGCCGCTCAAGCGAAATCGGTTCTCCCGCAAGCACGCCCGGCACCCGGTTGGCGAGCTTGGCCAGCAGCGAGTCGGCGACGTCGTCGATGGTGAACGGGCGGTGCGGCGCTTCCTCGGCAATGCGGGCGTGAAACAGCACTTGCAGCAGCACGTCACCGAGCTCCTCGCGTAGCTCGTCGGCATTGCCGCGGTGCACCGCGTCGAACAGCTCGTAGGTCTCCTCGAGCAGATAGCGTCGCAGCGAGTCGTGAGTCTGCTCGCTCTCCCACGGGCCGTTGGTGCGCAGCTTGTCCATCAGCGCGACCGCGTCGACAAGACGCTCCCCCGGCTGCGGTCCGGGGGCAGAGATCACCCGGTCACCGGCCGCCAGCCGGGCCTTCACGGCGGGATGCCCGGGGTCGGACGACAGCAGTACGGGTGCGTCGGATTCGTCGAACACGGGCCGCGCCGCCGGCAGTGACCACGGCACTCGGACCGGCATCTCTTCGGTGTAAGCGACTTCACCAGCGAGCAGAGCGATGGCCTCAACGGGCACGAGCGAGGGTCGCCGGGGATCGACCAGGATGACGGTCATCGTGCTGTCACCCCCTCGGACGCGTCGGTGACCTCGGTTATATCAGCACTTCCGGCAGGCTTGCCATCCAGTGCCAGCAGCAGGTCGGCGACCATCTGCACCAGTTCCAGATCGCGTATGCGCGCCGCCGCCACCCCCGAGCCCGTGCGGGGAATCGGCACCTGCACCGTCGATGTAGTGGCCCGGTAACTCGCCGACGGATGCATCCGCTTGAGCCGCAGCTGTTGCGAGTCGAGCAAGGTGAGCGGCGAGATCCGCAGCGTCGTGCCCGTCGTCGTGATCTCCGTGACCCCGTACCCGCGGCACAGCAACCGCAGCCGCGCCACCGACACCAGCCGGGCCGCAGGCTCGGGCAGCGGGCCGTACCTGTCGGTCAGCTCGTCGATGACACCCCCGATCGCCACGTCGTCCCCCGCGGCGGCCAGCCGCCGGTAGGCCTCCAACCGCAGCCGGTCGCTCGGGATGTAGTCCGGTGGCAGGTGCGCGTCGACGGGCAGGTCGATGCGGACCTCCTTGGGCTCCTCCGGCGCGGTGATGGCCCGGCCGTCCGCTGCGGCACGGTATGCCTCGACGGCCTCGCCGACCAGCCGCACGTACAGGTCGAATCCCACACCAGCGACATGCCCGGACTGCTCGACGCCGAGCACGTTGCCGGCGCCGCGGATCTCGAGATCCTTCATCGCGACGGCCATGCCGGCGCCGAGTTCGTTGTTCTGCGCGATCGTCGCGAGCCGGTCGTAGGCGGTCTCGGTCAGCGGCTGCTCGCGCGGATAGAAGAAGTAGGCGTACCCGCGCTCACGACTGCGACCAACCCGACCACGCAGCTGGTGTAACTGCGACAGCCCGAACGCGTCCGCGCGCTCGACGATCAGCGTGTTGGCGTTTGAGATGTCCAGGCCGGTTTCGACGATGGTCGTGCAGACCAGCACGTCATACTCGCGGTTCCAGAAACCCTCGACCGTGCGCTCGAGCAGGTCCTCGGGCATCTGGCCGTGCGCGACGACCACCCGCGCCTCCGGCACCAGCGCCGCAACCCGGGCCGCGGCGGCGTCGATGGAGCTGACCCGGTTGTGGATGTAGAAAGCCTGCCCGTCGCGCAGCAGCTCGCGTCGCAACGCTGCGGCGACCTGCTTGTCGTCGTGCGGGCCGACGTAGGTAAGCACCGGGTAGCGCTCCTCGGGCGGGGTCAGGATCGTCGACATCTCGCGGATGCCGGCCAGGCTCATCTCCAGCGTGCGCGGGATGGGGGTGGCGCTCATGGTCAGCACGTCGACGTGCGTCCGCAGGCTCTTGATGTGCTCCTTGTGCTCTACGCCGAACCGCTGTTCCTCGTCGACCACGACCAGCCCGAGGTCCTTCCAGCGCACGCCGGTCTGCAAGAGCCGGTGCGTGCCGATGACGATGTCGACGGTGCCCGCGGCCATGCCGTCGAGCACGGCTTTGGACTCAGCGGTGCTGGTGAACCGCGACAGCGCCTTGATTCGCACCGGGAACCCGGCCATGCGCTCGGTGAACGTCTGCAGATGCTGGTCGGCCAGAAGCGTCGTCGGCACCAGCACGGCGACCTGCTTGCCGTCCTGCACCGCCTTGAACGCTGCACGCACCGCGATCTCGGTTTTGCCGTAGCCGACGTCTCCGCAGATCACCCGGTCCATCGGCACCGGCTTTTCCATGTCGGCTTTGACGTCGGTGATCGCGGTCAGCTGGTCCATGGTTTCGGTGAAGCCGAACGCGTCTTCCATCTCGGCCTGCCACGGGGTGTCGGGGCTGAACGCATGCCCCGGCGACGCCTGCCGCTTGGCGTACAACGCGACGAGCTCTTGGGCGATCTCCCGGACCGCTCTGCGGGCTTTGGTTTTCGTGTTGGCCCAGTCGCTGCCGCCGAGCCTCGACAATGCAGGCGTCTCGCCGCCGACGTAGCGCGACAGCTGGTCGAGGGAGTCCATCGGCACATAGAGCTTGTCGGTCTCCTTGTCCGCGCCACGGCGGTTCGACGCGTACTCCAACACCAGGTACTCGCGGCGCGCGCCGCCGACCGTCCGTTCGACCATCTCGACGAAGCGGCCGATGCCGTGCTGGTCGTGCACAACGAGGTCACCTGCGGTCAGCGCAAGGGGGTCGACGACGTTGCGTCGCTTGGCGGCGAGCTTCTTTCCCTCCGTGACAGCGACCCGGCTTCCGGTGAGGTCGGTCTCGGTGATGACGACGAGGTTGGAGCCGGGCAGAACGAGGCCGTCGTGCAGCGGGCCCTTGAGCACCCCGACGACGCCGGGGCTCGGCGCGTCACCGGGGTCCAGGCAGACAGCGGCCACGTCAGCGTCTTTGAGCTGTTCGACGAGGCGATGGGCGGTGCCGGTGCCGGGTGCAACGATCGCGGCGGACCCGCCAGTGCTGACGTGCGCGCGCAGCATCGCGAAGATCTCCTCGACACTGTGCTGATGTCCGCGCGCCGACGGCGCGGCCCGCACGTCGAGCTGGGTGGCGTCAGGGTCGGGCAGCTGGCTCAGCGTCCACCACGGGTGGCCCTCCTCGACGGCCGCTGCGTGCACGTCGTGGAGGTGCAAGAAGCCTGAGGCGCCCAACTGCTCGAGGTCGATCGGGGCGTCACCGCCGAGCGCGGCCGTCGACCACGACGCTTCCAGGAACTCCTGGCCAGTCTTGATCAGGTCGGCCGCGCGGGTGCGGACCTTCTCCGGATCGCAGACCAACAGCGGCGTGCCCTGCGGCAGGTGGCTGGCGAGCAACGTGAGGTCGCCGGCTCCGGAAGTCGATGTCGCCGGCCCTGCGGCTCCGAGCACCGGCATCAGCGCCTCCATCCCGTCCACCGGGATGCCGTCGGCGATCTTGGCGAGCATGTCGCCGACGCTGCCGATCGGCCCGCCTCTCGTCGGCGCCTTCTCGGCGAGTTCGGCCGCTCGCGCGCGCACGTCGTCGGTCAGCAGGAACTCGCGGCACGCGACCGCGATGACGGTGTCGACCTCAAGCTCCGGGATCGACCGCTGGTCGGCGATCGAGAACATCCGCATCTCGCTCACCTCGTCGCCCCAGAACTCGACACGGACGGGATGCTCGGCGGTCGGCGGGAAGATGTCGAGGATGCCGCCGCGCACGGCGAATTCGCCGCGCTTGGAGACCATGTCGTCGCGGGTGTAAGCGAGGTCGACCAGACGGGCGATGACGGCATCGAACTCCGCCTCTTCGCCGACGGTCAGCGTGACCGGCTCGATCTGGGCGAGGCCTGCCGGCATCGGCTGCACCAGCGAGCGCACCGTCGTCACAACCACCTTGAGCGGCGGACCCAGCCGCTCGTCGTCGGGGAACGCGAGCCGGCGCAGCACTGTCAGCCGGGCGCCGACGGTGTCGACCCCGGGCGACAGCCGCTCGTGCGGAAGCGTCTCCCAGGACGGGAACAGCACGGCGGCGTCGCCGAACACGCCTCTGAGTTCGGCGGTGAGATCGTCAGCTTCGCGGCCGGTGGCGGTGACGACGAGCAACGGCCCGGCTTGGGCGAGCGCGGCGGCGACGAACGGGCGCGCGCCCGCAGGGCCGATGACCGCGAGTTCAGGGGGGTGGGGGCCCGCGCGCCGAGCGAGGTCGGCCAGGGTCGGGTCGCGCAGCGCCAGGTTGACGAGCCCCGCGATCGGGGTATCGATCATGATGAGGCCATCGTATGCAAACGCCGAAGGCCGTTGCGCTGCGGACTAATTCCCCCGTCGGCGTGAACGCCGGTGTTGCTTCGGCCGGGCCTTCGTCAGTCAACCTCACTACTCAAGAAGCGCTGACCCCATCGTGTCGCCCAGACGGGTTTGAAGCTTGGATCCGGCAGCCCGTCGGGAAAGCGCTGCAGCGCCGCCGCGGCGAGTTCGGCCAGGCGCTCGATCGCTGCGACGACCTTCGGGGTCGGCCTTCCCGGTCGCGACCAGTACACACCGATGGCGCCAATGGGATCAGGTCCCAGCATCGGAGCCATGACGAGGCTCCGCACGAAGGTGGGACGGTAAGCCTCCTGTGGAACACGGTCGTCCCGGCGGATATCCGGGATGGCGACGGCCGTTCGGTGCATCATCGACCAGCCGCTGATGCACGCGGATGTGGGAAAACGTTGTCCCTTCCACAAGGGGCTCATGGAGTCTTCGTCCGCGTAGTAGCAGAAGTCCCCGTCGAGCAGGACGAAGGTCGCCCCATCCGCGTCAGCTAGGCGACGCGCCGCCACCTTGACGATCTGCTCCACATCTTCCAGCCGCTCGGCGGCTTTTAGCTCTTGTGCGACGAGTCCGGTCAACTCCGGCGTGTCAATCACTGCAGATCTCCCTCGTGAGGCAGTCCACGATAACGCACTCACGGAAGCGAAAATCTGTGCATCCGGCTACTCGCCGTCGAGCACTGGGTCGTTCTCGAGATGCGTCAGCCCGTTCCACACCAGGTTGACCAGGTGCGCGGCCACTACTTCCTTCTTCGGCTCGCGGACGTCGAGCCACCACTGGGCCGTCATCGAGACGGACCCGACCAGCGCCTGCGCGTACAGCGGCGCCATCTCGGGGTCCAGTCCGCGGCGGGCGAAGTCGCCGGCCAGGATCGAGGACACCTGGTTGACGGCCTCGTTCAGCAGCGTGGAGTAGGTGCCCGACGTGATCGCGGCCGGCGAATCGCGGATCAGGATGCGGAAGCCGTCAGTGCGTTCCTCGACGTAGGTCAGCAGCGCGAGGGCCACCCGCTCGACGCGCACCCGGGAGCGGTTGTTGGTCAGCGACGACGTGATGCCGTCGAGCAATGCCGACATCTCGCGGTCGACCACCACCGCGTAGAGGCCCTCTTTACCCCCGAAGTGCTCGTAGACCACCGGCTTGGAGACGTTGGCGCGCTGCGCGATCTCCTCGATCGAGGTGCCCTCGTAGCCGCGCTCGGCGAACAGCGACCGTGCGACGTCGATCAGCTGGTGGCGACGCTCGGCACCCGTCATGCGCGCACGCGGCGTGCGGGTTTCCTTTTCCGGTGCCACCACGGCCTCAGGTTACGCTGTTCAGCGTTGATTTCTTTCCGTCGTGGTGTAATCGGCAGCACATCAGATTTTGGTTCTGAGAGTTCAGGTTCGAGTCCTGGCGACGGAGCTTTGGCGCGAGCGTGCAGGTTTGTACGCCAAGGCGCGGCGTGTCGACGTACTGACACGCACGCTCGCGCGGTGAGGGGTCACAGTGACGCAACTTCCGGACACGGCCGTGATCGTGCTGGCCGCAGGCGCCGGGACGAGGATGCGATCCGACATCCCCAAGGTGCTGCACACGCTGGCCGGCCGCAGCATGCTTTCGCACTCGCTGCACTCGGTGGCCAAGGTCGACCCGCAGCATCTCGTCGTGGTGCTCGGGCATGACCGCAAGAAGGTGGCTCCGGCGGTGGCCCGGCTTGCCGACGACCTCGGCCGTCCGGTCGAGGTCGCGGTGCAGGAGCAGCAGCTCGGCACGGGCCACGCGGCGGCGTGCGGGCTGACCGCGCTGCCCAACGGGTTCGACGGGATCGTCGTCGTCACCTCGGCCGACATCCCGCTGCTGGATTCCGACACGCTCGCCGACCTCGTCGCCACCCACCGCGCCGAGCCGGCGGCGGTCACCGTTCTGACCACGACGCTGGCTGACCCCACCGGCTACGGTCGCGTCCTGCGCACCCAAGACCGCGAGGTGATCGCAATCGTTGAACAAGCCGACGCCACGCCGTCGCAACGCAGCATCCGCGAGGTCAACGCCGGCGTGTACGCGTTCGACCTGGCGGCGCTGCGGTCGGCGCTGAGCCGGTTGCGTGAGGACAACGCCCAGCACGAGCGCTACCTGACCGACGTCGTGTCGATCGTGCGCCAGGACGGGTTGACCGTGCACGCCAAACACGTCAACGACACGACGCTGGTCGCGGGCGTCAACGACCGCGTGCAACTTTCCGCGCTGGCCACCGAGCTGAACCGGCGAATCGTCGCCGCACACCAGAGGGCCGGCGTGACCGTCGTCGACCCCGCGACGACATGGATCGACGTCGAGGTGACGATCGGCCGCGATACCGTCGTCCAGCCGGGCACGCAGCTGTTGGGCCGCACCCGGGTCGGCGGCAACTGCGGCATCGGGCCCGACACCACGCTGGCCGACGTGACCGTCGGCGACGCCGCGTCCGTGGTGCGCACGCACGCGGTGTCGTCGTCGATCGGCGAGGGCGCCGACGTCGGGCCGTTCACCTATCTGCGGCCGGGCACGGTGCTGGGCGCAGACGCCAAGCTCGGCGCGTTCGTCGAGGCGAAGAACTCCACCATCGGCACCGGCACCAAGGTTCCGCACCTGACGTACGTCGGCGATGCCGACATCGGCGAGCACAGCAACATCGGCGCGTCCAGTGTGTTCGTCAACTACGACGGGCAGGCCAAGCACCGCACCACCGTCGGCTCGCACGTACGCACCGGGTCCGACACCATGTTCGTCGCGCCCGTGGCGGTCGGTGACGGAGCGTACACCGGCGCCGGGACCGTGGTCCGCGAGGACGTCCCGCCTGGGGCACTGGCGGTGTCCGCCGGCCCGCAGCGCAACATCGAAGGGTGGGTTGCCCGCAACCGGCCCGGGTCAGCTGCCGCGGAGGCTGCACGTCGGGCCACCGAGGACGACGAGCTGGGGGCACCACCCGCTCGCGGGGGTCCCTGACCGTACGATTAACTCGACATTCCCGATCCATTGACCGGCGAGGCAGTGTGGGCACCGACTGGACCGACAACCGCAAGAACCTGATGCTCTTCGCGGGCCGCGCGCACCCCGAGCTCGCCGAGCAGGTGGCCAAGGAACTCGACGTGCAGGTCACCGCGCAGACGGCGCGGGACTTCGCCAACGGTGAGATCTTCGTCCGCTTCGACGAGTCCGTCCGCGGCTGCGACGCGTTCGTGCTGCAATCGCATCCCGCGCCGCTGAACAAGTGGCTGATGGAGCAGCTGATCATGATCGACGCGCTGAAGCGGGGCAGCGCGAAGCGGATCACCGCGATCCTGCCGTTCTATCCGTACGCCCGCCAGGACAAGAAGCACCGGGGTCGCGAGCCGATCTCGGCGCGGCTGGTCGCTGATCTGCTGAAGACGGCCGGCGCGGACCGGATTGTCACCGTCGACCTGCACACCGACCAGATCCAGGGCTTTTTCGACGGGCCGGTGGACCACATGCGCGCGCAGAATCTGCTCACCGGCTACATCAAAGGCAACTACCCCAACCGCGACATGGTGGTCGTCTCCCCCGACTCCGGCCGCGTGCGCATTGCCGAGAAGTGGGCCGACTCGCTGGGCGGGGTGCCGCTGGCGTTCATCCACAAGACGCGCGACCCGCGAGTTCCCAACCAGGTGGTGTCCAACCGGGTCGTCGGCGATGTCGCGGGCCGCACCTGCGTGTTGATCGACGACATGATCGACACCGGCGGCACCATCGCGGGGGCGGTGAAGCTGCTGCACGACGACGGCGCGGGCGACGTGATCATCGCCGCGTCGCACGGCGTCCTGTCCGATCCGGCTGCCGAGCGGCTGGCGGCCAGCGGCGCCACAGAGGTGATTGTGACCAATACGCTGCCGATCGGCGAGGACAAGCAGTTCCCGCAACTGACTGTGTTGTCCATCGCACCCCTGCTGGCCAGCACCATCCGCGCTGTCTTCGAAAATGGTTCTGTGACAGGGCTTTTCGACGGAGATGCTTGATGACGTCGAGTTCGTCCAGCGTCATCTACCACAACCCCCGCTGCTCGACTTCCCGTAATGCGGTGAAGTTGTTGCAGGACAACGGCATTGAACCGCAGATCGTCGAGTATCTGAAGACGCCGCCGACGCGTGGTCAGCTGGCCGACATGATCCGCGATGCCGGGATCCCGGTGCGTGCCGTGGTGCGTACGAAGGAAGCGCAGTACTCGGAGCTGGGCCTCGACGACGCCAGTGACGACGAACTGCTGGATGCGATGGCCGAGCACCCGATCCTGATCGAGCGACCGTTCGTCGTCACGCCCAAGGGCACGCGGCTGGCGCGGCCGGTCGACGTGCTGCGCGAGATCCTGTGAGGTCACGGCTCCTCGTCGTCGTACTGGCGGTGCTCCTTCTCGCCGCCTGCGGAGCGAAACCCACTGACTACCGGGCGGTTTGGTCGTCGACCTCGGCGACGCCCACCACCACCACCGAAGCACCGGTCTCGTTATCGCAGTACCTGCAGGACAAGGGCGTCGATGGCGAGCCGATGACACCGAAAACGCTCACCGAGTTGACGGTGTCGATCCCGCATCCGCCCGGCTGGATGGTGGTCAACGACCCGGATCAGCCGACCGCGTTCGAGATCATTCGCAAGACTGCGGTGCAGACGTTTCAGCCCACTGCGATGCTTTTCGTGTTCAAGCTCACCGGCGCCAACTTCGATCCCGTCGATGCGCTCAAGCACGCTTACGACATGCCCGGCGGCATCCAGGAGCCGTTCCACAACATGCCGTCGGCCAAAATCGAGGCCACTTACGCAGACGCGAGCGGCCAGCAGCTGCACCGCTACAACCGCATCGTCATCGCCACGGCGCGACCTCCGGCCAATCAGCGCTATCTGGTTCAGTTTTCGGTCACCACGCTGGCCGACGGATCCCAAGAGGCCGACCCCGACGTGTTGACAATCATCAAGGGGTTCACCGTCTCCGTCCGCTGACCCACCCTCCTTTGGGAGTTAGGGTGAGGCCATGACCGACTGGACTGCCGCCGATTTGCCCGCGTTCGGCGGGCGCACCGTTATCGTCACCGGCGCCAATAGCGGGCTCGGCCTGATCACCGCGCGCGAATTGGCCCGCGTGGGAGCACATGTCGTGCTCGCGGTTCGCAACACCGCAAAGGGCGAGGATGCCGCAGCGGGCATCCGCGGCAGTGTGGAGGTGCGCAAGCTGGACCTGGAGGACCTCGCCTCAGTGCACGAGTTCGCCGACGGGATCGCCGCGGTGGACGTGCTCGTCAACAACGCCGGCATCATGGCCGTCCCGTACGCGGTGACCAAAGACGGGTTCGAAAGCCAGATCGGCACCAACCACCTCGGCCACTTCGCATTGACCAACCTGCTGTTGCCGAAGATCACCGACCGCGTGGTCACGGTCTCGTCGGTGTTCCACCAGATCGGCAAGATCGATCTGAACGACCTGAGCTGGACATCGCGCAGGTACTCGGCGTGGCTGGCCTATGCGCAGTCGAAGCTGGCCAACCTGCTGTTCACCAGCGAGTTGCAGCGGCGCCTGGACTCGGCGGGATCGCCGGTGCGGGCCCTGGCCGCTCACCCCGGCTATTCGTCCACGAACCTTCAGAGCCACTCCGCGGGCAGGTTGAGCGCCGCGCTACTGAAGATCGGCGGTCGAATGGCCACAAACGCCGAATTCGGGGCCCGGCCCACGTTGTTCGCGGTCTCGCAGGACCTGCCGGGTGACACCTACGTCGGCCCGCGGTTTGGCTACCTCGGCCGGACGCAACCGGTGGGCCGCAGTCGACGGGCGCGCGACGCCGACACCGCGAAGGCGCTGTGGGAGCTGTCCGAGCAGCTCACGGGTACCAAATTTCCGCTCTGAGGACGTCTTGAGCTAGCCTTGCGGCGTCACGGCGAGGGTGGCCGCAGCCACCGTTATCGACGGAGACCTGCCCGGTTGCCTCCTCCCGCGTCGTGCGACGAACCGACGACTTCCCGCACAGGAGCAACCGCATGGCCAAGACCAAGACCAACCAGCTGACCGCCGAGATCCGCACGCAGACCGGCAAGGGCGCGTCGCGACGCGCCCGTCGTGACGGCAAGGTGCCCGCTGTGCTCTACGGCCACGGGTCAGACCCCCGGCATCTGCTGCTGTCGGCGCACGACTTCGCGGCCGTCCTGCGCAGCGCGGGCACCAACGCGGTGCTGACGCTGGACATCGAGGGCAAGGAGCAACTCGCGCTGACCAAAGCCCTCGACATCCATCCCATCCGCCGCAGCATCCAGCACGCTGACCTGCTTGTCGTGCGCCGCGGCGAGAAGGTGACCGTCGACGTCAATGTCGTCGTCGAAGGCGAGGCGACGCCGGGCACGCTCGTCACCCAGGACGCCAGCACCATCCAAATCGAGGCCGAGGCCCTGTCGATCCCCGAGCAGCTGACCGTCTCGGTGGAAGGCGCCGAAGAGGGCACCCAGATCCTGGCCAGCCAGGTGTCGCTGCCCAGCGGCGTCACGCTGGTGTCCGATCCGGGAACTCTGGTGGTGAACGTCGTCCCCGCGCCGACCGCCGAGGAGATGGAGCCGGAAGCCGCCGAAGCCGCCGAGGCTGCGGAAGCGGCGGAAGAGGGCGAAGCCGAGGCCGCGGAGGAAGCGCCGGGCGAAGCGCCCGACAACGAGTAGGACGCGGCGGACGCGAGGAGCAACAACGACGTGGCCGACCCGCTTCTGGTCGTCGGGCTGGGCAATCCGGGGCCGGTCTACGCCAAGACCCGGCACAACGTCGGGTTCATGGTGGCCGATCTGCTGGCGGCCCGCGTCGGCTCTGCGTTCAAGGCGCACAAGAAGTCTGGCGCCGACGTCGCGACGGGTCGACTCGCCGGCCGCGCCGTGGTGCTCGGCAAGCCGCGCAGCTACATGAACGAGTCGGGCCGCCAGGTAGCCGCGTTAGCGAAGTTCTATTCGGTGCCGTCTGCTTCGCTGATCCTGATTCACGACGAGCTCGACATCGAGTTCGGCCGCATCCGGCTCAAGTTCGGCGGCGGGGTCGCCGGCCACAACGGTTTGCGATCCGTCGCGTCGGCGCTGAGCACCAACGACTTTCACCGCGTCCGCATCGGCATCGGCCGACCGCCCGGCCGCAAGGATCCGGCGACGTTCGTGCTCGAGAACTTCACCGCGGCCGAACGCCCCGACGTGCCGGTGATCTGCGAGCACGCGGCAGATGCCACCGAGCTGTTGGTGCGGCTCGGATTGGAAGCGGCCCAGAACCAGGTGCACGGCTGGGACTGACGCCCGGGCGTCCTTTCACGCTCGCGGAGCGGCCGGGGTCAGTCGGCGGTGCGGCGGGCGTAGGCGCGCAACGCCACCGGCGCGAAGACCGCCGTCAGCACCAGCGACCAGATCACCGTCGCGAGTACCGGGTGGTGCAGCGGCAACTGCGCCGACGGAGGCGCGGCAGGGCCGTTGCCCCAGAGCTCCCGCATCGCCTGTGCCAGCGACGAGACCGGGTTCCACTCCGCGATCACCCGCAGCCAATGCGACATCGGCTCGGTGGGCGCAAACGTGTTGGCCAGGAACGTGATCGGGAACAGAAGCGTGAACATCACCCCGTTAACGGCCTCGACCGACCGCATCAGCGAGCCCACCAGGATGCCGAACCAGATGATGCCGAACCCGAAAAGCAGCACCAGCCCGAACGCCAGCACCGCCTCGGCGACACCGCCGCGGATCCGCCAGCCGATAGCCAAACCGGTGAGCGCCATCACCACGATGCCGATCGACGAGTGGATCAGGCTGGCGACGCTTCGCCCGATCAACACCGAGGAGCGCGCAATGGGCAGCGACCGGAACCTGTCGATGACGCCCTTCTCGATGTCGTTGGTGATGCCCGCCGCCACGACGAACGCCGTGAAGACGATGGTCTGCGCCTGGATTCCCGGCAGGAGGAACTCACGGTACGACGGCCCGCCGGTGTTAGTGATCGACGCCCCGAATACGAACGCGAACAGCAGCACGAACATGATCGGCTGCGCGGTCACATCACTGAGCATCTCCGGCATGCGCTTGGTGTGGATCATGTTGCGCTTGACCATGATCCAGCTCTGCTGGGCTACATTGGTATGACGGGTCTCCGGCCGGCGTGACTGCGTGGGCAGCCGTTGCGCAACACTGGTCATGCCGTCTCCTCCTCAGGATCGGTGCGATGCCCGGTCAGCGACAGGAACACGTCGTCGAGGCTCGGGCGGGACAGCCCGATGTCGTCGACCTCGATCTCGCTGTCGCGCAACCATCCGGCCACCCGCGTCATGTCGGCCAGGCCGTCGGCGGCGGTGGTCAGCTGACGCGCACCGGTGTCGACGAACACGTCGGCGCCGATCTTGCGCAGCAGCGCCGCGGCCGGCCCGAGGTCGTCGGCCCGCGACACCGTGACCACCAGCCTCGCGTTCCCGGACTGCTCTTTGAGTTGCAGCGGCGTGCCCTCGGCGATGATGCGCCCCTTGTCCATGACGATGATGTTGTCGGCCAGCTGGTCGGCCTCCTCCAGGTACTGCGTGGTGAGCAGCAGCGTGGTGCCGTCACGCACCAGCCGGCGCAAGACATCCCACAGGTCGGTGCGGCTGCGCGGGTCCAGCCCGGTGGTGGGCTCGTCCAGGAACAACACCGGCGGGCCGGCCAGCAGGCTCACGGCCAGGTCGAGACGCCGGCGCATCCCTCCCGAATAGGACTTAACCGGCCGATCCGCCGCGTCGGCGATCGAAAACTGTTGCAGCAGTTCGTCACTCAGACGGTCGAGGTCGTGGCGGCGGATTCCGTAGAGCCCGCCGATCATCCGGACGTTCTCCCTACCGGTCAGCAGCTCGTCGACCGTAGCCACCTGGCCCGTCAGCCCCATGTTGCGCCGCACCATCTCCGGCTGCTCACGAACGTCGTACCCTGCCACCCGGGCGGTGCCGCTGGTGGGCTCCGTCAGCGTCGTCATCATCCGCACCGTGGTGGTCTTGCCGGCGCCATTGGGCCCCAGCAGGCCCAGCACACTGCCCTGCGGCACGGCGAAGCTGACGCCGTCGACAGCGACGTCGGCGCCGAATTTCTTGACCAGATCGATCGCTTCGATGGCCGACTGGGAACCGGGCATGCCATCGACGGTAACCACCCACCCCGACAACGTGCCATGGGTTTTCGCGTGCCGATCAAGGGCCGTCGGCGCCGTCAGGACTTCTCCTGCCACCAGGTGAAGAGGTCGCTGAGGCTCGAATCACGAACCACCGCAACGAAATCCTTCGAGTCGTCGGTCCACATGACCACCGCGTCGCCGCCGTCCATGCCGCATGCGAGCTGGCCCGCCGTGGCCGTCGGGTCCTTGGTGTAGTGCCACTTGCCCGGTGACGACGTGCCGTCCGGGCACGTCTGCAGCGTCGCGTTGCTGATGACGCTCTTGAACGCGTCGTCGAGCGCGCTTTGATCGGCGTACAGATAGAAGGTCGCGCTGTTGGGTCCGCCGCTGAGCGCATCGCACTTCAGCATCGACAGCGCATTGTCCTTCGGCGGGTGCTGGGGGTCGCAGACGGTGCGGTCGTATCCGGGTTTGGCGAGATAGCCGATGAGCGTGTCGTCGTCGGCGGTGTACCCCGAAGGCGGCACCGGCGACGTCGGCGGTGCCGGAGTGGGACCATCCGCGCCCGGTGGCAGCACGCCCGTCGCGAACAGGATCAGCACGACCGCCAGCACGGCGGCGGCCGCCATCGCACCGCCGATGAGCCACGACGTGCGTGTGCGCGGTCTTGGGCCCGGGCTCGGAAGCGAAGGCGATGACGTCCACGGCGGCGGGGCCGAGACCTGTTGCGGACCGCTGGCGTAAGCGCCCTGGCCACCGCTGCAGCCGGTCCCGGCGAATCGCTGGATCGGCCCCGAGCCGGCGGTGGATCGAAGCGGACCGGAAGGGGCGCCGGTGAGCGGAGCGCCGGGCGGGAACCCTGCGGCGGGGGCGGGGGTGGGACGGTTCGTCGGCGGCGGCGGGCGGTAGGGCTGCGTCGCCGGCGGCTGGGTCGGACCCGTCGGAAGCGTGGCCTCCTCGCTTCGCTCCAGGATCCGCGCGGCATGCTCCTTGTCTGCCGCCGTCAGCGCGTCCAGTGCGGCGTTGGCAAGATCGCCCGCGGACGCGTAGCGATCTTCGGGGTCTTTGGCCATGCCGCAGGCGATCACCCAATCGAAGGCGGCCGGGATGCCGGTGCGTACCTCGCTCGGCCGCGGGACGGGCGCGGTCAGGTGCGCGGTGATCAAACCGCTGAGGCTGTCGGCGCGGTACGGACGCGCTCCGGTCAGGCATTCGTGCAACACACATGCCAGCGAGTAGATGTCGGCGCGGTATGTGAGTTCCTTGTTGCGCAACCGCTCCGGCGCCATGTAGCTGAAAGTGCCGACCATCGTGCCCA
Organism: Candidatus Sericytochromatia bacterium; assembly: GCA_050262635.1. Taxonomy (GTDB): domain Bacteria; phylum Actinomycetota; class Actinomycetes; order Mycobacteriales; family Mycobacteriaceae; genus Mycobacterium. The sequence goes on along the minus strand of JBLNEK010000001.1, from coordinate 46,561 downwards.
TCTGCGTCAGCCGCTCGTCGCTGGCCGCAGTGGCCAACCCGAAGTCGACGAGGTAGGCGAAGTCGTCGCGGGTGATCAGGACGTTCTCCGGCTTGACATCGCGGTGCATCAACCCGGCCGCGTGCGCGGCGTCGAGCGCGGCCGCCACTTGACGGATGATCGCCACCGCGCGCGCCGGCGGCAACGGGCCTGATTTCTCGAGCAGCGTGTGCAGGTCGACGCCGTCGATCAGGCGCATGTCCACGTAGAGCAGACCGTCGATCTCGCCATAGTCGTGGATCGGCACGACGTGCGGTTCCTGCAGACGGCCCGCGGCGTGCGCCTCGCGCTTCATGCGCTCACGGAAGACGGGGTCTTTGGAGGTCGCCTCCCGCAACAACTTCAGTGCGACGATGCGTTCCTTGACGGTGTCCTCGGCCTCGTACACCTCGCCGAAGCCGCCGGCGCCGATCAGCCGCTTGAGGTAGTACGGCCCGAAATGGGTCCCCACCCGCGAGCCATCGGGGGCGCCGCTCATCGCCGTCTCCTCAAAACCACCGGTAGCGCGGGCACGCGTGGTGCCGGGGTTCACGCTAACCCGAGATCGTCGCCAGCCACAGGAAAACGCCTCTCTGGGTCCCGTTGGGTGCGGCGTCACTCCTTTTCGTCGGTGACGATCATGATGAACGGCCCTGTGCGCCAAGCTTTTACGAAGGTCTTCAGCGGCACCTCAAGGTCGCCCCCGTCGGCCGGATAGGGGTCGTTGAGGTGCACGATGCCGTGCACGGTGTCCACCCCGGTCACCACCACGGCATGGGCGGGCTTGCTGCGGTCGCCGGAGGCGTCGCCCCAGATCGTCGCTCCGTTGAGCCCGACGATCACCTTCTCTCCTTCCGCCAGGTACTCGACGAGGGCGTCGGTGCCGGTCTCGACTCCGGTCTGTCGCTCGATGGCCCTGCTCGTCATCGTGGCTTCGATGCCGTACTCGGCGAGCAGCACCTCCGCGTCCGCGTAGTCGGTGCCCCAGCGGTCATCGTCGGGTAGGTAGACGGCCCCGCTGTGTGAGTGGCTCGGCGTCTCGGCGGCGACGTCGAGAATCTCCTGCTCGGACGGCAGGTCACCGGTGAGCTGGCCCACCACGTCGGCCACTGCCATCAGCACGCAGTCGTCGTCGAGATGCTGGCGCTGCCAGTACTGCGCTGCCGCCTCGGGATTTCCGTAGACGCCGGCCGGCGCGGTCACCTCGATGGCCGGAACGGCGTTGGCGACGCCGGCCAGGCCCAGCGACGAGCCGAGCACGACGGCCACTACGACAGCGCGTGCCGCATGGGCCAGTCTGTTGAAGGTGGTGATCACGGCGGGGGCGTCCTTTCTCGATGTCTCGAGAAAGATTCAGCTCCGCCGCTAAACGGATTCTTGAAGGTTTCTTGGAGCGCTCAGCACAGGGTGAGCGTGCACAGATGCCGCACGATGCGGGCGTGTCGCGGTACAGACGCGCACGCTCGCGAAGCATGCTAGGAGACGAGCGCGACCGAGTTGGCGCGGCGCAGCTTGCCCGACGGGGTCTTGGGAATCGTGCCCGGGCCGAGCACGACGACGTTGCGCGGCCGCACGTCCACCTCGCGGACCACCTCGTGGGCGACCTGGTGCTCGATGCGGCGCACCTCGGCCGGATCCTCCCAGGCGTTGCTTTCGACGGCCACCGCGAACGTCTCCCGGGAGTGCCCGGCGTCCAGACGTACCGCGACCGCGCACCCCGGCCGGACGCCGTCGACGCGGCCGGCGGCGCGCTCGATGTCGGTCGGGTAGATGTTGCGCCCGGCCATGATGATGACGTCCTTGACGCGGCCGCAGACCACGACGTGGCCGTTCTCCATCAGGTAGCCGAGGTCGCCGGTGTCGTACCAGCCGTGCTCGTCCTGTGCCGGGACGAAACCGCCCATGGTGACGTAGCCGGGAGTCAGCGCCTCGCCGCGCAGCTCGATGATGCCGACGCCGCGGGCCGGCAGCACGTTGCCGTCCTCGTCGACGATCCTCGCCTCGAGGTCTTTGAGCAGCGGACCCAGCGACGCCAGCCGCCGCGTGTTGCCCTTGGAGGCGGGCACCGCCCGGCGCAGCGCGGCGAGCAGGTCAGCGTCGACCTCGTCGACCACCAGGCCTGCGCCGCATTGCGAGAACGACACCGCCAGCGTCGTCTCGGCCATGCCGTAGGCCGGCAGAATCGCCTCCGGCCGCAGCCCGAACGGCTTGCCCGCGTCGATCAGATCCTCGACGTCGGCCGGCTCCACCGGCTCGGCGCCAGACAGCGCGAACCGCAACGTGGACAGGTCGAACTCACCGGGCTTGGCCTGCCGGCGCAGCCGCTTCGCGAACAACGCGTAGGCGAAGTTCGGGGCCGCGGTCATCGTGCCCTTGTACTTGTCGATGAGCTTGGCCCACAGGAGCGTGTCGCGCAGGAAGTCCATCGGTGTGACCTTGACCAGTTCGGCGCCGAAGTACATCGGCACGGTCAAAAAGCCGATCATGCCCATGTCGTGGAAGCAGGGCAGCCAGCTCACCATCACGTCGCGGTCCACGTCGTACTCCGCGCCGATGAACATGGCCTCGGCGTTGGAGTGAACGTTGCGGTGGGTGATCACGACAGCTTTGGGAGAGCCGGTCGAACCCGACGTCAGCTGCATCAGCGCGACGTCGTCCTCGCCTGTTTCGATCGGGTCGATCGGGTCGAACGCGAGCAGGCCCTCGACCGTGAGGACCTTGACCCCGCGCTCCTCGAGAACCGGGGCAGCGGGCATGAACGGGTCGGAGACGATGACGGCTTTGGCTTCGATCATGTCGACGACGGTGGTGGTGTCCTGCGCCCATGAAACGAGGTCGGTGCGCGGGGTGGGCTGGTGCAGCATCGTCAGGCTGGCGCCGCGCATCCACAGGCCTTGGGCGGTGGGGGCGATCTCCACGGGCGCGCCGGCCAATACGCCGACGGCGTCGCCGTGCCCAACGCCCGCCGCGGCCAAGCCGCCGGCGATGCGACGGGCTTTCTCATGCACCTCACCCCAGGTGTGCCGGACGGGGTCGTGCGGCTCGCCCGTGACCATGCCGCGGTCGGTCGTCTTGGCGTTGCGGAACATCTTCTCGGTGAACCTGCTCACGACAACCTCCTGGAGTCGGCAGCGCCATGTCGCCGGCCGTACGGCTCCGGCGCACAGTCCGGGATATCAATGCTCCGCCTGGTCGGCGCCGCTTGAAAGGAGGCGCGCACACACAATTGGGGAGCGGTTCTGTTGCGGTTCGGTGGCGGTCCCCCGGCTACGCCCCTGCGGCACAGCTGCCGCCCACACTCGAAGCGAGTGGACGACCACGTGACTGAAGCCGGACCGCTGACATACACCGCAGACGATCTTAAGCTCCTCTTAGAGTACGCGGCAAACCGAGAGCCGTTTTGAGGGCTGTGTCACATTCCATGCGTCGGGGCGGGCACCACTCGGGCACCCTGCACCGGCCCGCTGGCCACCCTCACCGTCCGGCACACGCCCGCGCCGGCCAGCTGGGTACCGACATCGATGGCCGACGACGCACTCGAACACAGGAATGCGCAGGTGGGCCCCGACCCGGAGACGATGCCGGCCAGCGCTCCCGCCTCGGCTCCCGCCCGCAGGGTGCGGCGCAGGCCGGGGTCCAGGCTGATCGCCGCCGCCTGCAAGTCGTTGCCGAGCAGCGGGGCGAGTTCCTGTGCATCGCCGGCGGCCAGCGCGGCCAGGAGCGGCTCGGCCTCGGCCAGCCGCGGCGGATTGCCGACCTCACGCAGCCGGTCGATCTCGGCGAACACCGCCGGCGTGGACAACCCGTCGTCCGAGAACGCCAGCACCCAGTGGAACGTCGTGCGCGCCAGCACCGTCGCCAGGTCCTCGCCGCGGCCGGTGCCCAGCGCGGTGCCGCCATGCAGAGCAAACGGCACGTCGCTGCCGAGACGCGCGGCCAGCGCGTGCAGGTCCCGGCGGGGGACACCGACCTCCCACAGGCTGTTCATCGCCACCAGCACCGCGGCCGCGTCGGCGCTGCCGCCGGCCATGCCGCCCGCGACGGGGATGGACTTCTCGATCGCGATCTCGACGTCCGGCGAGCGACCGACGTGCTCGGCCATCAATTCGGCCGCCTGCCAGGCGAGGTTGCGGTCGTCGGACGGCAACGAGTCGGCTCCCTCGCCGGTGACCTCCACCGACAGCGTGTCGGAGTTGCGCACGGTCACCTCGTCGAGCAGGGACACGGCGTGGAAGATCGTCGTGAGCTCGTGGTAGCCGTCATCGCGCCGGTCGCCGACCGCGAGGTACAGGTTGACCTTGCCGGGCACCCGAACCGTCACCGAACCGGTGGCCACCCATTCGGGAGCGGTGCTGCCGTCGGACACGGCACGAGATTAGCGCCCGCGGAATGAAATGAGTGGCCAGGCAGACCCCTCGGCTGCCTGCGCCACTCTCTGAATCGCTGTTTTACCCCGGATGGGCCGAAGCCAAACAGGACGCCACCTAACCTGAAGTTGTGCTGCGCGCCGGGCAGGTGGTGGAGGGCTACGTCGTTGAAGACGTGCTCGGCCATGGCGGTTCGGCGACGGTGTACCGAGCCCGGGACGACGCGCACGGTGCCGTTGCGCTCAAAGTGCTTGACGACGACCATCGCGGACCGGTCGAGACCACGCGGCTACAGCGGGAGTTCGAATTCGCCATGCGGCTCAGCCATCCGCACGTCGTGACCGTGTACCGCCGGGGAGACGATTGGCTCACAATGCAATTGGTCGACGGCGGGACCGCCATGGACCTCGAGGAGCTCGGCGACCGCCTGACCGCGGTGGCGCAGATCGCCGACGCGCTCGACTATGTGCACCACTGCGGCATCGTGCACTGCGACGTCAAGCCGTCCAACATCCTTGTGCATCAACCGTTTCCGCAGGGCGGTGCGGTACTGACCGACTTCGGGGTGGCATACGCCGTCGCCGAGGACAACCGCGCGCGGCCGCAGCCGCTGGTCGCTTCGCTGCCGTACCTGGCGCCGGAGATGCTGCGCGGGCGCCCCCCGGCGGCCGCGTGCGATGAGTATGCGCTGGCCTGCGCGACCGTCGAATTGGTCACGGGTTCAACACCGTTCGACGCCGCCACGCCCGCTGAGCTGGCCGAGGCGCACCTCAGCGATCCGCCGCCGTACCCGTCGCGAATATACCGTTGGCTGCCGCGCGCGTTCGACGGCGTGATCGGGAAGGCGATGGCCAAGGACCCGGAGCTGCGCTACCCGTCGTGCAAGGAGTTCGTCGCCGCCGTCAGCCGGGTGCTGCCCCGTTAGCCTCACCGGCCGCCACGCCCGAGCGCTGCAGCAGCCGCACGAAGTCCTCGATGCCCAGTGTCTCGCCGCGGCGGGCCGGGTCGATGCTCGCCGTCAGCAGTCGCCGTGCAGACTCGTTGCCGGAGCCGGCCCATTCCGCGAAGGCATTGCGCGCGGTCTTGCGGCGCTGCGCGAATGCGATGTCCACCAACTCGAAGACGCCGCGGCGAAAAGCGTCGTCGGTCGGCCAGGGCGGCGCCTCGTGGCGGTCGATCCGCACCAGCCCCGAGTACACCCTCGGGATCGGCCAGAACACTGTTGGCGCCACCGTCCCGCAGCGGCGCACCTGCCCGAAGTACCGGGCCTTGACGCTCGGCGTACCGTACTCCTTGCCGCCGGGCTCGGCGGCCAATCGCTCGGCCACCTCGGCCTGCACCATCACCATCGCTACGCGGATCGACGGGAACTCCGCCAGCAGGTGCAGCAGTGCCGGGACCGCGATGTTGTACGGAAGGTTGGCGACGAGCGCGGACGGTTGCGCTCCCAGGTCGGCTCGGCGCAGCTCGAGGATGTCCGTGTTGAGCACCGTCAGCCGTTGCGCCTCACTGGTGCAGTGCTCGGCCACCGTCCGGGGCAGCCGCTCGGCGAGGACGGGATCGATCTCCACCGCGGTCACCGCGGAAGCCTTCTCCAGCAGCCCTAGCGTCAGCGACCCCAGTCCCGGCCCCACTTCCAACACATGGTCGCCACGGCCGACCCCGGACCCCGTCACGATCCGACGAACGGTGTTGCCGTCGTGAACGAAGTTCTGTCCCAAGGACTTTCGCGGTCGAAAGTCGAGTTCTCTTGCTAGCCGGCGGATTTCGGCGCGGCCGAGGAGCCGGACTGTCAGCGGGCCCCGATACGCCCGCTGCACACCGGCCACGCACCCCAGCCCTGGCGCTGCTGCGTCACCGTTGCGATCGCGATCTGCTCTTCGCGGGTTGCCAGGTCGGCGCGGGCGGCATACCGCAGGCCGCCGCTGCGCTCCCACGTGTTCTGGTCGAACTGCACTCCGCCGTAGAAACCGTTGCCGGTGTTGATGGCCCAGTTGCCGCCGGCCTCACATGCCGCCAGCGCGTCCCAGGTCGCTCCGTTGGTGACCGGTGGCACTTCGGTGCCAGGCTTGGCGCCCACCCGCAGCACCGACGGGCGGGCGGGGGCGATCACCTCGTTGGCCACCGGCAGCCGTCCGGTCTCGACGCCGTTGACGATGGACACCGCGAACGTGACGTCCTGCTCGCCGGGCGTGCCGGGGTCGTCGACGACCTGGCGGCTCATGTTCATCTCGGGATCCGGGATCTTCTGCGCCGGCGGGGGCAGCGGCACCCGCTCGGTGACCTTCTGCATCCGGATCCGCGTGACGACCACGGTCATCCCCTCGGTGACCGGGGTCGACGGCGGCGGTACCACCCTGTCGGCCTGCTCCAGCGGTGCTCCGGCCGCGGCGAGCAACGCCTCAACCGTCGGCGCGGCCAGACGCCGGTCGGTGGCTACGCCGGCATCGTCGATGTGGACGTTTTTCGGGCTGACCACCGGCAGCGCCATGCCGGCCAGCGGCAGGCGACTGGACCGCGACGCCGCGGCGGGCGCCGCCTCTGACATCGACAGCTGCTGCAGGGCCTCGTCGACGGTCGACGCGGTGGTCCACATTTGATGGCTTTCGGCGCCGTCCATCGACACCTGTAGCGGGCGGCTGCGGCGCAGCACGATCGTGTCCGACTGTTGCACGGCCTGGTCGCCCGCGGGGTACAGATCGTCGCGCTCTCCCACGGTGAAGCCGTTCTCGGCCACGACGTCGATCACGCGCGACTTCATCGTCGACACCGTCATCGGCGAGCCGTCGACGTCAAGCGTGACAGTCTTCTGCACCGAGACGGCGTAGCTTCCGGCCGCGGCCAGAACCAGCAAGAGCGCGCCCACAAGGGCGCGCAGGGCAAGTGAATTCGTTTGGTACAGCTTTGTCAGGGTGTTCAAAGCGGCGTCTATCCCGACTGTTGACGTCATTTGCTAAAGGGCACCGGGCCCAACTCGATCACAAGACGGTAACGAACGCCGGTACCGGAGGCAAATCTCAAGCGCCGGTTGAGGCGTGGTTCACACTGCAGTCACTGTCAATAGTCGTAGACGGTCAGTTGGCCGGTTCCGGGCCGCCGTGATGGCCCGTTGCAGTGTTTGCTGAACCGGCTTCGCCGGTAAAGACGAGGTCGGAGTGATGACACCGGCCGCCGGGTCAACTTTGTGGCGCGAGCCCGTACACCCGAACCGCGTTTGCTGTCGCGTCCGCGGCGAGGTCTTCAGCGGGTCGGCCCGTCAGCTCGGCCAGCGCCCGCACGGTGTAGGGCAGACAGTACGGTTCGTTGGGCGCGCCGCGGTACGGGTGCGGGGTCAGAAACGGCGCGTCGGTCTCGACGAGCAACTGCCGCGACGGGATCAGGCGGGCAGCCTCGTGCAGAGCAGTGGCGTTTCTGAAGCTGACGGTGCCCGCCAGGCTCAGCAGCCACCCGGCGTCCACGCATTCCTGTGCCATCCCGGCGTCCGACGAGAAGCAGTGAAAGATCACGTCGCGGGGAGCGCCCTCGGCGCGCAACACGTCGAGCACGTCGCGGTCAGCCTCGCGGTTGTGGATCATCAACGGCTTGCCGATGCGCTTGGCCAGGTCGATGTGCCATGCGAACGCGTCACGCTGCGAGGCCGGCTCGGCGCAACCCTCCAGCCGCCCCGGCCAGTACAAATCGAGTCCGGTCTCGCCGATGGCCACGACCCGCGGATCGGCGGCCAGCTTCTCGATGTCGGCCTTGGCGTCGTCCGTCAGTGCGCCGGCGCGGGTGGGGTGAAGCGCGACCGCCGCGTACACCCGCGGGTCGGCGTGGGCCGCCGTGACGACCCAGTGCGCGGATGCCAGATCGTCGGCGATCGTGACAACGGCCTGCACGCCGACTGCCGCGGCACGGTCCAGGATCGCGCGCACGGATTCGGCGCCGGTCGCACCGCATGCGTCGAGATGCGTGTGCGCGTCGACCAGCGGGCTCAGCGGCTCGGGAGGCGGCGGCGCCGGACGGGAACGGCTCACTGCCACACCATAAGGTTGACGTCGAGATGAGGCCCTTCTACATCACCACGGCGATCACTTACCCAAACGGTGCGCCGCACATCGGGCATGCCTATGAGTACATCGCCACCGACGCGGTGGCGCGGTTCAAGCGGCTCGACGGGTTCGACGTTCGATACCTCACCGGCACCGACGAGCACGGGCTGAAAATGGCCGAGGTGGCAGCGGCCGAGGGCGTTCCGACCGCGCAGCTGGCCCGGCGCAACTCCGACGTGTTCCAAGCGCTGCAGGAGAAGCTGAACATCTCGTTCGACCGCTTCATCCGCACCACCGACGCCGACCACCTCAACGCCTCGAAGGTGATCTGGCAGCGGATGGTCGACGCCGGCGACATCTACCTCGGCTCGTACGCGGGCTGGTACTCCGTGCGCGACGAGAGCTATCTGTCCGAGGACGAGACCCGGCTGGAGCCCGACGGCAGCCGGGTCGCGGTGGACAGCGGCGCGCCCGTCACCTGGACCGAGGAGCAGACGTACTTCTTCCGGCTGTCGGCCTACACCCACAGGCTGCTGGCCCACTACGAGGCACACCCCGAGTTCATCGGACCCGACGTGCGCCGCAACGAGGTGGTCAGCTTCGTCTCCGGCGGATTGCGCGACCTGTCGATCTCGCGCACGACGTTCGACTGGGGCGTGCCGGTCCCCGACCACCCCGACCACGTCATGTACGTGTGGGTCGATGCGCTGACGAATTACCTTACCGGCGTTGGCTTTCCAGACACCGGCTCAGAGCTGTTCCGACGGTTCTGGCCGGCGGACCTGCACATGATCGGCAAGGACATCATCCGATTCCACACCGTGTACTGGCCGGCCTTTCTGATGTCGGCCGGAATCGACTTGCCACGAAGGGTTTTCGCGCACGGGTTTCTGCTTAATCGCGGCGCGAAGATGAGCAAGTCGGTGGGCAATGTCGTCGACCCGGTCACGCTGATCGACGAGTACGGCGTTGATTCGGTGCGCTACTTCCTGCTCCGCGAGGTGCCGTTCGGGCAGGACGGCAGCTACAGCGACGAGGCGATCGTCACCCGGATCAACGCCGACCTGGCCAACGAATTCGGCAACCTCGCTCAGCGCTCGCTGTCGATGGTGGCCAAGAACCTCGACGGCGTGGTCCCTGAGCCGGTCGCGCTGAACGACGACGATCGCGAGCTGCTGGCGGCCGCCGACACGCTTCTGAAGCGGGTGCGCGCACATTTCGATGTTCCCGCAATGCATCTGGCGTTAGAAGCGATCTGGCTGGTCCTTGGCGCCGCCAACAGGTACTTTTCGGCTCAGCAGCCGTGGGTGCTCCGCAAGTCGGAGAGTCCGGCCGATCGGGAACGCTTCGGCACCGTGCTGTACACGACTCTGGAAGTGGTCCGCATCGCGGCGCTGCTGGTGCAACCGGTGATGCCCGAGTCGGCGGCCAAGCTGCTCGACCTGCTCGGTCAGCCGTCCGACCAGCGCTCGTTCGCAGCTGCCGGCGTCCGGCTGATCCCCGGAACGGTGCTGCCGGCGCCCACCGCCGTGTTCCCCCGCTACCAGACGGAGTGATCTGAGTCACGTCCCGTCACATCTCGGCGATTGGTGGTGTCTCTAGGGCATGACCAACATGAGCACACACACATCTATATCCGTCGTTGTGATCGGCGGTGGCTACGCGGGAACTGTCGCTGCAAACCGACTTCAGCAGCGGCGAGATGTCACGGTCAGCCTCGTCAATCCACGGCCGCAGTTCGTCGAACGCATCCGCCTGCATCAGTTGGTAGCGGACACAGCATCGGCGATGGTCGACTACGCCGACGTGCTGCACCCCGATGTGCATCTCGTCGTCGACACCGCCGTCGAAATCGACGCTGCCAGCGCGACGGTGCGCCTGGCCTCGGGTAGCCGGCTGCGGTACGACTACCTCATCTATGCGGTCGGCAGCACCGGCGCTACGCCGGGCGTGCCTGGCGCCGCAGAATATGCCTGGCAGATAAGCGATCTCGAGCATGCACGGCGCCTGCGTGACCGCGTCGCCAATCTGCATCCCAACGCGCCGGTGTGCGTCGTCGGTGGCGGGCTGACCGGAATCGAGACGGCGGCCGAACTCGCCGAGCAGAGGCCCGAGGGCACGGTGACGCTGATCAGCGGTCCCACACTGGGGCCGTCGTTGAGCAATCCCGGCCGGCGCTCGGTGACCCGCCAACTCGACCGCCTCGGGGTGCGGATCGTGCAGGACACCGTCATCGGGGTGAGGGCCGACGCGGTGGTGCTGACCGATGGAACCGTGGTGCCCAGCGCCGCGACGGTATGGACGGCCGGCTTTGGTGTGCCGCACCTGGCTTCGCGGAGCGGGCTGAGCACAGACGCGCTGGGCCGGCTGCTCACCGACGAGACCCTGACGAGTGTCGACGACGAGCGGATCGTCGCGGCTGGTGACGCGGCCGCTCCGTCGGGACAGCCTCTGCGAATGAGCTGCCAGGCGGCCGGACCACTGGGCGCCCAGGCCGCCGACACGGTGCTCAGTCGCATCGCGGGCGAGGAACCTGCGCCGCTGACGCTGGCGTTCGTCGGGCAGTGCATCAGCCTCGGCCGCTCGCACGCAACGGTCCAGATCTCCCACGCCGATGACTCGCCGCGCCGGCTGTACCTCGGCGGTCGAGTCGCGGCAACGATCAAGGAACTGATCTGCAAGGGCACCGTCTGGTCGATCGCCCGGGAAGGCCGCAAGCCAGGATCGTACTTCTGGTTCCACGGCGGCAGCCGGCCTGCTGAAGCGCCAGTGACAGTGTCATGACCACCGACGAGCACGCCCAGCGGTTCATGTTGCTGCGGCCGTTGCTGTTCACGATCGCCTACGAGATCCTCGGCAGCGCAACCGAGTCCGACGATGTGTTGCAGGAGAGCTACTTGCGCTGGGCTGAGGTGGACCTGTCGACGGTGCGAGACACCAAGGCCTACCTCGCCCAGCTGGTGACCCGGCAAGCCCTCAATGCGTTGCGCGCGGGTGTCCGTCGGCGCGAGGACTACGTCGGGCCGTGGTTACCCGAGCCGCTGCTGCTCGACGAGCAGGACCCCGCTCGCGACGTCGTGCTCGCGGAGTCGGTGTCGATGGCGATGCTGGTGGTGCTGGAGACGTTGGGTCCCGACGAGCGCGCGGTGTTCGTGCTGCGCGAGGTGTTCGGGTTCGACTACGACGAGATCGCCTCGGCCGTAGGCAAATCCGTGGCCGCGGCCCGCCAGATCGCGCACCGTGCGCGCGAGCATGTGCAGTCCAGGCGCAAGCGGTTCGAGCCCGTCGACCCTGCACTGTCCATGGAGATCACGACGCGGTTCTTCACCGCGGCGGCCACCGGTGACGTCGAAGGCCTGCTCGAGATGCTGGCCCCAGATGTGGTGTGGACCGCCGACAGCGCCGGCAAGGTCAGCGCGGCACGGCGGCCGGTGTCCGGCGCCGAGCGGGTGGCGAGGCTGATCGTGGGGCTGATGCGGGTGGCCGGCGGAAACGCACGACTCGAGCCCGCGATGTACAACAACGCGCCCGCAGTGAAGCTGTATCTCGGCGACAGCTTCGAGGGCATCGTCACCGTGGAGATCAGCGAAGGCCGGATAAGCCACTTCTACGCCATGCGCAACCCGGAGAAGCTGGTCGGTGTCGACGTACCCCGAGAGGTCAGCCGGTAGGGCGCGGCCCCGGCGCTTTGCGTCCAGTCGCATTACACGTCACGCTTGCTGCGTGCGGATCGAGCGGCTGGGCGACCTCGGCGATGCGCCGTCGGTGCTGCGGGCGCTCGCGCGACGCGGCCGCCCGGCCGCGCTCATCGGTAACTGGTTCGGGTCGCGGGCCGTCATCGCGCCATCGTTGATTGCGACGCGGGTCGGTATCGACGACGTGTTCGTGGCGCCGCCGGGCGCATCCGACCGCAATCTGGTCGGTGGGGGGTGGTTCGGCTATCTGTCATATCCCGACCCCGGAGCCGACGGCTTGGGTCCGCGGGTGCCGGAGGCGGCTGGCGGCTGGTCCGACTGCGTGCTGCGACAGGGCCTCGATGGGATCTGGTGGTACGAAAGCCTCTCGGGGGCAAGCATTCCGACGTGGGTAGCCGATACCCTGCGGTCACCCACCGCGCCTCAGCGCAGCTACGTTGACTGGGGTGGTGCGGACCGCGAGGTACACCGCAACGGTGTGCTCGAATGCCTGGAATCGATTGCGGCCGGGGAGATTTACCAGGCCTGCGTGTGCACCCAGTTCGTCGGCACCCTCGACGGCACGCCCGTCGACTACTTCGCCGACGCGGTCGCACGAACCTCGCCCGCTCGGGCGGCTTTTGTGGCCGGTGACTGGGGTGCGGTGGCGTCACTGTCGCCTGAGCTGTTCCTGCGACGCCGCGGGAATGTCGTGGTGTCCAGCCCGATCAAGGGCACGCTGCCGCGGCATGCGGACCCTTTGTTGCTGCGGGACTCAGCCAAAGATGTCGCCGAGAACATCATGATCGTCGACCTGGTGCGTAACGACCTGAGCCGAGTCGCTGTGACCGGAACCGTCACGGTGCCAGAGCTTTTGGCGGTGCGCCCGGCGCCGGGCGTCTGGCATCTGGTCTCGACGGTCACGGCGCACGTCGATACGCGTCGGCCGATGGCAGACATACTGGACGCGGCCTTCCCGCCGGCGTCGGTCACCGGCACGCCGAAGGCGCGGGCACGTAAGCTGTTGTCACGCTGGGAGCCTCGCCGCCGCGGAGTCTATTGTGGCACAATCGGTTTGGCGTCTCCCGTTGCCGGAACCGAGTTGAACGTGGCGATTAGAACCGTGGAGTTCGACGCTCGGGGCACAGCGGTACTCGGCGTGGGCGGCGGTATCACAGCCGACTCGGATCCCGACGCCGAGTGGGAGGAGTGCCTGCACAAGGCATTGCCGATTGTCGGCGCTATGCGTACAAGCGGCAGCGCTCTACGAGAATCTCGGCCAGCCGTTCCGGCTCGCTGACCATCATGCAGTGACAGGTGTCCATCTCGATCAACGTTTGTACGCCGCCCAGCGCTTCGATCCCCCTGCGTTGCTGCTCGAGCGAGAGTGCGCGATCGCGCAGCGTGAGCAGCCACGTCCGCGGAACCTCGTCCGGCATGCCTTGCCTGGTGACCTTCTCGCCCAATAGTCGCGTCGACTCCGCGTAGAGCTTCCCGGCCATGAAATGGCGGCGGCTTCGCGGTACGCCGTTCAAGAAGACGAAACGCGCCATCCACCTTGGTGTTTCGTTTGGCCGCCCGCTTCGCGCCCGGTAGAGCGCCAGGGGTGCGGCGGGCCCGGTGATTGTGTCCACCAGAGCGGAGCCCTCCGGCGGTACGAAGGATGCCGCGAACACCAACTCGCGCACCCGCGCCCGGCTGAGCCTGGTCGCCACTCCGGTTATCGTCATTCCAGCCATGGAATGGCCCACGATGACAACCTCGTTTAGGCCGGCACTCTCGACGTCGCCGACGACGGACTCGACGAAGTCCGCTGTAGTCAGCTTCCGTAAGTCTCCCGGCTTGTTGCGCCGGCCAGGCAGGTCAGGGGCCAACACGGTCAAGTCCGGTGCAATGCGTTGTATTTCGTCGATCGTTAATTCCCACGAGTCAGCCGCAAGCCCACCGCCGTGGACTAGGACGAGCGCGGGCAGTGCCATGGCGTCTCCATGTCAGTCGCGGGAGCGCACAAACGCATCGTAAAGCTCACGCCGCGACGGCGCGCCCGGATTGGACGCGATCACCTCTGCGCAAGCGTCTTTCACGCGCGCCCCCGCATCGACCAACGCCTCGACCTCGGCGACCAGCGCCACGATGTCGGCCTGCGGCTGCGCCCCCTCCAACACCACCGTGATCTCGCCGAGCACACCGCCGGCCGCCCATTCCACCAACTCCCCCAGCGACCCGCGCACCACCTCCTCGTGCACCTTCGTCAGCTCGCGGCAGACCACCGCCCGACGAGCCGCCCCGAGTTCGGCGGCCGCGTCGGCAAGACACGTCGCCAGCCGACGCGGCGATTCGAAGAACACGCACGTGCGCTGCTCGGCGGCCAGGGTGGCCAACCATGCCCGGCGCGCCGACTGCTTGCGCGGCGCGAAACCCTCGAAGCAGAACCGGTCCGACGGCAGCCCCGACACCGCAAGCGCCGTCGTCACCGCCGACGGGCCGGGCAGGCAACTGACGGGAACGCCCTCGGCGATGCACGCGGTCACGAGCCGGTAGCCGGGATCGCTGATTGCCGGCATGCCTGCGTCGGTGACCGCCAGCACCGTCGCACCCGCCTTCATGTCCGAGACCAAAGCAGGCACTCTGGTCGCCTCGTTCTGGTCGAATAGGCTCACCACTTTGCCGGAGATTCGCACGCCGAGGGCGCTGGCCAGCATGCGGACGCGGCGGGTGTCTTCGGCCGCCACGACATCCGCTGAGACCAGCGCGGACGCCAGCCGGGGTGATGCGTCGGAAGGCTGACCCAGCGGGGTCGCGCCCAGCAACAGTCGACCACCGCCCATGGCGACAGCCTACGATCGCCGATGTGACCGTCGCCGACCTCGAGCCGCGCACCCGGGAGCGCGACGTTTTGATGATCAGCCCCGGTCCGCAGATACCGGTCGCCGACTTCGGGCCGACCGATCGCCTGCAGGGGTGGGCGATGACTGCCGTCGTCGCGGCTTTGGCGGGCATCACCCGCTTCATCAGCCTCGGATATCCCACCGACGCCGGCACCCCGATCTTCGACGAGAAGCACTACGCGCCGCAGGCCTGGCAGATGCTTTTCAACGGCGGCGTCGAGGACAACCCGGGCTTCGGGCTCGTCGTTCATCCGCCGCTGGGCAAGATGCTGATCGCGATCGGTGAAGCGCTGTTCGGATACAACGGCGTCGGCTGGCGGTTCTCCGGCGCGGTCGCCGGGGTGGTGTTGGTGGTCCTGGTCGCTCGCATCGCGCGGCGGCTGAGCCGCTCCACGATGGTGGGCGGCATCGCGGGGCTGCTGATCATCGCCGACGGAGTCAGCTTCGTGACCGCGCGCACCGCGCTGCTCGACGGGTTCCTGACGGTGTTCATCGTCGCAGCGTTCGGGGCGCTGATCGTCGACCGCGACCAGGTCCGCGCCCGCATGCATGTCGCCTTCTTCGAAGGCCGGATCGACGAAACCCGTTGGGGGCCAAGGCTCGGCGTACGGTGGTGGCGCTTCGGCGCCGGCGTGCTGCTGGGGTGCGCGTTCGCCACCAAATGGTCGGGGCTGTATTTCGTCGCGTTCTTCGCGGTGATGTCGCTGGCGTTCGACGTCGCCGCGCGCCGACAGTACCAGGTGCCGCGGCCTTGGCTGGGCGCGCTGCGGCGGGACAGCGCGCCGACGTTCTACGCGATGGTGATCATTCCCTTCGCCCTCTACATGGCTTCGTACGCACCGTGGTTCGCGTCGGAAACGGCGACCAACCGCTACGAGGTCGGCCGCTCGATCGGGCCCGGCGGACTGCTGCCGGATGCGGTGCGGTCGCTGTGGCACTACACCTACGGCGTCTACAACTTCCACGCCGGGCTGACCAATGCCGCGGGCAATCACCACCCGTGGGAGAGCAAACCCTGGACGTGGCCGATGTCGCTGCGGCCGGTGCTGTATGCGATCGACCAGCAGAACGTCCCCGGCTGCGGCGACCAGTCGTGCATCAAGGCCGTCATGCTCGTCGGCACGCCGGCGATGTGGTGGATCGCGGTGCCGGTGCTCGGGTGGGCGGTATGGCGGGCATTCGTCAAGCGCGACTGGCGGTATGCGGCAACGTTGGTGGGCTACAGCGCGGGTTGGCTGCCGTGGTTCGCCGACATCGACCGGCAGATGTACTTCTTCTACGCCGCGCCGATGTCGCCGTTCCTGGTGATCACGATCGCGCTGATTCTCGGCGACATGCTGTATGCGCCAATGCAGTCGCAGGAACGGCGAACGCTCGGGCTGCTCGTCGCGAGTTTCTATGTGGCCCTGGTGATTGCGAACTTCGCGTGGCTCTTCCCCGTGCTGACCGGCATCCCGATATCGCCGGCGACCTGGAACATGGAGATCTGGCTCCCCAGCTGGCGGTAACTTGGTTCGTCGCCTGGTTCCAGTTCGCCGATTTCTGCCTGAGGGCTGGGGTTTCGAGTTATCCACGGCCGTGACGCAGAACTCGTCGGTGTAAGCGTCGTCCTCTCGGGGGCAGCGATCACCATCAGCCCCATGTGGCAGCCATTCCTCGGCGCCGAGGCAATCACTAGCGGCAGGCTGACCCGCGGCAACTTGCGTTGGAACTACACCGCGGTCCAGCCGGATGTCTACCTGGCGAACGACGCCGAGCGCACGGTCAGCCTGAACGCTCTCGCGGCGTGGCTGCGATGCTCCGAAAACCGCAGCCCTGGTGCAGAACTCGGCGAAAGGTTCTGGGCGAATGAGTCGCTAGAGGGGGTCGCGAGCGGCCGGGCACGACATACACCGCGGCCCACCGCGGCCCGTGCCCAACTCCGACGCCGCAATCGGCAGCACCTCGACGCCGGATTCCTCGAGGCGCGAATTGGTTTCGGCATTGCGTTCGTACGCGACGACGACGCCGGGCGCCACCGCGAGCGTGTTGTTGCCGTCGTCCCACTGCTCGCGCTCGGCGGTGACCGGGTCCAGGCCCGTGTCGATCACCCGCAACCGATCGATGCCCATCGCACGCGCCGCCGCCTCGACGAACGGCTCCGCGTCGGCGATCCGGACTCCGGAGGGTTCGCGCGAGATCGCGAACGCCGACAGCGTGTCGACGACGTACGGGTACATCACCACCGCGTCGACGTCCACCATCGTGCAGACGGTGTCGAGGTGCATCTGCGCGCGCTCCTGCGCGATCGGCACCGCCAGCACCGTGTGGGCGAGGTCGTCGTCGAACAGGCTGCGCGCCAACGCTTCCGCGCCCGCCGGCGTGGTGCGCTCGCCGACCCCGACGGCGACCACCCCGGGGGCCAGCAGCAGCACGTCGCCACCCTCCACCGGCGCCGTGTGTGACTCGTAGGCGCGCCGCACTCCGGTGAATCGTGGATGATGCGCGTAGATGATGTCGGTCAGCGAGGTCTCGCGCACCCGGGCCGGCAGCGCCAGCGACGTGATGGCCACCCGCGGCCCGATCCAGAACGACGAGTCGCGGGTGAACAACAGGTTCGGCAACGGGTCGATGACGAAGTCGGTGCCATGGTGCATCAGTCGCACCAGCGACAGTTCGGCCGACGCGCGAAACGGCAGTTCCATGAACGTCATCCCCGCCATCAGCACCCTCGCCAGCGCCGGTGCATCCAGTCCGCGCAGGTACTCCGAAAGTTCCTGCGCGAGCGGGTGTCCCAGACGGCGAGCATCGACCGCCGCACCGATCCCGTGCATGCGGGCGGCCCCACTCGACAGGGCCTCGGTCAGCAGGTCGCCCAGCAACATGACCTCGATGCCGCGCGAACGCAGCAACTCTGCGAACGCGTCGTGCTCCTCCTGGGCGCGGGCGACCCACGGGAGCCCATCGAACAGCAGCGCGTCGTTGTTGCGTGGGGTCAGCCGCTGCAGTTCCGGCCCGGGCCGGTGCAGGATCACTGCGCGCAACGCGCCGACCTCGGAGGTCACACCCAACGCGGTCACGGGTAGAACCGTAGTGCAACCTCCCCGGCCGCACAGGCGCGAACACTCGAACACCCGTGCGATATTCTGAAGCGGTGACGTACGCCGTCCAGGCTGCGCTGTTCGAGCACGCCGACCGCCGGATCCTCGGCGACGGCGCGTGGGTCGACGAGTGCCCGGGCTGGCTCGGCGGCGACGACACGCTGTTCGACGAGTTGCTCACCGCCGTGCACTGGCGCGCCGAACGTCGTCCGATGTACGACCGCGTCGTCGACGTTCCGCGCCTGCTGAGCTTCCACGATCTCGCGACGGAGTCGGCTCCTCACCCACGCATCGCAGAACTACGCGACCGTCTCAACGCCGCGTACGCAGCCGAGCTCGGCGAGCCGTTCACCACCGCGGGCCTATGCCTGTACCGCGACGGCAATGACAGCGTCGCCTGGCACGGCGACAGGATCGGCCGCAGCCGCACCCAAGACACCATGGTGGCGATCGTCAGTCTGGGCGCCACGCGTGTCCTCGCGCTGCGCCCGAAAGGTGGCGGCAGGTCGCTGCGGCTGCCGCAGGCACACGGCGACCTCCTTGTGATGGGCGGCTCATGCCAGCGCACCTGGGAGCACTCGGTCCCGAAGACCACCAAAGCCTGCGGACCCAGAATCAGCATCCAGTTCCGCCCGCACGGCGTGCGCTAGCCGCGAACCGCGGCCACCGAGTCGATCAACAACTGTTGTGCGCGTTTGACATTGACGGCCGGCACCGGCTGGCCGGGGGCCAGAAGCGGGTTAGCGGTGACCACCACCAGGTAGTCGCCGAGATACGCCACATAGGTGTACAGCTCCCCCGACGCAACCGCCGTCTGAAGCTGGCGATGCTTGCCGACGGTCTGTGCGCCGTCGATCTTCGGCGCGTCGATCACGTCGACGACGCCGCGCATCTCGGGTGCCGTGAACGTGACGTGGCCACAGCGGTCCACGGAGTCGCGGTTGAAATCCACCGGCTGCGACGTCTCGATCGCCATCGCGATGAACCGGTTGCCTTCGCCTTCAGCGGTCAGCGAGGCGATGTTGCCGTGCAGTCCGGCGGGCAGCGTCCACGCGTACTGAGCGCAGTCCGCCGGATTCCACGTCAGGCCTGCCTGAAATTGCAACGGCGCCAACAGCTTTGGATCGATCGCAGTCGTCGGGATCGTCCGCACGGCGTACGGCGGCCCGAACGTCGACTGCACGGACAGCACCTTGGCGATGTCGAGCGTGGGCGGTGCAGAGCTGGCCGGCGCGCCGTTCGAGGGCTCGGCTCTGCAGCCGCTCAACAGCATGACCACGATGCCCGTCAACGCCAGCAATCGCACCCGCGCAATCTACCGAATGCCGACGGGTCAGCCGCGCAAAGTCGCCACGGCCCGGGCGAGAAAGGTCGACGCGAAGTCCGGCGGCAGGCCGGACGGACCGGATCCAGGATCGGTGACGACGGTGACGAACGCAACGTGGTCGGCGAGGTACGCGGTGGCGGTCGTGGCGTGCAGGTCGGTTTCGGTACCGCCTTCCACGACTGTGCGGCTGTCCGTGGCCATGCCGACCGTCGCGGCGTCCTCGATCGCCGGCGCGGAGAGCCGGTTCACCGTGGCTGAAGTCCGCCCCGAAGCCATGGTCCACCGGCTGCACGCCTCAAGAAGATCCGCGCCGGGGGCAGGCGACGACGCGCCTGCCACGACGACATAGATGATGCCGCCGCTGCCCGACCCGGACAGGCCCTGCGGCGAGCCGTCGGCCGGGTCGGCGAGTTGCCCGCATTCCGCCGGCCGCGCGGTCCACCCCGGCTTGAGACCCCAGAAGTGCGCGGGCGAGGCGACGCCACTGACTTCGGCGATCTCGTACCCCGCCGGGAAGGATCCGCGCAGACGCCTGACGTTGGCCGGGTTGATCCGATCGGACTGCGCGGCCGGCGACGAAGGACCCGGCTGCGGCTCATGCGAGGGCACCGAGCACGCCGCCGCGGCCACCGCCGCAAGCAGAGTGAACCACCGCAGGCGCACGCCCGTTGATACCACAAGGATTGGTCTGGGCATTCGGGAACGTTCGGGCACCCAAAAGCGATGTATTCGGTGAGTACTCACGCATGTTCGGGGAGTAAGGAGGCGGGGTTGTGCGCGCAGCATTGACCCTCGCCGCAGCGGCAACTGCGATGGGCGTCGTCGCGGCCGCCCCGGCCGGAGTCGCGGCCGCCGACAACTCGGCGCAGAACACGATCAACTACTGGGAGCAGCAGGGCTACCAGGTCAACATCGACCGGGTGGGCAGCGGCCCCATCAACGAGTGCGTCGTGACGAGCGTGCGCAACCCGAACACGATCACCAGGCTCGTACGGGTGGGCGGCAAGCACGACGGGCCCAGCTACCTGGTTCCGGTGATCGTGAGCCGCACGGTCCAGGTGTCGCTGGACTGCTCCCGCTAGTCACTCGAAGGCGCGGATCACCTGGCGGGCGACATCCTCGATCTCCTTGAGCTGCTTGACCTTGCCGGGCAGCTTCGCCGGTTCGGGCACCTCGATGGTCGCTGCGACCACGCCCGGTTCCACACGGATCCACGGCGCACCCAGACGGTCCAGCAATGCCCGGGCGGGCAGATTGTCGGCGAGCACGCGCGCGTGGAAGCGGGTGATGCCGTCAATGCGTGCGGCCACCGCCAGCGCCACGAACAGCAGTGAGCCGATGCCGCGGCCCTGGTACTCGTCGGCCACGGTGAAGGCGATTTCGGCGTTGGTGGAGTCATCCTGGTCACGCACGAAGCGGCCGTCGGCGATCACCGGGCCGTCTTCGCCGTCGGTGACCACCCAGACGAAGTGCTCGACGTAGTCCACCTCGAACAGGTACGCCAGCACAGTGGCAGTGGGCGTGCGCACCGACAGGAAGCGGCGGTACAGGGTCTCCGGCGAGAACATCACGTGGCCGTGCGCAACGCGCTGCGTGTCGCCAGGCAACACCGGGCGCAGCATCAGCTCAGTGCCGTCGCGGGCCTCGAACGGAATGGGCGTGACGAACGCGGCCAGCCGCTGGCGGGCGGTGCGAACCAGCTGGGTCTCGATGCCGGGGATCTCCAGCAGCCGCTGGAAGGCCTCCTCGCCTCCGATGTAGCCGTTCACGTCGTCGGTCGCGATCACCGTGGCGGTACGCGGCGCGTCGCGCAGCAGCGCGATCTCGCCGATGAGGCCCTCGGACAGAAACGCGACTAGCGTCTGGCCTTCGGTGTCGGTGTGGCGCACCTCGACCTCACCGGACGCCATGATGAAGAACGTCAGCGCCTCCTCGCCCTGACGCATCAGAACCTCGCCGGCCGGGGCGTAGACGGGTGTCAATTCGGCGGCAAGTGCCGTCAACTCGGAACTCGGGATTCCGGCGAACACCGGCAGCGAGCCGAGTTCCGTTGCGACGACGGTCATCAGATGGTTCCCCTGCGGCTGCTGATCAACCCGAGGCTATTTGCCGAAATTTTTCTTGTCGAGTATTAGCACTCAGCAACACTGAGTGCTAATCTAGGCAGTGCACAGTTTCGATCGGCTGCCCGCCAGGGTGGCGGGCTCTGAGGGTGACACCCAGGAGGTGACTGTCGTGCTTCGGTTTGACCCCTTCAGCGACATGGATGCTTTGACCCGCGGCTGGCTCAACACACAGTCCGGATCGGCGCGCAGTCCTCGGTTCATGCCGATGGACCTCTACAAGGTCGACGACCACTACGTGCTGACGGCCGACCTGCCCGGCGTCGACCCGGGTTCCGTCGACGTCAACGTCGACAACGGCACGTTGACCGTGACGGCACACCGCACCGCGCAGCCGGCCGAGGATGCGGTCCAGTGGCTGGCCAATGAACGGTTCTACGGCACCTACCGCCGCCAGCTGTCACTCGGCGAGGGAGTCGACGCATCCGCGATCTCGGCGACCTACGAGAACGGGGTGCTTTCGATCACGATTCCGCTCGCCGAGCGCGCGAAGCCGCGCCGGATCGAGGTGACGAGCGCGACATCGGCGGAGTCGATCACACCAACATCTGCGGCAAAGTCGATCGAAGCCGATACGGTCGACGCGTCGTAGCCCATCCGAGCCGAACCCGCAGCTGAGCAACCCGGCTGCGGGTTCTTTCTTGCCCGAAGTGGCATGCTCTTGAGCATGCTGCGGCGCCTTCTCACGCGGGCCGCCGACGAAGGCTGGTCGGTGCTTCAACTCGGACGGGCGGGATTGCTGCGCCCACCGTCCCCGGCCCAACTCGCAGCGATCCTCCGCGCCGTGCGCGACTACGGCGAACTCGGTGCGGCGGTGACGCTGGCGGCGGTCCGCCACCGCAACGCCGTCGGTCTTGTCGACGAGCGCGGAGCCCTGACGTTCGGCGAACTGGACGCGCGGTCCAACGCGGTGGCCAACGAGTGGCGACGCGCCGGACTTCCGCCCGGGTCGACGGTGGCGATCCTGACCCGCAATCACCGCGGACTGCTCGACGCGTTGTTCGCGGGGACGAAGACGGGCGCCAAGGTCGTGCTGCTGAACACCGACTTCGGCCGCGGACAGATCGCCGAGGTGGTTGCGCGGGAGGGCGCCGAGTTGCTGGTCTACGACGAGGAATACGCCGACGCAGTCGCGGACGTGCAGGTGCCGCACGGATGTTTCCGCGCGTGGGCGGAGTCAGCGGGCGCGGACACCCTCGACGCGCTGATCGCGCGCGGCGACCCGTCGCCGCCGCCCGCGCCCGGGGCGAGACCCGACATCGTGATCCTCACCAGCGGCACCACCGGAACGCCGAAGGGAGCGTCGAGATCGGTTCCGCGGTCATTGCTGCCGCTGGCCGGTTTGCTCGACAAGGCGCCCTTCCGCAGCGGCGAGGTGACGGTCTGCTGTGCGCCGATGTTTCACTCGCTGGGTTTCGGCCACCTGATGATCGGGTTAATTCTGGGATCGACGCTGGTGGTGCGGCGGCGTTTCGATCCGGAGTGGACGCTGGAAAGCGTTGAGCGACACCGCGCTTCGGCATTGATCGTGGTGCCGATCATGCTGCGCCGCGTTCTGGACCTTGGGCCCTCGGCGATCGCCGGCCGTGACCTGTCCGCGCTGCGGATCATCTTCGTCGCCGGCTCGCAGCTGGGCGCCGAGCTGTGTACGCGCGCTACCCAGGCCTTCGGACCGGTGGTCTACAACCTCTACGGCTCAACCGAAGTCGCGTACGGCACGGTCGCCACGCCTGAGGATCTGGCCGAGGAGCCAGCCTGCGTGGGGCGGCGGGTCCGCGGAGCGGTGGTGAAGATCTTCGACGACGACGGCCACGAGGTGCCGGTAGGCACCACCGGCCGGGTGTTCGTCGGCAACAACATGCAGTTCGAGGGATACACCGGCGGCGGTTCGAAGGAGATGGTCCACGGCCTGATGAGCAGCGGCGACGTCGGCCATTTCGATTCTGCCGGAAGGCTTTTCATCGACGGCCGCGATGACGAGATGATCGTCTCGGGTGGCGAGAACGTCTTCCCCGGCGAAGTAGAGGATGTGCTCGCCGCGCATCCGGACATCCTCGACGCCGCGGTGATCGGGACCCCCGACGACGAGTACGGGCAGCGGCTGCGTGGATTCGTCGTCGTACGGCCGGAGGCGTCGCTGTCCGATCAGGACGTCAAGGACTTCGTCAAAAGCCGGCTCGCCAGGTTCAAGGTGCCGCGCGACGTCGTGTTCGTCGACGAGCTGCCGCGCAATCCGACCGGCAAAGTGGTCAAGCGCCTGCTCAACGCGGATTGATCAGAGCAGATCGTCGGGCCGGTGCCACCGGACGCCGAACCGCCCAAAATCGCTGTCGTAGCTGACGATGCTTGCACGATGCTCTGAGGCGAGCGCCGCGAGATGGGAATCGTTGACGAGGTTTGCACCGGTTCCTACCTGGTCGATCATCCTCGCCAGGATGTCGAGGTGCCGCGCGGTCGGCAGGACAGTTGTCGCGGTCGGAGCGCCGAGCCAGTCCGCGACTTGGGCAATAGCTTCCTCAGGGCGCAATGGACGGGTGAACAAACCCTCTTTGGTGGTCAACCTCAGAAATGCGAGAAGCGGCACCCACGCGAAACCGACACCGTCGGCGCCCGACAGGGCATTGTCAAGCCAAGTCAGCGACGCACGATGGTGTTCACTTCTTGAATTCACCGCGTATAGAAGCACATTCGCGTCGACAATCTTCATGCTCGACGCCGCTGACGACGGATGAGCTCCTCGTCCTCGAGGTCGGCGGCGATTTGCAGTGCCCGGTCGAGATTGATCGCGGGCACGCCCATGTCAACGACGCGCGTCGAGAATCTACGCGGCGCCGGACGGCCAGTGGCTCCTTCGCGGATGGCGTCGTTGAGCGCCTTCTTGAACGACACCTGCTCTTGAGCCATGCGTCTTCGGACCAGTTGAACGACGTCATCGTCGAGCGTGACCGTGGTCCGCATCATGACAGCATAGCATCAAATTAGATGATGTAATGCTGTCAATATCAAACTCCAGTCGGCACGACGCAGACGGCGTAGGTTCGACGGATGCTCGTTCGCTCAGCCGTCGCGGCCGGCTTGTTCATCGGCGCCGCCGTCGCTCCGATCGCCGACGCACACGCCGCAGATCCCGTGCTCGACGGCACGTACCGGCTCGACTTCGACGGTGCCAACCGCAGCATCAACGGCGCGGCGAGCCCGACAGCCAACACGTCGGCGACTTACACGTTCACGTCGTCATGTAGCGGCGACGGGTGCGTCGCGCGCGCCATGCTGCTGAGCTCGAACGACACCGAGGCGGTGTCGGCCCACAACCCCGACCTGACGCTGCGGTTCACCGACGGCGCCTGGCAACTCTCGCTGCCGTACGACTCGCCGTGCGAAGAGGGTGGTTCGCGCAATCAGCTGCTGACCTGGTCTCTCACCCCGCAGGTCGGCTCCGACGTGCTGGCCGGATTTCGTGTCGTCGCGACCGTGGGCAATGCCTGCGCCGGCGACGAGTCCGGCCCGCTCGCTCAGCCGATGACCGCCACCCGGGTCGGAACCGCGGCGCCGGGCGTGCTGCCGATGCCCTAGACCGTCTGTGCAAACATGCACATGAGGGGCACAGGCGCCCCGGACGGTGGAGGTAGTGATGAACGCAGAACAGTACGACAAGATGACCAAGGGCGTGGGCTTCGTGGCCGCGCTCGACCAAAGCGGCGGCAGCACGCCGAAGGCGCTTCGGCTGTACGGCATCGCAGAGCACGAGTACTCCGGCGACGACGAGATGTTCGAGCTGGTGCACCAAATGCGCACCCGGATCATCACCAGCCCCAGCTTCGACGGGAACCGGATCCTGGCGGCGATCCTGTTCGAGAACACGATGGACCGCGACATCGAAGGGCGGCCGACCGCCGATTACCTGTGGGACGTCAAGAAGATCGTGCCGATCCTGAAGGTCGACAAGGGCCTGGCCGACGAAGAGGACGGCGCCAAGGTGATGAAGCCGATGCCCGGCCTCGACGACCTGCTGGCCCGGGCTGTCGACAAGGGCATCTTCGGCACCAAGATGCGTTCGTTCATCACGCTGCCGGGCAACGGTCTCGACGCTGTCGTGGCTCAGCAATTCGAGGTGGCCCGGCAGATCCTGGGCGCCGGGCTGGTGCCGATCATCGAGCCGGAGGTGGACATCAAGAGCCCGCAGAAGGCCGAAGCCGAAGAACAGCTGAAGGCCCGGCTGCTCGACGGCGTCAATCAGCTCGGCGCCGAGCAGACGGTGATGTTGAAGCTGACGTTGCCCGACCGGGACAACCTGTACTCCGAGCTCGTCGAGCACCCCAAGGTGCTACGCGTGCTCGCGCTGTCCGGTGGTTACAGCCGCGACGACGCGTGTGCCCGGCTGGCCCGCAACCGCGGCGTGATCGCGAGCTTCTCCCGTGCGCTGACCGAGGGCTTGACCGCACAGCAGAGCGCGCAGGAGTTCGACGCGATGCTGGACAAGTCGATCGCCGAGATCGCCGCCGCCTCGGCCACCTGAGCGGGCAGCACTGGACGCGGGCGTTCGTCCCGTCGATGTCGAGAGTGACGACGCCTGCCTCCGTCTCCCGTGTGATACGTTCGCCGTATACCCCCTGGGGGTAGTGCAGGCGGACGGCTGGAAGGCATTTGCGATGTGGGCTATCGAGCGTCGAGCTCACTATTTCGGGCCGATCACAACATCGCCTCAAGTTGTCGGCTCGTCGGTCACCGGCATTTGCGCTGTTACTGTTTCAGCATTGTGAGAGCGACCGGCGCCCGTCCGATGTCCCGGCTGCATGCGGCCGTGGCAGTGATGACGGCCGTCTGGATGCTCGCTCTCACCACTGATGGTGGGCCGGCACACACGCAAACGATCACACCGCACCACCCACACGTCACGGCGACATCCCACGACGCCCAACCGGCGGTCGTTTCCGACCACCCGCACATCGGCCGTGGTACCGCACCGACACCCCGCGAAGTTTTCACCGCCGCGTTGCCGCCCCGCACAGTCACGACGTTGATCGCCACGGGTCTCATGGCGGCGTTTGTTGCGGCCACCGCGCTCATGACCCGTGCTGTCATGGCTGCGGTGCGTGGCCCGCCGCGGCCCTTCGCGAGTTCTCTCACGGGCCGAGAAGTAATTACCGGTCTCTGCATCGCTCGTCGCTGAGAAGGCGGCGCCAGACCGTCGTTGCCACGGAGCGCGCACGGTCGGTGACCGCTGCCCACCTCAGCCGCTGCCTTGCGCAGCTTGATGCAGAAGCGACGATTCCATGACCCATCTCCTGTCCAGTTCGATCAACCACCAGACAACCGACCGTTATCACCGCCCCGGCACGATGGTGGGGCGCACCCCCGTGCTGTGGATCTCCGGACCCTTCACCGCCACCGAGCGGCGCGGGTTCTGGGCGAAACTCGAGGGATTCAATCCCGGCGGCATGAAAGACCGCCCCGCCATGCATATGGTCGATCGCGCCAGACACAAGGGGGATCTGCCTCCGGGCGCACGCATCGTCGAGTCGACAAGCGGCACAATGGGATTGGGCCTCGCGCTGGCGGGTACCGTATACGGTCACCCCGTCACCCTCGTTACCGATCCCGGGATGGAGCCGATCATCCAGCGCATGCTGTCGGCCTACGGCGCCGAGGTGGAGGTGGTCACCGAACCGCACCCAGTCGGCGGTTGGCAGCAGGGCCGCCGGGACCGCGTTGCAGAGATTCTCGCCGCTGATCCGAATGTTTGGTACCCCGATCAGTACAACAACCCCGACAACGTCGCGGCTTATGAGCCGCTCGCTCACGAACTCATCGCCCAACTGGAGCACATCGATGTCCTGGTTTGCTCCGTGGGAACCGGTGGTCACTCCGCAGGAGTGGCGCGAGTGTTGCGACGGTTCAATCCCGAGCTGAAGTTGATCGGCGTCGACACCGTCGGATCGACAATTTTCGGACAGCCTGCCGCCCCACGGCTCATGCGCGGACTGGGCTCGAGCATCTACCCCGGCAACGTGGACTACGAGGCATTCGACGAGGTGCACTGGGTCGCACCCGCCGAAGCGGTGTGGGCGTGCCGCAGATTGGCGGCGACTCATTATGCGAGCGGCGGATGGAGTGTCGGGGCGGTCGCGCTGGTGGCTGGATGGGCAGCAGACACCCATCCTGCTCACACCGCAATCGCGGCGATCTTCCCTGACGGTCCCCAGCGCTATTTCGACACGGTGTACAACGACGACTACTGCCGAGAACACGACCTCTTCTTGGACGGCGCGCCGTCGCAACCGGCAGTGATCACCCATCCCGGCCAACGGGTGGTACGCACTTGGACGCGCTGCGCGACGGTAGTCGACCCTCTGGCGGCGGTGACGCCATGAGTTTCCTCGCAACCTTCCGCAGCTTCGATGCGGCCAGTCGATTGCTGATGGTCAACCAATTCGGGATCAACCTCGGGTTCTACATGCTCATGCCCTACCTCGCGGGCTACCTCGCGGGTCCACTCGGGCTAGCGGCTTGGGCGGTCGGGCTCGTTCTCGGTGTCCGCAATTTCTCGCAGCAGGGCATGTTCATCGTCGGTGGCACGTTGGCCGACCGACTCGGATACAAGCCCCTGATCGTCGCCGGTTGCTTGCTGCGGACCGGCGGATTCTTGCTGCTGGCGTTCGCGAACACGCTTCCGCTGGTTCTGATAGCCGCCGCTGCGACGGGTTTCGCCGGCGCGCTGTTCAACCCTGCAGTACGGGCTTATCTTGCCGCCGATGCCGGTGAACGCCGGCTAGAGGCTTTTGCGATGTTCAACATCTTCTACCAGGGCGGGATCCTCCTCGGGCCGTTGGTTGGGCTCGCGTTGATGGCCTTCGACTTTCGGCTCGTCGCAGGCGCCGCGGCCGTTGTCTTCGCGATCCTCACCATCGGTCAGCTCGTCGCGTTGCCTGCCCAGGATTGGCCGACGGAGAAGACATCCGTGCTCGACGATTGGCGGGCCGTCATGGCGAATCGACCCTTCCTGTGGTTCGCGGTGGCGATGATCGGTTCGTACGTGTTGTCGTTCCAGGTGTATCTCGCGCTACCGCTGCAGGCGTCGATCGTGGCCCCGGATTCGGACGCAACGCTGGTGGCAGGGGTGTTCGCCGTCTCCGGGCTGATCGCGGTTCTTGGTCAGCTACGCATCACCGGATGGTTCGCCGCCCGATGGGGATCGGGACAGAGCCTGGTCATCGGGATGACGATCGTGGCGGTGTCGTTCCTGCCGCTGGTGTTGATCCCCGACGTCGAGCGGCTTGGCACCATCGCCGCCGTGGCCGCGGTACTTGCCTCGGCGACTCTGCTGGCCGTCGGGTCTACTGCCGTGTTCCCGTTCGAGATGGACACCGTTGTCACGCTGTCGCGAGGCAGGGTGGTGGCCACCCACTACGGCTTCTACAACACGGTGGTCGGGCTCGGGATTCTCGTCGGAAATCTCGGCACCGGATATGTCATGGGCGCGGCTGAACGCGCTGGTGCCGGAGAACTGGTATGGGGGGCATTGGTGCTCGTCGGATTGCTCTCCGCGATTGCGCTTTACCGGCTTGACCGGAGCCGCCGGCTGACGCCGTCCGCCGACGCCGAGCCGGCACCGGTGTCAACCACCGGCACGTAGTCACGCGAGTGGTTGAATCTGCGACGGCGGCCGACGCTATCCTTATAAAAACAGCGATATGGGGTGGCCATGAACCGTGATCAGCTGATTGACCTCACCCGCCGCGCGCTCAAACTGGCGCGCGACAAGACCACCGACCTCGCGCCCACCCAGTACACCGTCGCGGCGGCCGACTACACGTCCGTCGGGCGCCACGCACTCGACAGGGAGATGCTGCTGGCAAGCCCGCAGCTCGTCGGCTATGCATCCGAACTGCCCGCGCCGAGAACATATTGCACCAAGACCGTGATGGGCCGTTCGATCCTTCTCACCCGCGGCTCCGACGGCACGGTGAAGGCGTTCGACAACATATGCCTGCACCGCCAGTCGCAGATCGCGTCGGGATGTGGCAGTGCGCGGCGGCTCTCGTGCCCTTATCACGCATGGACATACGATCTCGACGGGAACCTCGTCGGCGTGCCCGGCAAGGAAGGCTTTCCCGAATCAGCCTCGGGCACTCCACGTTTGACGGAGCTTCCAGCCGCCGAGCACGCCGGCTTCCTCTGGCTTTCCCTGGACCCGGGAGTCCCGCTCGACGTTGCCGGGCACCTGGGTCCGCTCGGCGACGAGCTCGAGGCGTGGGGCATCGGGCGGTGGTCGCAGCTGGGCGAGAAGGTGCTGGACTCGCCCATCAACTGGAAGCTCGCGATCGACACCTTCGCCGAGAACTACCACTTCGCGACCGTCCACAAAACGACGTTCGCGACGATCGCGTTAAGCAACTGCACGGTGTTCGAGGCGTTCGGCCCGCATCACCGGCTTGTGTTCCCTCTCAACGGGATTTGCGATCTGGACGGTGTGCCGGAGGAGCAGTGGGACCCGCTGCAGAACATGGTCGTCATCTATGCGTTGTTCCCCAACATCGTGCTGTCGGTGACGGTGGCCAACGGCGAGCTGTTCCGGGTGTACCCGGCCGATGTGCCCGGCCGGTCGGTCACCGTTCACCAGAACTCGACGCCGTTGGACATCTCGTCGGAATCGGTGGCTGCCGGCGCCCGCGCGGTGTTCGACTACGCCCACGCCACGGTGCGCGACGAGGACTACGGACTCGTCGCCGGCCTGCAGGCTAACCTCGAGTCGGGTGTGCGTGGACACCTGGTGTTCGGCCGCAACGAGCCGGGACTGCAGCACCGGCATGCGGCGTGGGCGCGAGCAGTCTCTAAATCACGGGAGTAACAGCGAAGGTTCGCAGTTCGTGTTCCCCGCCTCCCAGGGGACACACACCACATGCGGCTCGTTCCGGGTCTAACGAATCATCGCTCAACGCCGGCCAATTCGACTACCGACTTTCTCGGTGACCTTCGTGGCCAGTGCGGCGAAGCGCGCCGATGACGTCGTCGACAAGGACCGCCACCTCTCGGGTCGTCGCATCAACCTCCGCCAACCATGCGACTGCGTCCTCGGTACACCCGGCGTCGATCAATCGCCGGAGCCCGCGGACGTGCGTAGCCGTCGCGAGCACGTCGACAAGCTCCCAGTCGCGGTACAGCGCAAGGGAGCGTTCGTAGAATCCGAAGCCGTGCACAGGTTTTCCGTCCATGGTCCCGTCGTACCGGTACGGGCCTTCCATGTACTCGATGGGCAACGCATGCGCGGGCGCTGCCACCAACGGTTCTCCGGTCAGTTCGAAATCGAGTTCGCGCGACGAGATGCGATGCCGGTCCGGCATGTACCGAGCCTCCGCCAACGGCGGAACGAGAGGGCACACGTCTTCGGGCCATCGCACGTAGCTGGTGACGTCGACCTCGACATCCTCGAAGCATTGCGGCGGGCCCGTCGACGAGCTCGTCGTCACCCCCGAGAAGGGTTGTAGCCCATTGCGATTCGTTCTGTCGAACTGGCGCCAGATGCTGAGGTCCATGCCGTTGTCGAGGTGGATCGTGCGCCATTCGTGCGATCGCGCCCGCGGGTCTCCGCCGGTGCCGCCGCCGCCGGCGTATCGCGGGAACCACTGCCGGTCGATGTGACCGGCGCTGCCGGAGACAGTTTCGTCGACGTCGCCCCACTGCAGGGTGCCGGTCATCGTCATGCCGGTCTGGAAGTAGGAGTAGGTGTCGTCCTGGCCAAAACAGGAGATCTTGCCGTTGTACACCGACGCGCCGACCGGCACCGGTGCACGCGTCGGCGTGACGTTCAGCCGCAAGCTCATCGCCTTACCCGCCCCGTCGATGCCTGCGAGTGCGACGTCGTAGGTGTAGGGCGCACCGCGACTGCGCCACACCGCCGCGCCGGCGCTGCTCTGGTAGTCGATGTCGAGATGCCCTTGTGCAGCAGACAGTTTGGGTGAGGCACCGATGTTGGCCGGCGGCATGTCGTAGTCGGTGTAAGTCCCGTACGTGCCACTGTCGAGGTCGAACAACGCGAATGTGTAGAAGTCGGCGACGACGGCCCGCCCCGGCCTGTTCTTGTTGACGATCGTCAGGAACGCGAACCGCCGGCCGCTCCGTCCGGTCAGGTCCCCGGCCAGAAACCAGGTGTCGGACTCGTGGTCGGGATGCTCCCCCTCGGCAGCCGGGAAGCGGAACTGGGAATCGCCGGACACCAAGTCGAACGGATACCGACTCCACCGCTGGGGGTCTTCACCCATTTTGCTATGTTAGCAGGATAGCAATAACGAGCCCGGGTGACAGAGCGGTGGCCCTTATGAAATCCCTTGACTACGAATGTCTTTTCATCGGCGGACGATGGCAGTCGCCGTCCAGCGGACAGACGATCTCGGTGATTTCCCCCCACACCGAGCAGCCGATCGGCGAGGCACCGGAGGCCACGGCCGCCGACGTCGACAAAGCCGTCACCGCGGCCCGCGATGCCTTCGACAACGGCCCGTGGCCCCGGCTCTCGGTCGCCGAGCGGATGGAGAAAATCGACAAGCTCGCCGCGATCTACTCCGCTCACCTTGACGAGATGGCCGACCTCATCACCGCCGAGATGGGCACTACCCGCACCTTCAGCAGGCTCGGCCAGGCAGCCGGGGCGCTCGCGCAGATGCACCTCGCGATGGCGACCGCACGCGAGTTCCCGTGGACGGAGCGACGCCAGGGACTGTTCGGCGAGGTCCATCTGCGGCGGGCGCCGGTCGGGGTCGTCGGCGCGATCGTGCCCTGGAACGTGCCCCAGTTCTTGATCATGCCCAAGCTGATCCCGGCACTTATCGCTGGCTGCGCCGTCGTCGTCAAGCCCGCCCCCGAAACGCCGCTGGATGCGCTGTGGCTGGCCGAGATGCTCGACGCGATCGACCTGCCCGAGGGTGTGGTGTCGATCCTGCCGGGCGGCCGGGAGACGGGAGAGAGCCTCGTCAGTCATCCCGGCGTCGACAAGATCTCGTTCACCGGGTCGTCTGCCACCGGCCGCCGCATAGCCGCACTGTGCGGCGAGCAGCTCAAGCGGGTAAGCCTCGAGCTCGGCGGCAAGTCGGCGGCGATCGTCCTCGACGACGCCGACATCGCCCACACCGTCACGAGCCTCAAGACCGCCAGCCTGATGAACAACGGGCAGGCTTGCGTGGCCCAGACCAGGGTCCTGGTCAGCGAGAACCGTCACGACGAACTCGTCGACGCACTGGCCGAGATGATGTCGAGCCTTCAGGTGGGCGACCCCGCCGACGAAGACACCGACATCGGACCACTTGTGGCACAACGCCAGCAGCACCGCGTCCAGGGATACATCCGAGCGGGCCTCGACGAGGGCGCACGGATCGTCGTCGGTGGTGCCGACGCACCCTACGACCGCGGCTGGTATGTCCGGCCCACGCTGTTCACCGACGCGACAAACGACATGCGCATCGCCCGCGAGGAGATCTTCGGGCCCGTCGTGACGGTGTTGACGTACTCCGACGAGAGCGATGCCGTGCGGATCGCCAACGACAGCGACTACGGCCTCGCTGGTTCGGTGTGGACGGCAGACACCGCGCACGGTCTGGAGATCGCCGAGCAAATCCGCACGGGCACATACGGAATCAACATGTACACGCTCGACACCAGTTGTCCGTTCGGCGGTTTCAAGCAGTCTGGAATCGGTCGCGAGTTCGGTGCCGAAGGGATGTCGGAATACGTGGAATTGCAGTCCACGGTCAGCGCGGACAAGCTGCCCGACCTTGCGCCGACATTGGGGGCACCTCCCGCTTGACGGGAAATTCCACGTCGTAAATGGTGCTTTGCGGCGACGGGAATGCTATTTCGGCGCAACGAGTTCCAGCGTGACGTCGGCGGGGCAGCACAGTTCGCCGCGCTGGTTGCACACGGTGATCTGCAGATCGACCAGGTGCCTCGACCCGTCACGGCGCTTGGCGACGACCCGGCCCCTCCCGACCATCGAGTCGCCGGCGTAGATCGCGCCCGCCATGCGCATCGTCCGCCGTACCACGCGGCTGTACGGGCCGGCCCAGCCGGTCGCGACGCGGTCGATGAACCCCGCAATGTGCATCGTGTTCACGAAAATCGTTGGGTGCCCGGTACTCCGGGCATACTGCGGGTCGTGATGGCCGGGGAAGTAGTCCCACGTCGCTCCCGCGTTCATCACCACCCGCTGGTAGTCGATCTCGTCGACGACCTCCGCAACGTCCTCGTGCACGACGACCTCGTCCCACCTCATGACACTGCTGCCGGGGTGTAGCGGAACAACGTGTTTCGGTTCGTGGCCACCACGGTGCCGTCGGCGCGGCGGTAGGTTTCGCAGGTCCCGACGAAATGGCCGGCTCCGAGCCGCGTCGTCTTCTCCGGTGACACCGACACCACCTCCTCGACGACACCGAGCCGGTCCCCGTCGAGGATCGGATCGAGGAACTCGGCGTCGTTTGCGGCGTTGATGAACGTGGTCCCCGGCAGCGGCACGCGAAGCGCTATCGACGCGGCGCGAGGTTGTCCCGACGGCAGCCAGGGCGGCGGGATCAGCAGACCCATCAGCAGCGCGGGTGGCGCGACCAAGCCGCCCCAGACCCTGTCGGCGAAGTCCTTGTCCCAGTAGGCCGGATTGCCGTCCCGCACCAATGCGGCAAAGTGCTGAATCCGCGCCGCGCTCACCGCAATTCCGGCAAACCGTGGCTCGGCGCGAAAGCCCACCATCTTCAGCGCGTCCTCGTAGCTGCCGAACGCGAGCTCGCAGTTCACACCGCGTCCCACTCCAGCTCGCGGGACGCGAAGTACCAGCCGCCTCGCTCGTAAACCAACCGGTCACAGTATGTTCCGGTGCCGCGCAGCACGCCACCGCTGTACAGCAGCGCCACGCAGCGCTGCGTCGCATCCACCCCGTCGACCGCTATCTCGTGGTCGACGGTGACCAGACGCCGCCCGTCGCCGCCGTCGAACGCGGCACGCAGGTCGGTGAACGTTTCGCCCGCGCGCGTGTACGTCGCGCCCGAGTGGCGGAACGTGGCGATCCACCCGGCAAGGTCGCCGGCCGAATACAGCCGATTGTGCCGGGCGGTCAGGTTGAGAATCGCGGCGCGCCCGGCTAATCCGTCCACCACGTACTGCTGTTGATAGGTCAAGGTCACGTGTTGCCTCTCTAGCGAGTCAGTATGTAGCCGTGCGCTTCTCGGTCCCAGGTCGCGTCGGTCAGTCCACGGTTGCGCAAGACGTCCTTGCGGATACGCCCGATGACGTTCTTGGGGATCTCGTCGAGCACTTCGAGGTATCGGGGCACGCAGAAGTACGGCATCCTGGCCGCGCAGAAGTCGAGCAGCTCGGTGTAGTCGAGCGTCACACCCGGCCGCGGTGTGACGACGACGAGAATGTCGTCCTCGGTCAGGTCGCTGGGGACGGCGACCGCTGCCGCCTCCGCGACGCCGGGATGACGCATGACCACCGTCTCGATCTCCACCGACGACACGTTCTCGCCGCGCCGGCGCAGCGAGTCCTTGGCGCGGTCAATATAGGTCAGGTGGCCGGCCGCGTCGATCTTGCCGAGGTCGCCGGTGTGGAACCACTCCGGATGCGCCTGGACTCTGAAGCCCGTTGCGTCTTCGGTGACATAGCCCGTGCTCATGACATCTGGATGCCGCGCCCGGCAGGTGATTTCGCCTACGGCGCCCGCAGGTAGCTCCCGTCCGTACCCATCGACGATGCGCACGTCGAACGCGTCGTTGACCGTACCCGACGTTCCGGGCACGCCCTCGTCGGAAACGGCCTTGACCGCGATCGGGAAGGCCTCGGTCAGGCCGTACATCGTCACCACCCGGCAGCCGTAGCGTTGTTCGATCGTGCGGTACACGTCGGCTGCGATCGGTGCCGCCGAAATGAACCGCAGGCCAAGCGCGGCGTCGCGAGGCTGTGGCGGCCGGTTCATCAGCATCGACACCATTGCGCCCGCGCCGGCGAATCCGACCGCACCGCAGGCGGTTACGTCATCCCACACCCGTGCGGGATGGAAGCCGTCCGCGAGCACGGTGGTGGCGCCGACGAGCATCGGCACCAGTACGCTCGGCGCGGCGCTGAGATGAAACAGCGGCATCGCCGTCCACAGCACGTCACCGGAGGCGAACTCCCAGGCGGCCGCGACCGTTGCCGCCGCGGTGAACAAGTACTGCCACGACGTGACAACGGCTTTGGACCGGCCGGTGGTGCCCGACGTGAAAAACAGTGCACCGACCTCGTGCGGCCCCGCCTGGGCTTCGAACGCCTCCGACTCCATGCTTGCCGCGTTCAGTTGCTCGCTGAGCGAATCGCCCAGTACCAGTACGCGTTCACCAGTATCGACGCGCTCCGCACGCTCGGCGTCGGCGATGACTAGCTCTGTGTGCGAAAGCCGCAAGGCGTGCGACAGGAACTCGCCCATGTTCGCCGCGTTGACCGCCGCGGTGATCGCGCCGATCCGCGCCGCGCCCAGCCAGAAGTACACCCACTCTGGGCATGTCCCGGTGAACAGAGCCACCGTCTGCCCCCGCCGGATGCCGAGCTCTGCCAGCACATTCGCCGCGGCGCAGGATCTTTCGCGCATCTGCGCGAATGTCACCGGCGTGCCGGCGATCAACATCATCACCCGGTCGCCGAACTCTTCGGCACGCACGTCGAGCACTGCAGGCACTGAGAATCGTTCGACCCCAAACACAGCCGGGCTGATGGGCATTACGCAATGGCCGCCGCCGGGTCGGGCGCGCCGTCGGCGGTGTACCCGAAGTCTGTCGGCGACGCGTCAGGTCCCGGATAGAACCGGTGCGCCCATCGGCGCAGAGCGGCGTAGTCGCGCGCCTCTTCTGGCGCCAGGTTCGGCTTCTCCAGGTACTTCATGTTCTCCCAGGTGAAGAAGTCCTGCTTAATCACCTCCTGCTGCAACTGCAGGAACCGCGCGGCACGCCCGGCCGGCTGGTCGCCCGAATCGCCGGGCTCGCGAATCGACGCCTGGGTGTAGAAGTAGTCGGTGTAATCCTCGTCGACCGGCGTCTGACCGGTCACCTGGATCGTCGCCACCAACTCGGACGGGAAACGCACGATGCCCAACCCGAGCGAGTAGTTGTCGTAGATGATCTTCGCGTCGACAGGCCCGTTGGGCGTCAGCCACGTCTTCGCCCGTCCCCCGCCGAAATTCGCGTTCACAGTAGCGTGCAGGTGATAACCGCTGACCTCGAACGAGGCGGTGTTCGCGGGATTGGCCGCCTTGTGCACGTACTGAACGTGATACGGGTCGGCGGCGTTCTCGATGATCATCTGCGGATGCACCTTCACCCGGTTGACCATGCGGCTGTGCGGGTGCAGCGGGTAGTACTCGTCCGTCTCCAGCTCAGGCAGCACCGGGGGCTGCCAGTATGGTGCCCGGCCGTGGCGCTCGTGCCAGACGAGAATGAAGCCGTACCACTCACCCACCGGGTAACTGCGGATCCGGACGTTGTTCTTGCAGCCGATCTTGCTGTAGGGAATCAGCGCGTTGGCGCC
Source organism: Candidatus Sericytochromatia bacterium (assembly GCA_050262635.1). GTDB lineage: Bacteria > Actinomycetota > Actinomycetes > Mycobacteriales > Mycobacteriaceae > Mycobacterium. The sequence goes on along the minus strand of JBLNEK010000001.1, from coordinate 9,516 downwards.
CTCTCCGGTCCAGTGCCACCCATGCCACGGGCAGACGATGTGCTCACCCTCGACGGTGCCGCCCACCCCCATGTTCGCGCCGAGGTGCTGACAGTAGGCGTCCAGTACGTGGATCCGCCCCGACGCGGTACGGAAGATCACCAGCTCTTCGCCGAAGTAGTGGGCCCGCTTCACCTGCCCGGCAGCGAGGTCGGAGGCGAACCCGACGACGAACCAGCCCGTCGGAAACCGGTATGGCGACAGGCTGATCCCGCTCGGACCAAACTCCCGTTCCGACGGATCTATCGTCGCGTCCGTCACTGGCCCTCCATTCACTCGGCGCCTATCTTTAGTATTTTAAGATGATGGGTCAAGACAGCGCGTGCGAGGATCCGGCATGACGGCGGCGGCTCCGGTCGACCTGTCGGACTTCTCGTTGTGGCACAACGGTTTTCCCGACGAGCTGTTCGCCCGGCTCCGTCGGGAGAACCCGATCTTCCACCACGAGCTCACTCCCGGCGTGGCCAAAACCGTGCAGCGCGACTTCTGGATGACCACCAAGCACCAGCACGCCCTGCGCATCCACCGCGACGCCGAGTCGTTCACCGCGGCCGACGGGCCGCTGATCCAGGCCATGGACACGTTCTCGTCGTATCCGACTCTGATCAATATGGACCCGCCCGACGTCACCAAACGGCGCAGGGTGATCGCGAGTGCGTTCACGCCGCGGGCCATCGCCAAGCTCGAGGAAGGTATCCGCTCGCGGGCCGCGTCGATGGTCGGCCGGCTGCTGGCCAATGGCGGCGGCGACTGGATCGGTGACGTCGCCGACCTCTTGCCGATGACCGTGATCGGCGACATCATCGGCATGCCGGAGCCGAACCGTCCCCGCATCTTCGAATGCTTCGACCGGATCCTGAAAGCCAAGTCCCCCAAGGCTGGGCTGACCGAACAGGACGAAATCGACCTCTACGCGGCGATCTTCTCGTATGCGCTCGAGCTGACGGCCGAGAAGCGGGCCAACCCGGCAGACGACATCTGGAGCACGCTCACGTCGGCGGTGATCACCGGCGACGACGGGGAGCAGCTCTCGCTGCCGTCGGACGAGCTGGAGATCTTCTTCTTCGTGCTGGCCTTCGCCGGCAGCGACACGACGAAGAACGCGCTGGCGGCCGGGTTGCAGGCGTTCGTCGCCAACCCAGACCAAATCGAGCGCTACCGCGACGAGGAGGACGTGCGATCTTCGGCCGTCGAAGAGGTGCTGCGATGGGCGACGCCGGTGACTTATTGGACTCGCACGGCGAAGGTGGACCTGGAGATCGACGGGCATCCGATCCCGAAGGGAGACCGGGTGGTGTCGATGCTGCGCTCGGCCAACCGCGATGAGGACGTGTTCGCCGAGCCGTTCACGTTCGACATCGGGCGCGACCCGAATCCGCATGTCGCGTTCGGCGGCGGTGGCCCGCACCACTGTCTGGGTGCGATGCTGGCACGAGCCGAGATCCGCGCAGTGTTCGACGAACTGCTGCTCGGTGCCGACGAAATCAGGCTCGGTTCACCGAAGGTCACCTACCCCAGCCTCGTCACCAACATGTACATCTTCGACGAGATGGGGATCTCGCTGACGCGACGCTGACCCCGCGTGGGTCGCCAGGAAGCCGTCCACGGCCGCCCGAGCGCATGCGCGGTAGTCGAAGTCGGTCAGCGTCGACAGCTTGCCGAGCATTATGGGACCCAGCAGTAGCGCGATCGCCTGAACGCGGTCGACGTCACCGAGTTCGGCCTGCGCCTGCGGGCTGTCGAAGATCGCGTCGAACGGTGCCGAGTACTGCTGCACGATCCGCTCTCGCAGCGTGCGGATCTCGACGCTGTCTGTGGTGGCGCGGGGCCGCTGGCTCGGCAACTGGTCGATGCCGCCTCCCAGCGACAACCAGGAGACCGCCGACAGCGCTGCCGGAGCTTCGGCCATCGACTCGGCCCATGCCTGCACCAGCGTCGTCAGCCGCTCGGACAGCGAGCCTTGCTCCGGGGGCGTCGGCGCAGGCGGGATCAGGGAGTAGAACGCGGCTGCGAGCAGGTCGTTGCCGCTCGGGAAGTGGCGATACAGCGTCGCGCGCGCGACGTTCGCGGCACGTGTGACGGCGTCGACGGTCACCGCACTCGGTCCGCCCGCGCGCAACAGGGACGTCGCCGCATCCAGCAGCCGAGCACGTGACAGCGCCGGCCGGGGGTCAGCGCGTCGCTGCTCGCTCACAGCGACCAAGCGTACTCACCGCCCCTTTCCCCCGCGAGCAGACGCAAAAGCACCCATTTCGTGCCGAAATGAGGTGCTTTCGCGTCTGCTCGCGGTCAGAGGTTCTTGGGCCGAGTACCGATCACCGCGTCTGCCGCGAGGTCTCGGAGATCGCGCTCGCTGAGGCCGCACATCGAAGCGAGCACTTCCCTGTTGTGCTGGCCCAGTGTCGGTGCCGGGCGCGACAGCCACCGCTGCACCCCGGTCAGTCGCGCGAACGGCGGGCACGGATACCACCCGGGCCCGGTGCGTGGATGCTCCAGCCGCTCGAAGAAGCCGCGGTGGCGCAGCTGCGGGTTCTCCGTGACCGCCGACGGAGACACCACCACCGCGGCCGGTACGCCGGCGCCGGCGAGGCGCTCGACCACGTCGCGAGCCTTCTGCACGCTGAACCACTCCCGCAAGTCACGGTCGGCGTCGTCGGGCTTCGCCCGGCCCGGACGTCCCATCACCTGCGTCAGCGCCGCCCATTCCGCGTCGGTGCGCACGGTCAGCGCAATCCAGTCGTCGTCGCCGGCGCAGCGGTAGAGATTCTGCGTCGTTCCGGGGCCGCCGCGGTTGCCACGACGCTGCAGCACGCGGCCGAACACCTCGAATTCGATTGGCTGCGAGGCGGTTACGTTCAGCACCGTTTCGATCATCGGCAACTCGACGAGCTGGCCGCGGCCGGTGTCCTCCGCGAATGTGAGTGCGGCCAGCAGGGCGAACGCGGCATGCACGCCGGCCAGCGGATCGCAGGGCCCCCGCGGCGCAACCGGCGGCCCGTCGGGCATCCCGGTCACCCATGCCAGCCCCGCGATCTGCTCCATCGTCGGGGCGAAGCCGACGCGGTCGCGCCACGGCCCGTCGAGCCCGAACGCCGGCATCCGTACGACGACCAGGCCGGGATTCACGTCGAGCAGCGTGTCGGCGCCCAGGCCGAAGTGGTCCATCACCCGCGGCGAGAAGTTCTCGATCACCGCGTCGGCCTGTGCTACCAGGGTTTTGAACAGCGCAACGCCTCTCGCGGACTGCAGGTCTAGTGTCACCGACCGCTTGTTGGTGTTGACGCCCTGGAACAGCCAGCCGTACTCCCACCAGTCGTCGACGTCTTTGCGCATCCCGCCGGAGTACCGGATGCCGTCTGGGCGCTGGATGGACTCGACCTTGACGACGTCGGCACCGAACGCCGCGAGCGCGTGGGTGGCCGACGGGCCGGCCCAGAACGCGGTCAGGTCGATGATGCGGACCCCGTCGAGCGGGAGGGCGTGTGACGACGGGGCGCCGGGTTGCCTTGACGGCCAATCAATTTGGCCGTCGTCCTGACCGGGCGACGGAGTGCTGCTGATCGGGGCGGGACGTGCGACCGACATCAGCCACGGGCTGCGCGGCTGGCGGAACCCTGCAGGGTTGGGCACGAACACCCCGCGCTCGCGCATGTACTCCATATCCGAAATCGTGGCGCCGTTGCCCAGCGGTGCGATGGGCAAGCGGAACAGCTGACCCAGTTCGACGACCTCGGCGACCGTGCGGTCCTTCAGCCACCCGCGCACGCGTTCCCGTATCGAGTCGCGGTGCGCCCAGCGGCCCAACTGGAAACGCAGCTCAGGGATTTCGGCGAACTCGGGACAGTCCAGCATGGCCGCGAAGTCGAGCCACTGCTGACCGGTGACCATCGTGATGCCGACGTAGCCGTCCTTGGCCGGTTCGATCGACGGTACTTCGACGGACCGCGTGATCGGCCCGACGCCCATGAGCTTGCTGTGCAGCCACTCACAACTCTGCATCAGCGTCATCGCCTCCAGGACCGAGAGGTCAAGGTGCTCACCGGCTCCGCCGTGGCGCACCCGATGGTGAACCGCCAGAGCGCCCAAGGCCGCGAACGCGCCGGCCATGTACTCCCCCAACTCGCCGCCGATGGAGATCGGCGGGCCGTCAGGCTCGCCACGGAATCCGGTGCAGCCCGACCATGCCTGCAACGTGAACTCGGTCGCGGACCGGTCGGCCCACTGCCCGGTCCAGCCGAAGTCGGACACGGTGACAACGACGCTTGTCGGCGCGTCCGCCAGCAGCCGCTGCGGATCGACGCCACTGTGCGCCGGGCCGGCGGTCACGACGACGACATCGGCGCGGGTGACCAGCTCGTCGTAATGCGTTGTGATGCTGCGCTTTCCGGCGTTGAGGTAGCTGAACAGCGGCGCATCGCAGCTGGGGGCGGGGACGGCGCCAGTGACGGTGAAACGGCGCAGCGGGCTTCCGTGCGCAGGCTCGACCTTGACGACGTCGGCACCGGCGTCGACAAGCAACTTGCCGCAGTAGTCGCCGGCGATACGGTCGCTGATCTCGACGACGCGCAGATCCGTCAACGGAGTAGGCGCCACGAACGGCTATCTTAGTTAGTTTTGCCGGATAGCCGGCTGTTAGCATTACCGGGCAATGACAGCGCAAGGCATCGGCTTGGACGTCCGGCGTCGGCTCTCGGCGCGCAGGACCGCCGAGATCATCGCCGACGAACTACGCAGGCAGATCATCGACGGGGAACTGGCCGACGGCGACGTGCTCCCGCGTCAGGAAGTGCTTGTCGAGCAGTTCAACGTCAGCCTGGTGTCGCTGCGAGAAGCGTTGCGAATCCTCGAAACTGAAGGCCTGGTCTCGGTGCGGCGCGGAAACCGCGGCGGCGCAGTGGTACACGCGCCGGCCAAGGCGAGCGCCGCCTACATGCTGGGCCTGCTGCTGCAGAGCGACTATGTGCCACTGGCCGATCTCGGGACAGCGCTGCAGGAGCTCGAACCGATGTGCGCGGCGCTGGCCGCGCGGCGCGCTGACCGCGCCGACGAGCTGATCCCCAAGCTTCGCGAGCTCAACCAGGCGATGGCCGACAGCATTGACGACGGCGCACGCTTCACGGAGATCGGCAACCAGTTCCACGACGAGATCGTGCGTGGCTGCGGCAACCACACGATGATCGCCGTGGTCGGCAGCCTGGAGACGCTGTGGACCAGCCACCTGCAGCAGTGGGCCGACAAGACCGCGGCCCGCGGCGAGTACCCGTCGATGGGAAAGCGCAAAGTCGCGCTGAGCACGCACAACAAGATCACGGATGCGATCGAGGAAGGAGAGGGCGAACGCGCGCGCCGGCTGGCCGCGCGTCACCTCGCCGACACCCAGACCTATTTCATGGCCGGCGATCCCGAACAGCGGATCATCGCGTTGTCGCCGCAGGCGATGGCCCGGCGACGCCGTTGAGAGGCGCTGTGTGCGAACGGCATTGATCACCGGGGGCAGCGGCGGGATCGGAAAGGCCTGCGGGCGAAAGCTCGTGGAACTGGGCTACGACGTCGTGCTGACCGCCCGCCGCGAGGAGCCGCTGCGCGCGGCAGCCGAGGGGATGGGAGCGCGCTACGTCGCCGCCGATGTGTCTTCTCCGCAGGGAGTTCAGCCTGCGGTCGCCGCGGTTGGACACATCGACCTGCTGGTCCACGCCGCGGGCGTGCTCGGCGGAACATACGCGCGCAAGCAGACTTTCGAGCAGTGGCGCACGATCATGTCGGCGAACCTCGACTCGTGCTTCGTCGTCACGTCGGCGGCGCTGCCGCTGATGACGGCGGGCTCGCGCATCGTGTTCGTCTCGTCGTCCGCCGCTCACGAGCCGATGCGGGCGAGGACGGCCTACTCGGCGTCGAAGGCCGGGATGAACGCGTTCGCGCGTGCGCTCGCACTCGAGGTCGACCGTGACGGAATCAACGTCCACGTCGTCACACCGGGTCCGGTCGAGACGGACATGTTGGCCGACGTCCCATTCGAGATGTACGCGATCCGTGCTGGTGACGTCGCCGAAGCCGTCGCATGGCTGGACACCGTCGACCCGTCCGTCGACCTGCCCGAGATCAGGATGCAGGCGGTCACCCGCGGGCCCTGGGCGCGAGAGCCGGTGGTCCCCACTGAAGTCGAACGCCGCGCTCAGCGTCGCTGAGTCACCGTTTCTCTCCTTGTAACGGCGGGCCCTCCGGCGGATACAACGCTGAGGGCGGGCTCGGCGAAGGGATCACTGGATGGCGCTGAAGCACGTGAACGACGCGTCGACGTTCTTCACCACAGCGGGCCGAGCGGTCAGCCGCTATGGATTGGTGGTCGTTCTCGCCTGGATCGGCTTCGGCAAGTACGTGAAGATGGAGAGTCGCGTACTGATAGAGCACAGTCCGCTGATGTCGTGGCTCTACGACTTGGTCAGTGTTAAGACCGTCGCGGTCGGGCTCGGAACCGCGGAGTTCGTGGCCGCGATACTCATTGCTCTGCAGCCGGTTTGGCCGCTACTGGGGGCTGTCGGAAGTGCGATGGCGGTGGTGCTCTTCCTCGGGACGGTGACCTTCCTGTTCACGACGCCAGGCGTGGTCGGCAACCACGCGGGTGCCATACCGGTGTTGTCGGCGCTGCCGGGACAGTTCCTGCTCAAAGACTTGGTGCTGCTCGGTGTGGCGCTGTGGACGCTCGGTGACTCGCTGCAGGCAAGCCGTAGAACCGCAATGCGTTGAGGCCGGCGATCTTTGTTCGGGTCTGCTCGCTGATGTCGGGCCGGGTACGCAGATGCTTTGTGCTCTCCGGCCATTCGCCGTCCCAGTGCGGGTAGTCGCTGGCGAACATGATGAAGTCATCACCGAGCACGTCGACCACTCCCGGCAGGATCGGCTCTTCCGGCTCGCACGTGGTCCAGATGTTACCGTCGGCCAGGTATTCCTGCGGGTCTCGCTACCAGCCGTTCTGAATCCAGTTGCCGCGCTTCTCGAAGTGCTCGTGCAGGCGGTCAATGAAGAACGGCACCCAGCCGACGCCGGCCTCGAGGAACGCCACCCGCAGACCGGGATGGCGGTCGAAGACACCACCCGACACCAGGGCCGTCATCGCGGTCATCTGATCGAACGGAAAGCTGATGCAGTGCACCTGAACGTAATTGGTGAAGCGATCGACGCCGATCTTGGGCATGTGCACGCCGGGAGCGCCGTGGATGCCAAGCGGCATGTCGAGCTCGACCGCTGCGGCGTAGAACGGGTCGAGATCGGGATGGTCGAGGTTGCGTGCCTTGAGGGCGGGCGGGATGTGCGTGGCGACGAGACCCAGCTCTTTGGCTTCGCGCATGACGTCGATGGCGACCTGCCCGTGCTCGATCGGGGTGACGGCAATCCCGCGCAGGCGGCCATGCGTCGTGGCGCAGAAGTCCGCGATCCACTGGTTGTAAAGGCGAGCAAAGCCTGCCCCGAAGTCAGGATCCTCGAGGGTCGGAGTGCACAGCCCAAGGCTCGGATACAGCACCATCGTGTCGATCTGGTCGCGGTCAGCGTCGCCGAGCACCCCTTCCACGGATCTGCAGTTGATGCCGGGCACTGCGCTGAGGCCGTGCTCGGTCGGACAACCTGCGCCGGGGCCGGTGTCCTCGGGATAGTTGCGGCCTTCGATCACCAGACCGCGGCCGTCGGGGCGCGGCCTGATGTGCTCGGGCCAACGTTTCATCGCCTCCAGCGCCAGAGACGTCCCCTCGGCCACGTGGCCGTCGGCATCGACGATCCGCATTTGCTAAAGATACGACAATAGCGGCGCAGCGCGTTCGCTTGCAGGCGGCTAACTCGCGTCTGCAAGCTCGGGTGCGGGAGTCGGCTCGGCAAGCAGCTTGACGGCCGAACGGATTGCCTTGTCGGCGAACTCGGCGAAGTCGTCGGCGTCGTCGAGGCGATACGAGCTCAACGCGGCCAGACCGATCCGGGTGGGGTCCGACGACTCGTACACCACCACCTCGGCGTACCGGCTGCCTGCATTCCATTCGCGGGCGAAGCCATCCAACCGGTCACGGTCGGTGGCGGGGAAGAAATGTGCCGGTGCGACTTTGACAGCGACGACATTCTGCGTGCCCTCGACGACTTCGACGTGAACATGAAACTGCTGGTGACCGACTCTCAAGATGAAGAAGTACTCGCCATCGTGCCGGCCTCGGAAATAACGAAGCCCGCGTGAGCGGAGGTAGCGTTCGACGGCTGCGGATGGTTCGGTCCTCATGATCGCTCCGGCTGCTCAGAAATGGGGGCAAAGCTCATCCTGCGCGCGCCTCGTAGTCAATTGCTGGGAGGCGGGTACGCACTGTGCGAAGAATCTGTTGAGAATCTGCTGAGTGCCCGAAGGGTTGCTGTGGGGGGCACAATGCAGTGATGCGCGGTCTTCGATGCGTGCTCGCCGTACTCGTCGTGACGAGCAGTGCGGGCTGCGGCGTCTCTGGCGTGACCTTGGCCGCACCGACGACCACACCGAGCGCGGTGCCGCCGCTGAGTTCACAAGCGCAGGCGGCGGGCTTCGTCGACGTTCGCTCCGTGGTGCCTGACGCGGTAGTCGATTTGCGCTACGCCACGGCCAACAACTTCGTCGGAGCCCCGATGTACCCGCCCGACGCTCGTTGCTTGGTCGACCAGTCGATGGCCCCGGGTCTCGCGGCGGCTGCCGGTGCGCTGCGTCCAGACGTGCTGGTCTTCTGGGACTGCTACCGGCCCCACGACGTGCAGGTCAGGATGTGGGAGGCGGTGCCGAACCCGGATTGGGTCGCCCGGCCGGGTCCGTACGCGCGCAGCCACGAGGCTGGGCGGTCGGTGGACTCGACGTTCGCAAGCCGCCAGCAGCAGTGCCCGCCCGGGCGACAGATCTCGGCGCTGTGCCTTGCCGACATGGGCACAGACTTCGACGACTTCACTTCGCGCGCAAACGCTTTCGCAACACAAGGCGTCAGCGCCGAGCAGCAGGCGAACCGGGCCCGCCTGCGCTCCGCGATGAGCACGGGCGGCTTGACGGTGTACAAGGGCGAGTGGTGGCACTTCGACGGTGCCGGCGCGTATGCCCAGCGGCCGATCCTCGACGTGCCGGTGAACTGAACTATAAAGACCGGTCAGGCCGAATCGCCGACGGTGCGCTGCTTGTGCTGCTCGGCGAAAAAGTCGGCCCAGGAAGCCACCTCGGGGTGCCGCTTGCGCAGCGCGCGGCGCTGGCGTTCGGTCATACCACCCCAGACACCGAACTCGATCTCGTTGTCGAGCGCGTCGATTGCACATTCCATAACCACCGGACAGGCTCGGCAGATCGCGGCCGCTTTTTTCTGAGCGGCCCCGCGAACGAAGAGCTGATCCGGGTCGGCCGAGCGGCAGCGAGCCTTCGACACCCACGAGCTGCGGTCTTCTTCGTGCGGAAGTTTGAACGGGTTCATCGACGCTTCCTGTTCAGGCGAGAGGACTGAC